>JAGRAN010000208.1 GCA_020434585.1 Bdellovibrionales bacterium
AGCCGCTGACAATATTACTAATCCCAAATGGGCTTGAGCATTGGAAACTATCCTCCATACGACCCAGTTTGGCGCAAGCAGCCCTCGCATTCTTGGCTTTTTCGATTAAGTGATTGGTAGAAAACCTCGCAGGAAACGTCCTTAGTTTGAATTTGAAAGACATTAGCGCACGGATTGCAAACGGACTGATGTCGATACCCAAAGCACTTGGAATGATCGTCGAAAAACGCGGGGGGAGTGGGGGAGTTTCGGGAATCGTAATAACAAGTTGTGCCAAATCCATCTAGGCAAGCTCCGTGGCACTCGGCCTTGGCCTCGTTCGAACACCTAGATCGAATATCTTCCGTGGTTACGGGAAGCGTTAAGTTTTGCGCCGACGCCAGATTCGCAAATCCGATCAAAGCCAGGTATGAAATCACCCTGTGACAAGAAAATCTCATATTATTTCCGCGTCCTTTTTGGTCTTAGCTTTAGCTTCCGAGCTTTTTGTCCAAACTCTTTGCGATAAAGTTCGTACGCAAGTTTGTTCTCATCTTCTGAGACACTTTGAGCTGAACCCACCTTGTCACCTTCAACTAAAAATTTAAGAACAACTTGTTTATCGCCGCGATCTACTTCAACCCAAGTAAGTTCGGTCAGGGCAGCGTTAATTTCACTAGTCGACGGCAGCGTTCTCATCTCAGCATCAAAACGCCAGAGGAGCTCGGAGAGCGGCATGAAGTTAACACCGGCTTTACGCGCCCGCTTGAGAATTTTGACTACCTCTTTGTTTAAATCATAACTCATAAAATGCTGCATTTACTCCTCTTATCACGTTTTATCACGGAGCGGTGAAGCACGTCCCGGTATTTTCTAGATTTGAGTATGGGCCTCTACAGGCCAATTTCGAGGGTCAAATCAAACAAATACCGGTGAGTGTAAGTTCAGTTGCAGGAAATGAGTCATGGGTAGGCTAGCGCAATTATTTTTTGGTTTCACACTTATTTTCACTACCGTGTCATCGCCGGTCGTCCTCTTTGAACAAGAGGCATTCGCTCTAAGTCCCAACTCCGGTTCAAGTGCGAAATCAGACGACTCAAAATCGACCGACCTCACTTGGGGTGAGGAAGCCCGCCAGCCAGGACATCACGAGCGTGAGGAATTAGAAGAGCTCATCGATCAGATTTGCGAGACCTATCCAGAGCTCTGTGATATCGCGCGGGGAATACTTGAGGGTGGAAATCTGTTGATTTTATCTGACGAGGAGTGCCGCCGAAGAGACATCAACGGCGAAACAAGCATCATCTATTACGAGGACGGTCCTGTTCGTCGTATCGCAATTTGCGCAGGGGTGCTTAATAAAATGGACCTGGCTGCTCGCATAACTCTCATTCACGAACTTCTGCATGTTTACTTAGATAAGGTTGACCACGCTTATCTTGATATATTCGAGTATATCTTATCGCTCCTCGTGGAGCAGTTCCCGGAACTTAATTCTGACCGAGAACTGCTTATCGAACTTCTTGAAGACTATGAACATGTGCTTATACATCAGCTGTTGATCGAACATCTCAATGATCTGCTTGAGAACGACGAACTTACAGATGCCGAACGCGATGAAATCCGTGAAAATCTCGAAAGGGCAATCGATATGCGATACCGTTTCGACCTCGCTGCAAGACGAATAATCGAAAAGATCGGAGAACGTTTTACAGACGCTCGGGATAGACTACGCGAACTCGAAGGCGTTCTTGAAGGACTCTATGACCTTTAGCTTGACCGCTAAAAGCACTTTACGACCCATCGCATATATTTAGAATGCCCGATAACTTTACTTATCGGTCAATTGATAATTTTATTAGTAGTTACTCTTTTAGCGCAAACGAGAGCGGAACTTTTACCGTCATCGTGCTCGGGTGGTATTCAACCGGCAGCGGAGGTAACGGCTGCGCTCGCTCAACTATCTCTTCAATTGCACGATCAAGCACAGCTGAGCCGGTCGATCGGGTGACCACAGACTCGAGCAACTTGCCGCTCTTTGCAATTTTCAGCTGAATTACACCGTCACCTTCAAGTCTGCGGCGGCGAGCACGTCGCGGATAAAACTTGTTTTTCTCGAGCAACGCAGCAAGCGCTTGTTCGTATGCAACGCTTAACACCGGCGGATTGTTCTCCGGCTGTGGCGGCAGCGGCTGAACTTGCTCCACTGCCGGCTTCGGCTGTTCAAGCTGACGCACTACTTCTTGTTTCCGCAGCGGCCTGGGCCTCTGCTTCGCAATGGGTTCAGGCTGCTTCGTTTCTATTATTTTCGGCTTGGGCGGTTCAGGAGGCGTTTGAACAGGCTGCTGCTTAACTTGCGGCTGCGGCTTCGATATCCGCATTGAAATTTTTAGTGCCGTCGCCGGTGGCACGACAATGGGACTACTCGACCAATTTGACGCCGCAACAACACCTCCTCCATGGATGATCAAGGACAGAGCAAGCATTGTTATAAAGCTGCCTCGCGTCATTCGGCCTCTGGATTAGTTTCGATCGAAACAGCTTCAACTCCCCCGTTTCTCACAGCGTCCATTACTCCGACCAGTGATTCGACCGAAGCCTTCGAACTTGCTCGAACAGAAACGCTCTTGTCTTTGCTCGCCGCAGAAAATCTGCTGCTAACGAGTTCGCTCAGCTCAGACAACGTTACCTTGTCGGAATCGACAAATACGTCCCCTTCCCCGCTAACACTAACAGTGAAATTATCCTGGTCCATTGCTTGTGCGGTCGACGCACTTGGCAATTCTAACTGAATCCCCTCATCCCGAACGAACGAACTTGTCAGCATATAAAAAATAAGCAGGAGGAACACCACATCAATCAGCGGCGCCATGTCGAGATTAAGTTCTGCTTTTTTCGCTCGGCTAATTCTCATAGCGGCGTGCCTCAGCGGCAGACGCCTGAACCGCTGCCACGTGAGTATTTGATGATAAGCTCTCGTCTGCCCTATCTCGCCAAACTCGGCGGCTCTCCACTTCAACGAGACCTTCGAGATTGTCGCGGATGGTATCTACGACTCCATCGAGCAGGTGAAACGCCAGCAGCAGCGGCAGCGCAATAGAAATGCCAAAAGCGGTGGTAAGCAAAGCTTCCCAAACTCCTCCGGCGAGAATCGCCGGATTGACGCGCATCCCTGCCCCTTCAAGCTGTCGAAAGGCATTGATCATTCCGATAACGGTTCCAAGTAGTCCAAGAAATGGACTCATGTGAGCAAGCATGGAGAGTTCG
The DNA here is from genome assembly GCA_020434585.1 of Bdellovibrionales bacterium. GTDB lineage: Bacteria > Bdellovibrionota_C > UBA2361 > SZUA-149 > JAGRAN01 > JAGRAN01. Next base: position 3,247 of record JAGRAN010000208.1, read on the forward strand.
CGCAGTCCTTTTTCAAGGGAACGTAATTTCTTTGATGCAAACCTAGAGACATGAACTTGCAGCTCATCCAAAGAAAGACAAGGCGCTGCTCCCTTGACTTGAAGCGCATCAAGAACATCACGCCAGATCCCGCAGTCGGATGCGGAAGGGTCTTCCAAAAACCGCCTATGCTGAGCGCGCACCTTTAATACTGCGACTGTCTTCCACAGTATTATTGCAACTCCAAAGATTGAAACTGCGAGCAGCACAAACATCACTGGCCCGCCTTTAATCAACAGCTCCACAACATTACTCCCAGCATTTTTAAATCTTGGCTAAAGAGATGCGCATATTACATCTTCAGCTTCAGTCCGGCAAGGATCGTCAACGGCAGCCCTGGACGAGCACCAGCGGGTCGCCTAGCTACTATGTATTCGCGATCAAATATGTTTTCCGCAGAAACAAACAATCCGACATGCTCATTGAGGTTGTACTCCCCGGTCGCATCGAAAACCAGCGTTGAATCAGTCTCGTCTTCTACACCGCTCGGCGCGCCGAGTTCCGTCACCATGCTCTGAACATACGTTCCGTCCAAAAAGAATCCAAAGGTTTCATTCGTAACGCCGATGCTGGCATAAAGCTGATTCTCCGGCGTATAGGGAACGGGGTCGCCCTCGGACACATCGCCGAAAAAGTCACTTTGAAAGGAATCCTTAAACTCCGAGTGAGTGTACGTGTAAGAGAACGTGGCAGGGAAAGATAGAGAACTATCGATTAGCTCTGCGAAATCGTACCTCGCAAGAAACTCGAGACCGTAAACATCGACCTCCCCCCCGTTAAACAAGTCCCCCGAGCCACTACCGCCGCTCGACAAAGTATCAGCGCCCAGCAAGTTGTCGTAGTCGGTATAAAAGAAAACCACTTTACTGAACAACGACTCGCGCTTGAATGTTCCGCCTAGTTCATACGCTACGCTTTCTTCTACCTCCGCCCCGCTACTACCCTGCGGACCAGGAGGAGAGAACCCCCGATGAACCCCGACAAACGCTGCAAACTGCTCATCAAATTCGTAGTGCGCACCAATCCCGGGAATCAGCTCGTCTATACTCGAGTCGCTGCGATCCAGCGCGCTGCCAGTGCGATTTGGATCGTTTCCGCCGTAGTCCTTCTCATCGTATTCGATCATTTCATAACGCAGTCCAGGAGTGAGCGTCAGCGCGTTCCATTTCAGCGAATCCGTCACGTAGAAGGCCCACGCATCGGCACTACCCACTCGGTTGTCCTGAGACCCCGGCTCGCCGAGAGCGGCCAACTCCATCCTGCCGTTGACCATGGTATAGCGATCGTCGTGCTGGTAACGATCTGCTTCGTCGTAATGAAAACGAACCCCTACCTCTACTTCGTTGGTAGTCTCACCCGCATCGAATTCAAATCCGACAACCGTCTGTACGCCCATCGATTCGAATTCGCGGTTATTTTCGCGAACCGATAGTGCACCTTCTGGACTATCGGCTCCGCGAATCCAGGCAACCTCGTCTGGCCGCAAGTTCGGCTGCGCAAGGATCGTCGCAATACCGGAGCCTCCGACACTATCAAGCTTGTACCAGTTGCGCTGAGTTTTGTTGTAGTAAAGAGTCGCCGTTACATCGAATAAGTTCGCAAATTCGCCGTAGTATGTCAGATTCTGCTGGAGGTGATCGACATCCATATTGTCAAGCTGCGAACCCGCGTAACGGCGATTCGGAGTATTTCCGAAATCTTCGTCAGTCAGGCCTAAATAAGTTTCGTGAGAAATCTGGTCGTACCATCCACCTTTATATGTAAGCGAATGAAAGTATTCTTGATCAGGATCTGTATTCAGCCGAAGTTTAAGGTTGTAATCCTCTAGTTCGTAGCCAGTATCCCCTCCCCCATCGAGCTCTTTGAATCCGTCGGTTTGAAATTGATACGTTTCAAACATCACCCCTCCGTACTTCCAGCTCTTGCCGCCGTAAAAATCGCCTTTCAAAGTATTGTCAGTGCCGTAAGCTAATTTGGCGCCGATTTCCTGATTGCTTGGAATACCTCGCGTCAAAAGGTTAAGCGCTCCGCCATTCGTATACGGACCGTACTTTATCAATCCAGGACCCTTGGTAACTTCTATTCCTGTTATCCGACCTACCGGTGGAAAGTAATACGCAGCCGGCGCAGAGTACGGCGCCGGGGCAATCAGTACACTGTCTTCCATTAATGTAATTTTTGCGCTTCGATTATTGGGAACTCCGCGAAAACCGATGTTAGGGCGCAAGCCATAGCCGTCCTCTTCTTGAATGTTCACTCCCGGAACTTGTCTCAGCACTCTAGAAATATCGTCAACGCCGTCTTGCGCTCGTTCTAGATCTTCTCCCGTCACGAAATACGCAGAGCCAGCTGCTTCTGCGGCTTCTTCGGGGCTATCGACGACGGTTATGCGTTTGATAACTCGATCCGCTCTCAACGCGGAATCGCCTGGAACTTGCCCTGTCTCAATTGTGGAAGGAATCGCCGCTTCGGCGCTCGGTTCAGCATCTTCAGCAATCGCAGAAGCAGCAGAACTCAGCAAAAGTATGAAGATAATGGTGAACTGCTTTCTCAGGCCGTATAAATCCATTACTCGCCTATTTATGTGTATAATTATTACTGCAATTTCAAATATTTGCGTAGCTCGGTTTATGCCAATTACGCTTGCTATGTCAAGCATTTCGCTTGCATATCTATCTACTCAGCGAATAGCCAACCTATTCGTGGACTTAGCTTAGTAATGCCAAAGTATGTTTCTCGGAAGCTCACACTGTAGTGCGTTGAACAGTTGATAGTTGTCGGCTAATTTCTGCTAATGACACGATTCAATCCATATCTCTTGGAAGAGAAAGAGTATCCTATCGCTGTTCTAGTCGAGCGGTTTAACCAAATGCGCGCCGAAGGCCGCGATGTAGTTAACCTTACGATTGGAGACCCGCAGGACGACGCCTTTCCGCTGGTAATTAAAAAGCTGAAAGAAGTCATCGCTCCCGCTCGCAGGTTTGGATACCCACGAGGCATCGGCAGCAAGTCTTACTTAGAATCGGTGAAGACCTGGGCCAAGCACTCTTACGATATCGACATTGAACCCGATACCGAAGTAATTTCGTGCAACGGTACCAAGGAGGCCATCTTCTCTGTCCCTTTGGCCTTTGATTGGTCGGGCGGAAAGGAAATTTTCATACCTTCCCTTTCGTATCCAGTATACGAAGCTTCCGCCAGAACGCTGAACATTCCGATCAAGATGCTTCCTCTAAGCGAAGCTGGGAATTTTCTTCCAGACCTGGATAGCATTAGTCCGGAGGAGTGGCGCCGCTGCGGTTTATTCTGGCTTAACTCTCCGCACAATCCGACCACCGCCGTAGCAGGCAAAGAGTATTTCGCTAAACTGCTTGAGCTGGCGGAAAAGTACGACTTCATGCTTTGTTCAGACGAATGCTACAACGAGCTGTACTACGGCTCGGCAAAACCTGTCTCGGCAATGGATTTTCACGAAAGTCGGCGCTGGATTGTTTTCAGGTCACTCTCTAAGCGCAGTCACATGACCGGATTTCGTTGCGGCGCGATTATCAGCAAAAACAAAGAAGTCATTAAGATGCTGTCCCGCATGCGACAGGCTATGGGAGTCGGAACTCCGAGCTTTATTCAGGAGGCCGCGCGCGAGGCCTGGCTGGACGAGAACCACTGTGTAGCTATGCGCGAATCATATTTGAAAAAGCGCGATATTATCTTGGCCGCTCTAAAAAAACAGGGCTTCCACGTATTCGGTGCTGAGGCCGGATTCTACCTCTGGGTTTCCCATCCTTCGCTCGACACCTCTGACGCAATTTCAGATTGGTTTATCGCGGCAGGTATGCTGATTACTCCAGGGACAGCTTTTGGTTCAGACGGTGAAGGTTTCGCTCGAATCGTCTACTGCCTGACAGACAACGCCTGTTACGACGTCGCCGCTCGAATCGAGTCCCACACCACTCCCTAACGCCGTTCGATTAACCTCGAAGATAATGTTATAACTTTTTCGCGCGGGATTAGAGAACTGCCAAGGGGTAAGGAGAAAAAATGAAGTCCAAACAGGAATTTGTCGAATTCGTTGAGTCAGTTGAGGCCGGTGCTAACTATCAGCGGCCGCTTGGTTTCTCTTTAGGCCTTAGGCGTCGCCGTGGTGAAAAGACGCTCGATGTCTACTTCCCGCACGTCAACTGGCAGGCGAATTTCGGTTCAGCCGCTGTATTCTGGAGCATCTTGGGTCTTCAGAAAGCCGAAAACGGATGTCACTCCCTGTCTGCCGCACAGTTGGAAAAAGCATTGGGAATGTTTGACCCGTACATCAACGACGGCGGCAGTCACCCTAACCTAGATTTACTAAAACAACTTAAGTACTGCTTAACTGGAACAGACGCTTCAACCTATTCGCAGAAGGATGCCGTTATCTTTTTTCTTTATGACGGTTCGAAAGCAGTTGGCTCCGCGGAAGAAGGCTACTTCAAGCTGCAAGCGATGTCGCAACGCTGTGTCAAACCACACGCAGTTTGCATGGACGGTGTTTTCGGCGCCTTGAACAACCTCGCTTGGACAAACTACGGACCGATGCTGCCAGAAGACGTTGCAAGTGAAAGACTTCAATCTATGTTTAGAGAGGTTCCTCTCCAAGTCAGCCACGTAGATAAGTTCCCTTACCTCGTAGACTACACAATCCCGCTCGGCGTAAGGGTCACAACAGCTCATCGAGCTAGACTAGGGGCGTACCTCGGCGAAGGCACGACAATCATGCCCGCAGGCTACGTGAACTTTAACGCCGGAACGGACGGAAACGTAATGGTCGAAGGCCGAATTTCCGCTGGAGTATTTGTCGGCAAGAATAGCGACATTGGCGGCGGTGCCTCGATCATGGGAACCCTTTCTGGAGGCAACAAGGACGTACTCTCGATTGGCGAGAAGTGCCTGCTCGGTGCAAACGCCGGTGCAGGAATATCGCTCGGCTTTGGGAGCACGATTGCTGCTGGTCTTTACGTTTACGCAGGGATGCCGATTTACATGTTTAACGACAAGAATCAGCCGGTCGATTTAGAGGGCAACTTAGTCGAAGATGGGCAAAACGTTGTTAAAGCGAAGGCGCTGTCGGGTAAAGAAAAGCTCCTGTTTATTCAGGACTCTCGCACTGGGCGGGTTATCTGTAAGCCGAATCCCAAGACAATCGAACTAAACCCAGAGCTTCACAAGGACAACTAGCGGAAAAGACTAGTTTATTTTAACGAGTCCTCTGACTGCACCTTGGCATCGTACATTGTCGGAGGACTCTAATGCCCAAGGACTCAAAAAAGCGTCTTCACGAGCAGGTCGAATTGGTCCGCGAAAGCGATCGCGTCGACTTAGATCTGCTGCCCTATGTCGAGTATACGCTTAGGCAGATGGCTTCCCAGCTGCAGCTGGACGAACTAGATCTAACGACACCGGAAAGCGCCGAAAAATCTTTCAATGCGCTCAGCGGAAAGCTGGAAGAAATTAATCGCCAAAAAAAGCTGGTGCACTCCCTAAAAATGCTACTCAAGGATGCTGAAAAACTAGACAGCTAAGATACCTACTCAACAGACCCAAAGATCTGCAGCAGTTTCTGAGCACGATAATTAAAGATTTTGCCGATATCTCGCCTAACGAATAGAGCGTTCAACAGCGCTCCGCCCACCGGAAAATAGCGCAAGTGATCCTTAACAACTGTCTTCCCTTCGTCTTCTACAAAAACGTGTTCGTGAATCCAGTACTTGTAAGGCCCCTTGCGCTGCTCGTCGACAAAACGATAAGGCGGCTCCCAAACTGTGATCTCACTTTGCCAGCCAAACGAGACTCCATAAAGGCTAAGTCGATAATCGATAACTGAACCCTCTGATATCTCGATCGGACCAGGCGTGATTATCGAAAAATTGAGATGATCCGGCGTTAACTCCTGAAGGTTGTTTGCATTCGCAAAGAACTCGAATACTTCCGCTCGCGGTCGAGCGATAGAGACGCTGCTTCGTAGGCAGTAACTTCGTCCCTCATAAGCTTGCCTTACTTCAAATTTATCAATATTTTTCAATACTTCTCTCATCAGTAGCCCAGGTGGCAACTTTCGTGTATGTTAGACATATACCATTTTTACTTCTTAATTATTGTTTATATCTAACAGCTTTTTACTTGATGGCAAATCTATCCAAACCAAGTTCTCGCTCGGCGACCGACAGCGCCCTTAGGCAGAAATATTTGAAGGCAATTCGGGTAGGTGACAGCGACGCGGCCGATGCGATAATTGAATCCGCCTTGAGCAAAAAACAAGCTTCGCCCGATGCGCTTTACCTAGAGGTGCTACTGCCGAGTCAGCGCAAAATCGGTGAGCTATGGGCTACCGGCAAGCTTACGGTTGCAGAAGAGCACAGGGCATCTCAAATTACGCTTAGCCAGATGGACATCCTGCGCCGAGCGATGAAGCCGCTTGAAAAGAATGGCAAGCACGTTGTTATTGCTGCACCAGAAAACGACCCACACTATATACCTTGCAGAGTAGTTTCCGACTTCTTGGTCAGAGATGGATGGACGGTCGACTGTCTCGGCGCGGGCACACCGACCAAAGATCTCGTTAAATTTATCGCGCAGTGCAAACCAGACCTGCTTGGATTGTCTACTACCCTAGCTGAAGCCGTACCGACAGCAAGAGCCGCAATTAAACAAGTTAAGAAGCATCACCCCTCGCTCCCGATTCTCATCGGAGGCTCAGCATTCGCCGCTTTCCCGGAGCTCCTCGATAATCTTGGACACGATGTTTATGCCCCGGATATCGCAACGGCAATTATGCGAAGTCGTGAGCTGGTCGGTTTGCCCAATCGCAGCAAAGACCTAGACTCCTGGTTGACACTGATCGGCCGCAGAATTCAGGAGCTGCGCTCTCGTAAAGGAATGCGGCAGCAGGATTTAGCTGAGCAGGCACAAATCGACCGAGCATATTTAAGTACGCTCGAACACGGCAAGCAAAACCTAACTGTCGGAGCGATGCTCAAGCTAGCCAACGCTCTTCAAGTTGATTTAGCGGAACTCTTTCAAGGTGAAAGAAGCGGACTATCGTAAATGGAAAAGAAATTTGATACCGCAATCGTTTGGCTGAGGCGCGATTTGCGAATCGCCGACAACCCGGCTCTGTCGGCAGCAGTTGAAAAGTCAAAAACAGTTATTCCCTTGTTCATCTGGTCACCCGAAGAGGAAGGCGACTGGCCGCCTGGCTCAGCGGCAAAGTGCTGGCTGCACCACTCCCTACTAGAACTGGGCGCCGAGCTGAAAAGTCGAGGTGCAGACCTCCTAATTAAAAAAGGACGATGCCTAGACGTAATTCAGGAATTGATCGCTGACACCAACGCAGACTATGTCACCTGGAATCGGCTTTACGAGCCGTCAATTATCAAGCGAGACGAAAAAGTTAAACATGTCTTAAAAGGCAGCTCGGTCAAAGTCGAGTCATTTAATGGCTCGTTATTGCTTGAGCCTTGGGAGAACTTAAACAAGTCCGGAAAACCCTACAAAGTTTTTACGCCATTCTGGAAATCCCTCGTGGACCAGTTACAACCCGCAAAGCCGCTCGGTGCACCGAGGAGCATCAAGGGAGCAAAGTTGAGTCGACTGAAGAATCTTAAGGTAGATGACCTTTGCCTTCTGCCAAAAATACCTTGGGACGATGGCTTTTACGATTACTGGAATCCCGGAGAGAGCGGCGCGAAGAAGGCCTTAAAAGAGTTCGCAAAGAGGGCAGCGGAATCTTACAACGAAAAACGCAACAGGCCCGACCTACCTGGAACTTCACGCTTATCGCCACACCTGCACTTCGGTGAAATTAGCCCAAAACAAATCTGGCATTCGCTTGCCCACGAAGACAAACCTCAACCGATGAGCAAATCCGGACCGGGCACTTATCTGCGTGAAATTGGTTGGCGCGAATTTGCCCATCACC
>JAGRAN010000209.1 GCA_020434585.1 Bdellovibrionales bacterium
GACGCATGCACCAGCGCCGCGCGCAAAGCTGCAAGCTTGTTGTTTACTTCGTTTAGTTCCTTTTCGGGCTCTGAATCGGCGACAATTCCCGCTCCGGCCTGGTAGTACAGCACGTTGTTCTTACTGAGCAGTGAGCGAATGACTATTGCGTGCTTGTAATCGCCGTTAAAGCCGATAAAGCCGATGCTGCCTCCGTAAAACGAGCGCCTGCCCTTTTCGTATTGATCGATTAGCTCCATCGCACGGTACTTCGGTGCTCCAGTCAGAGTCCCCGCTGGAAAGGTATCCGCTGCAATCTGGGCCGCCTGAACACCGCGCGACAGCTTGCCGGAAACTTCTGAAACGAGATGAATTACATGGGAAAAGAAATGCACTTCGCGGTAGCGATCAACCTCAACGGAGTCGCAGTGCTTGCTCAGATCGTTTCTGGCTAAGTCCACCAGCATTACGTGTTCTGCGTTTTCCTTGGGGTCGTTCTCAAGCTCTTCGCCAAGACGTTTGTCTTTGTCAGCATCACCGGAGCGCCGAAAAGTTCCGGCTATCGGATTAATCATGGCACGACCTTCTTCGACCACCAATTGCGACTCGGGCGAAGAACCGAAAATTTTAAAGCTGCCGCAGTCGAAGTAAAACAAATACGGAGAAGGATTTATCGAACGCAGGGCGCGGTAGACATTAAATTCGTCGCCTTTAAACTCAGTCGAAAAACAGCGCGAAAGAACGAGCTGGAACACATCGCCGCGGTGAACGTGACGAATTCCCTCGCGAACGCTCTCGACAAACTCTGAATCTGATAAATTAGACTCTTCAAGCTTAGAGGTTGAAAAGCTGTATTCAGCGAAATCTTTGTTGTTAATCAGGTAAGCCAATTCTTCGAGCGATTCCTCTCCGGCCTTGCTGCCAGAATAATTGTGCTCAAAGAGGTACATCTCGTTTTTGAAATGGTTTATCGCAATAACGAAGCGGTAAGCGGTGTACAGCATCGCGGGGATATCGCGCTCGTCACGCTCAGAGCTGAAAGAAATGCTCTCGAAATATTCCGCCGCATCGTAGGAGCAGTAGCCGAACAAACCGTTTGAAATACACTGGGCCTTCACAGCGGGGTCAGGAACAAAGCTATCGACAAACTGCTGCAACTCACTTACAGCATCGCGCGGTGCTGCTAGTTCTCGCTGCTCAGTTTCTCCGTTTGGTCTACGGATATCGACAGTCCTGCCGCTAACTTTGAACTGCGCAAGCGGGGCACAGCAAATATAGGAGAAGGAACTTCCCGCATCTGCGAAGTCATTGCCTTCAAGCAGCACACTGCCGGGATATACGTCTCGCAGCCGGAGGTAAATGCTGACCGGCGTAATCGTGTCTGCCAGCATTCGGCGCATGGATGTTCTTGCTTGATAGCTTTTTGCAGCCATAACCTAACTCTCAGCCGGCAAGTCAAAGCTCTTTCGTAATTCGAACACGGCCCTGGCACGCTCGACCAAACTTTTTGATTCGTCAAAGTTAAGCGTCTGCTGCGCGTCGGAAAATGCTCGTTCAGGCTCTGGATGCGTTTCAAAAATTACGCCGTCCGCTCCCGCGATCACTCCGGCGAGAGCTACTGACTTAACGTGTTGCCTCACACCAATTCCGTGCGAAGGGTCGATTATGACCGGAAGGTGAGATTTTTCTTTAAGCGTAGGAATCGCGTTTATGTCGAGCATGTTGCGGTATGAGCTCTCGTAAGTTCGCACTCCGCGTTCACACAGCAGCAGCTTCTCGTTCCCGTTCGCAAAAATGTACTCCGCCGATTGCAGAAGTTCGTCGAGCGTGCCGGAGATTCCGCGCTTAATCAGCACCGGCTTATCTACGTTACCGAGCTCATGCAGCAGGCTGTAGTTCTGGGTATTGCGCGCTCCGACTTGGTACATATCAACGTACTCATACATCGGCTCAATCTGCGAAATCTCCATCACCTCAGTGACAATTTTAATATTGTGTTCTTTGGCGACCTGATGCCACATCTTTAGTCCGTCGAGCCCAAGTCCGCGAAAGGCGTAAGGGGAGGTCCGCGGCTTAAAAGCGCCGCCGCGCATAATCTGCACGCCACACTGACTCAAATGGCCGACTATCGCGCGAACTTGCTCTTCACTTTCAATTGAGCAAGGACCAGCCATTAACGACAATCCGCCCTCGCGCACTTCCACTCCATCACCTAGAGAGATGCGAGTTGGTTTGGCCTTCCATTTACGAGACACGAGCTTGTAAGCATCCGAGACCCGATACACATCGCGCACGTGCGGGTGGTGTCCAACCACGCGGATATCAAAATCAGCTTTGCCGATTGCTACGAAGTACTCTCCGCGTTGAGTCTGCACGTAGGTCGGTTTGTAACCTAGGCCTTTAACGAGCTTTGCTACCTCATCGCGCTGTTCTTCAGTTGCGCCCTCTATCAGTTCAATGATCATTGCTAACCTTCGTCGCCTAGGAGCGAATGCACAAAACTCTGCGCTCGCTCGTATACGGTACCTGCGCTGCCTTCTAAGGCTTTGATGAAAGCTGTTCCCACAATTGCACCGTCGGCAAGCTTCACTGCATCCGAGAAGGTTTTGCGATCACTGATACCAAAACCCAGAGCCAGCGGAACATCTCCTGCACATCGCCTAACCCGTTTCACATATGCCTCAGTGTCACTCTTAACTTCCTGCTTTTTGCCTGTAGTGGCTGAACGCGATACCAAATACAGAAAGTCGTTGGTGTGGGCGGCAAGTTCTGAAATTCTAGCGTCCGGTGTCTGGGGCGTCACTAAAAAGACGTTGCCGATACCGAAACGCTCAAAGTCTTCATGAAAATCTCGCAGATACGCTTCGAGCGGAAGGTCGGGCAGCAGAGCTCCGTCTATTCCGATCTGTTTGCAGGTCTCGCTGAATCGTACACAGCCATAATGCAAAACGGGGTTAAAGCTCCCCATCAATACTATCGGAATCTCTACACGGTCTCGAACTTTCTCAAGCTGTTCAAATAAGCGGCTGAGCGTCATTCCCCCGCCAATCGCAGCTGCGTTCGCCGCTTGAATAACGGGACCGTCGGCTATCGGGTCGGAAAACGGAAATCCAAGTTCTACTAACCCGACCCCTGCGTCTTCGACTGCGCATAACATATCCACGACGCCAGACTCGAGCGGATAGCCGGCAGTGAAGTAAACTGAAAGCAGTGAGCCGCGTTTCGTTTTGAAGCAGTTCTTTAAGCGTTCGCTCATTTAGTTGACGACGTTTAGCTGCGGCTGGGCTCCGGCCTGTGATTCAAGTGCGGCCCACGTCGAGCGCGCAAGCTCGATAAAGTGTTTGCCGCTTTCACTTTCGCCGTCTACTGCCGCGGGTACGCCCGTGTCGCCGCCTTGGCGAATATCGATAACAATTGGAATGCTTCCGAGCATCGGAAGGCCATACTGCTCTGCCAGCACCTCTCCGCCTCCGCTGCCAAAAATGTCGAACTTCTCACCGGAAGGAGTCACAAAGCCAGCCATGTTCTCAACCGTACCGATCACAGGGACGTTTACCTTGCGAAACATGTTAATTGCACGACGTACGTCACTGACTGCAACTTCCTGAGGAGTTGTCACCATCAAAGCACCATCAATCGACATTAACTGGGAAAGTGACAGCTGCGCATCACCAGTGCCCGGAGGCATATCGACAATGCAAATATCTACGTCGCCCCAGCGCACGTCCTGAAACAACTGAGCAATCGCCTTGCCGAACATCGGCCCGCGCCATACCACTGGATCGTCCGGGTTTTTGAGGAAAAACGAGATGGAGATGTATTTCACGCCGTGCTTGAGGGCCGGGATAATCTTACCCTCATGGTCCGGCTTAATCTCTCCACCGCCCATCAGCGTAGGAATACTCGGACCGTAGAAATCTACATCAACTAGGGCGACTTTTAGCGGGCCACGGCCGCTGATATCATAATTGGCCATAGCCACAGCTAAATTTGCGGCTACTGTCGACTTTCCTACTCCGCCCTTACCGCTGGCAACTGCTAAAACGCGGTCCATGAATCCTCTCAAATACGGCTATCTATCGAAACACTAGAGGTATTTAGCTAACACAGATCCACCCCCTGGTCATGTCCAGAACGAGAGGCCAGCGGGACCTGATATAGGGCCCCGGGCTGGGGGCGGATAGGTGTTTTCCGAGGCAGCAACCACAACACCCGCGCCGATGTTCGAATAAAAGTTGGTCGAGCTACGCTTCGTCGTTCGTATAACTTACGGTCACCGTTTGGCCGGCTTCGATGCCGGTCGTTGTGAGCAAGACAGCGCCGCCGTCGGGCACGGCGATGGCGTATTCGTAGGCTTGACCGATAAGCGATACCGGATCGAGCATCAGCAATCTGCCTTCGGTGACACTCCAGCTGAAACTTCCGGTTCCATCTGCGGCGAGAACTAGCTGCGGAAGTTCTGCTGCATTCACCTCTGCGCCGGCCGCCGTCGCACTTATCGGTGTCCAGGTGCCGACAAGTTCGCTCGGGAAGTTGAGCGTCATGCGGTAGTGATATTCAGTGATAATCGAACCGGTGAGGTTTTCTGTCATTGTTTCGAGAATATTGTCGGAGTTCATCAGCGAATATTCAGACATTATCTCGCGGCTGATATCGGGAAGAGTCGTGATTATTCTTCCGCCTTCTGTGCGCCAGGTTCCGGATTGAATGCTTTCATCCGTGCGCACTTGAGCACTTGTGTCCGAGTTGTAGACCAATGTGTTGGCCAGAGAGTCCTCCCCGCTAGCACTTACAAACAAATCAGCAATCCAGGTTCCGACGATGTCGGAGTTGTGGTTGTTGTTTCCTCCGCAGCCACCCAAAGCCGCAAGCAGGCACAGCAATAGGAATCTTCGTTTCATAGGCGCATCTCACCCCTTTCGTGTCACGTCTCACGTGCACGTGCACACGTGCACGAAACATATCACCACCAGGGACTAATTCCACCTCCCGTCACCTCCTCCCAAACCCACACAAAAAAACCCCGCCGGGTTAGGGCGGGGTTAGTGTCCTGCGAAGGACGATAATACGGACGAACTATAGAGAAACTAGTCTACTTGGCGCCGCAGGAAGGTCGGGATTTCGTACTTGTCATCCTCTCCGTTTACAACAG
>JAGRAN010000210.1 GCA_020434585.1 Bdellovibrionales bacterium
TCGTGCACTTCACCGATCTTATAGTTCACACCGGTGTAATACAGAATTCGTTCTGTCGTAGTGGTCTTACCGGCATCAATATGCGCCATGATGCCGATGTTCCTAACACGGTCTAGTGGGATTTTGGCAGCCACAGGGACAGTTATCTCCAGTTAAATTCTCTAGTGTTAAACCAAAACCGGCCGGGAATACTCCGCGGCCGCTTCGCTAATTTTCTTCCACCTCATCAACACCGTCTGAGGTGCAAATGTTATCTCTTTATCGGCTAGCCGCCCCAACTACCAGCGGTAGTGAGCAAACGCGCGGTTAGCCTCCGCCATTTTGTGGGTCTCTTCTTTTTTGCGAACGGCGTTGCCGCGCTCTTGCGACGCATCATAGAGCTCGTTCGCCAGCGAATCTTTCGCTGTACGCTCAGACCTAGCTCGCGCGCTGTCGATTAGCCAGCGAATCGCAAGCGTATCGCGGCGCTCTGGGCGAACTTCGGTCGGGACCTGGTATGTAGCTCCACCGACGCGCCGAGAGCGAACTTCGACAAGTGGACGAGCATTATCAAGTGCCTGATTGAACACCTCAAGCGGGTCAGTGCCGTGACGCTCTTTAATTGAGCTTAGTGCACCGTAAAAAATCTTTTCAGAGACGGAACGCTTGCCGCTAAGCATCATGCAGTTGATGAACTTGGTGACAAGCACTTCTCCATGCTGCGGATCAGGAAGAAGTGTTCTGCTGTAATCTCGTTTCTTTCGCGCCATGGATATCTCTCTAGTGCTTACTTCGGACGTTTGGTGCCGTATTTGGAACGTGCTTTGTTTCGACCTTGCACGCCCTGGGTATCGAGCTTGCCGCGAACGATGTGATAACGCACACCCGGCAAGTCCTTCACCCTGCCGCCACGAATCAGAACAACAGAGTGTTCCTGCAAGTTGTGACCCTCGCCAGGGATATAACTGGTAACTTCAATTCCGTTCGTCAGACGCACACGAGCGACCTTACGCAGAGCCGAGTTCGGCTTCTTCGGAGTGGTTGAATATACTCGAGTGCATACACCGCGCTTCTGCGGGCAACTCTGGAGCGCGGGCGCAGTGGTGCGTTTTTTCTGACGTTTACGCCCCTTTCGCACAAGCTGGTTAATGGTTGGCATCGCTAAAATCTACAGTAAAATTATATCTTTAAAAATTGTGGTGACACGGCACCGTCCCCGCCCGCAAGCGACCGGGGAACCGAAACCCGCCGTATCTAGCACCAAAAAAGCCTGATTGTCAAAAGACTTGGCGCAATAAACCGCCAAAAACTAAGGCTGGGATTCATTCAGTGGGAGACACCTTAGGCACGGAAGAAAATCGCTGTTTTATCAGCTTCTTACCCCGTGCCTTTGGCCGCTCCGAGACTGCCGAAACCTTTGCCCTACAACAACTAGACTAAGGCTCTGCCGCCTACGGACTGCCCGTCCCCACCTGGGACCACCACCACCGAAGCACCAGCCGATTTACCGGCACTCGGTTCCTCAACATCAAGTACATAATCATCAGGGTGCATTGAGCCAGTTCCCGCAGGAATCAGGCGGCCCATGATGACGTTTTCCTTCAAGCCCCTTAGATAGTCGACTTTTCCGCTAATCGCAGCTTCGGTCAAAACCTTCGTGGTCTCTTGGAAGCTGGCTGCAGAAATGAAGCTCTCAGTAGTTAGTGAGGCTTTAGTTATTCCGAGCAGCAGCGGTTCATACGTAGCCGGCTCGCCGTCTTCACCGAGGACGCGATCGTTCTCTCCGTTAAACTCGAAACGATCAACCGAATCACCCGGAAGGAAGCGAGTATCACCCACTCTTACGATTCTGACCTTGCCAAGCATCTGCCGCACAATAACTTCGATGTGCTTGTCGTGAATCTTCACACCCTGCAGACGGTAAACTTCTTGAGTTTCGTTCACCATAAACTTGGCGAGCTCCTCAACCCCAAGCACCCGGAGAATGTCGTGCGGATTCGGCGAACCACTCGTCAGCGGATCTCCAGCTCGAACGACATCGCTTTCCTGAACTAGGATGTGGATGTTTTTCGGGATCAGGTATTCGCTCGGCTCACCAACTTCAGGAGTTACGATGATTCGGCGTTTTCCGCGCGAATCATCTCCGAAGCTGATTGTACCGTCGATGTCCGAAATTTCGCTCGGGCTCTTAGGTTTACGTGCTTCGAAAAGTTCGGCAACACGCGGGAGACCACCAGTAATGTCCTTGGTCTTCGTAGTTTCACGTTCGCGCTTAGCGAGGACCGCGCCGGGAAATACTTTCTCCCCGTTTTCGACAATCACCTTAACGCCGACAGGCAGATAGAACACGTGCTGGTCGCCTTTATCAGTTTCGACCACGATTGCCGGCCGTAACTGCGACGTTCTGTCTCGTGCTTCACGCACTTGCTTCTCGGCAAATCCCGTACGCTCGTCAGTCTTTTCTTCGAGGGTCTGGTCGTTAAGATCCTGCCAAATTACAGTTCCGCCAAATTCCGTTAGCGTTGGAATTGAGAACGGATCCCACTCGGCCAGCATATCACCGGACTTGATGATGTCGTCTTCATTGAAGGCAACCACTGCACCGTAGACCAGAGAATGTCGCTCGCGCTCTCGACCATCTTTCGGGTCGATTACTGTAATCTCAGCCTTGCGGCCCATGACCACTTTACCCCGCGGCGACTCGACGATATTAGCTTCGCGATAGTGAATCTTACCGGGATAGCGCGCGAGAAGATTTGTCTGCTCCGCTCGACCCGTTGCAGTTCCACCGATGTGGAACGTTCGCATAGTGAGCTGTGTGCCAGGTTCACCAATAGAC
Source organism: Bdellovibrionales bacterium (assembly GCA_020434585.1). Taxonomy (GTDB): domain Bacteria; phylum Bdellovibrionota_C; class UBA2361; order SZUA-149; family JAGRAN01; genus JAGRAN01. Next base: position 2,819 of record JAGRAN010000210.1, read on the forward strand.
TGAGCCGCAATTACGCCGACAGACTCACCCATATTTACTAAATGCCCGCGAGCCAAATCACGCCCGTAACAAAGCGCACAAAGTCCGAACCGAGTCTCACAGGTCAGCGGTGAGCGAATCATCATGCGGTCAATCCCAGCATCAACGATAACCTGAGCGAGATCTTCATCAATCTCTTGGTTAGCAGACACCAGCACTTCACCGCTAATCGGGTCGTGGATATCGACCGAAGCCGTGCGGCCAAGAATTCGCTCATAAAGCGCTTCGATTTCTTCGCCGCCCTCGGTCAACGCCATTACTTCAATGCCGTTGAGAGTTCCGCAGTCGTGCTCTGTAACGACCGCATCCTGAGCAACGTCAACCAAACGGCGCGTTAAGTATCCGGAGTTCGCTGTCTTCAGGGCGGTATCCGCCAGACCCTTTCGCGCACCGTGAGTCGAGATGAAATACTCACCCACGGACAAGCCTTCACGGAAGTTAGCTTTAATCGGAGTTTCAATAATCGAACCATCCGGCTTAGCCATCAAACCACGCATCCCTGCAAGCTGACGAATCTGCTGACCAGAACCACGTGCGCCAGAGTCGGCCATCATAAAGATCGGGTTGAAGCTGGGGCCGTTTTTCGGCTCAGCTTTACCTGTTGGATCTTCGAAGTTTGTTACCGAGATGCCGCTCATCAACTCGCTCGCGACGCGGTCAGCTGTATCGGCCCAAATGTCGATAGCTTTGTTATAGCGCTCACCAGCAGTAATCAGACCTTCCTGATACTGCCGCTCAACTTCGCTTACGCGATTGTCTGCTTCATCAAGCAGAGTGTACTTCGCGTTCGGAATGCTCATATCGGCGATTGCGATTGAGCAGCCAGCGATAGTTGCGTAGCGGAAGCCCATGTCCTTCATCTTGTCCGACAAAAGAACAGTAGCCTTGTCGCCGCATTCCCTGAAGCAGGTGTCGATCAGCGCACCGAGGTTTTTCTTCTTCATCGGCTTGTTGGCGTGATCGAAGCTGAGGCCGTC
>JAGRAN010000211.1 GCA_020434585.1 Bdellovibrionales bacterium
TGGCATATCGAATGCAGCGCAATGTCGACGAAGTATCTCGGAGACCATTTCGACATTCATTGCGGCGGAATCGATCATATTCCTGTGCACCACACCAATGAAATCGCTCAAGCGGAATGCGCCACCGGGGAAACGATGGCCAACGTCTGGATGCACGGCGGATTCCTAGTCACAAATAAAGAAAAAATGTCCAAGTCGACCGGCGAGTTTTTGAAGCTCGACGTCGTTAAGGACAAGGGAATCGATCCGCTGAGCTACCGCCTGTTCTGCTACAGTGCCAGCTACCGCAGCGAGCTAGTGTTCAGCTGGGAAGCTCTCGAAGCCGCGGACAAGACCCTCAATCGGTTGAAGCAGTCCGTCTTTGCGTGGCGCGAAGAGGCTGGAGCATCATTTGACGGAAAGATTTCCGGGTCGGCAGAGGCATACCGTCAGCAATTTAATCAAGCGATTTATGACGATCTAAGTATGCCCCGTGCGATGGCTGCGGTTCATGGGGCTATTTCCGATACCAACCTATCTGCTGCGGACAAATTATCTCTGCTTTTGGATTTTGATTCCGTGCTGGGTTTTGATATCGAAAACTGGGAAGCGCAGGAGCTGGATATCCCTGCTGAAGTAGGCGATCTAGTCGCGCAGCGAGAAAAAGCACGTGCCGAAAAGAACTGGGCAGAAGCAGACCGGCTGCGCGATGCAATTCAGCAGCTGGGATTTGCCGTTGAAGATGCCGCTGGCGGCTCAATCATAAAGCAGCTTTGAACGGATGATGAAAAACAATTTCGACGCACCGCTAGTAGTAGTATTTGGAGGCGCTGGATACATCGGTTCGGTTCTGACCCGACTCCTCTTAAAAGACGGCTACCGTGTGCGAGTCTTTGATAACTTCCTCTTCGGCGATCACGGAATACAACACATCGCGTCGCACGAAGGTCTTGAAATCATGCGGGGCGATCTTGGCGATACCTGCTCGGTTTCAAGCGCCTGTAGAAATGCCGACGCAGTAATCCTCTTGGCAGCAATAGTTGGACGGCGCGGCGTCGATATCAGACATCCAATTATGCGCGACATAAACTTCCTTTCGTCCTCTGTGGTACTTGACGCAGCGATCGAACACGGTGCCTCGCGGTTTATCTTCGCGTCAACGGACAGCGTATATGGCATTCAATCGGGCCTGATGTACGAAACAGCAACCCCTGAACCCGTGACTCTCTACTCCCGCCTCAAGCTGAGAATGGAAGAGCGAGTAATCAACGCCCGAACTCGAGGATTTCACCCCACGGCCCTGCGGATCGCCACCTGCCACGGGTTTTCGCCGCGGATGCGTTTTGACCTTGCTGCCAACGGCATGATTCGCGATGCCGTGTGCAAACGGGTCATCACCGTTATCGGTGGCGAACAGTGGCGCCCAATGGTGCATGTCGACGACGTCGCCCGTGCCTTTATGGCCTGCATGCTCGCCCACGAGAATTTGGTCAGCGGTGAAGTATTCAACGTCGGCTCCAACGAGCAGAATGTCCAAATTAGGGAGGTAGCTAAGCTGGTGCATAAGCTGGTCCCCGAAGCTGAAGTCAATTTCGTGGAAGACGCGCCAGACCTCGTCGACTACCGCTTGAGCTGCTCTAAGATCGAGAAAATTCTCGACTTCAAACCCCAGTGGACCCTTGAGGCCAGCATCACCCAAACCAAAGAGATGCTCGAGAACGGCGACTTTGGCGAACCGTATCGCCTAAAATACCAAAACACCTAGAGCTATTTAATTTCAAAGACTTACGGCACCGGCGCGGCTTGCCGTGCTATAATGAATCGAGTACTCTCGCAGGACGTCTAAGGACGTACTTAGCTAATTGTGGAGGAACCAATGTACGATCAGCAAACGATACAACCAGCCTATGCGGTAGCAGACGCTCAATCTGCACTTCTTCGGTCGGTTTTCACCTGGATGTTCGCGGGACTCCTGCTGACAGGCTTCGTTTCGACATTTGTGGTGAATTCGCCGGGTCTTGTAGTGCCGCTCCTGCGCAGCAACATGATTTGGATTCTGTTTATCGCTGAAATCGCCCTAGTGGTGTGGCTCAGCGCGCGAGTAATGCATATGTCGCCGGCCAAAGCGACTGGCATTTTCCTTACATACTCAGCGCTTAACGGAATCACACTGGCCCCACTTGCGTTCGCTTATACGAGCGAATCAATCGGCTCAGCCTTTATGATCACCGGAGCGATGTTTGGTGGAATGGCACTCTACGGGCACTCCACCAAGCGTGACCTGTCCGCCTTGGGCTCATTCATGATGATGGGCGTAATTGGAATCGTGATTGCGATGCTGGTGAACTTCTTCCTGCAGAGCAGCATGGTTTCATTCATGATTTCTGTGGTAGCCGTTATCGCATTTACGGGCCTAACCGCTTACGACGTTCAAAAGTTTAAGCAAATGGGCGCCCACGTACGGGAGGGCGACGACTCTTTTAGACGATTCGCAATCCTAGGTGCGCTGACGCTTTACCTGGATTTCATTAACCTCTTCGTCCACTTGCTGCATTTGATTGGCGACAGACGATAGTCTTTAACAAAGCGGGCCGCTGAGCCCGCTTTTTTTTGCTCTGCGCCTTAGCGCTAGAACAAACGTTCTGTTTTGCTTCAATACGAATAAAGCAACTTAAGCTGCTTCAAATATCAGTCGACATCTATAACTGCGTATAATTATACTGGGTCATGTCTCGGCACCGACTCTCTCCGGCGCCGACTAAGCTTTAATGGAGCACTTTGTCTTCGAGGGTCTCGTGAAGGTTCGCGTTTTCTTTTTGATAGTTGCAGCAGCAGCCTTTCTGACACACCCCGGACTCGTACGCGCGAACAGCCCAAAACAAAAAGCACAGAATCAGAATGCTGCTGTCTCAGATGCGCTGGCAAATGCCCAGCAGCAGGCAGCCACAAGTCTGCGCAGTATTAAAAACCCATACGCAGACACGAATCTCCGCGGATGGGAGCACCTCGCGGTACAACTCGTAGATAAGGAAGGCATTGATTCCGGTCTGGTTAAAAGCGTTTTCTCAGATGAGCGTATGCCCGAGCGTGAGTCGTTGTTTTTCAGCGTTGAACCAAAAGAGCCGAGCAACCCTTATCGGCAGCGGCTGCGATCATCAGAAATCACTAATGCGTTGTCGTTTTACCGCAAGAATTGGTTCTACTTCCGCCAGGCAAGTATGCAGTATCAAATCCCCGAAAGTGTGATTCTTGCAATTCTGCAAATTGAGACGCGCTGTGGCGACTACGTCGGCAACAGCAGAGTCCTCTATCGGCTCGCAAGGCTGGCCAGTGCCGCGGCTCCGGGAAACCCGCTAGAAAATTTTGAAAAAAAGCGAAGGGGCGAGGACATCACGCTGCAGC
>JAGRAN010000212.1 GCA_020434585.1 Bdellovibrionales bacterium
AAGAGAATCGAGATAGCGCTTCAGTCGATTGTCGGTATTGGTCCGTCGACTGCCCGCAAGATTCTTGCGGAAGCCAAGATTGACCCGTCGACTAAGTCGGATGCGCTGACTGAAGAACAAGCCGGCCATATCCGCCAGATCATTGATTCGACCTATAAGGTTGAAGGGGATATTCGGCGGGAAGTGCAGTCCAATATCAAGCGCTTGATGGACTTGGGCTCGTATCGTGGTTTGCGCCACCGTAAGGGCCTACCGGTTCGCGGACAGCGCACCAGCACTAACGCGCGAACGAGAAAGGGTCCGAAAGGCAAACAGGTAGCTAATAAGAAGAAGGTAGGAAAGTAGAATTGTTGCTGAATTTATGTTAGAAACTGTGGCCGCGTCAGGGGCCGAGTTTCCTACTAAATCGGCCAATTATTAGGTGGGATATGGCTGAGAAGAAGTCGTCATCGACTCGAAAGAAAAAGGCGAAGAAAAACGTCCCGGTAGGGATTGCGCACGTCTACGCGACCTTCAACAACACCGTGGTCACGATAACTGACCTGGGCGGGAACGTTGTCGGCTGGTCCAGCGCCGGCTGTCACGGATTTAAAGGGTCTCGCAAGTCCACTCCGTTTGCGGCGCAGACAACCGCTGCCGCTGCTGCTAAGGCAGCAATGGAGCACGGAATGCGCAGCGCTTCAGTGGCGATTAAAGGCCCTGGAGCTGGCCGTGAGTCTGCTCTCAGAGCGCTTCAGGCAGCCGGGTTGACGATCACATCGATTCGAGACGTAACGCCTGTTCCACACAATGGCTGCCGTCCGCCAAAGCGGCGCCGAGTATAGGGGTTTCATTGTTTGCAAACGGGGTAACAACTGGTAGTCAAAGTTGTTGTTTCAGTCTGACCGTCTGAGGAGCACTGGTAAATAAGATGCTACGCAATATCACAAAGGACCTGATTAAGCCGCGAAGAGTTGAATTCGAAGAGTCAATTTCGCGCTACGGTAAGTTTATCGCAGAGCCGCTCGAGCGCGGTTATGGACTCACGATCGGCAATAGCTTGCGCCGCATCATGCTCTCCTCACTTCCGGGTGCTGCTGTAACGAAGGTTCGCATTACCGGCGTTAAGCACGAGTTCTCGACGATTCAAGGCTGCGTCGAAGACGTGACTGAAATCGTGTTGAACCTTAAGCAGGTCGTAATTAATTTAGGCGACAAGGACCATGCAACGCTGCGGCTGTCTGCTAGCGGCGCGTGCGAAGTTACCGCTGGAATGATTGAAGCTGAACCCGGCGTTGAAGTGATCAACCCCGATTTGCATATCGCGACTCTGAATGCTGACGGCTCCCTTCAAATGGAAATCGAAGCGCAAATTGGCCGCGGCTACGGAATCGCTGAAGAGAACAAAACCGAAGACATGCCTGTGGGCACAATCCCGGTTGATTCACTTTTCTCTCCGGTGCGCAAAGTAAACTACGTGGTAACGAACGCTCGAGTAGGCCAGCGAACTGACTATGACAAACTGACTCTAGAAGTTTGGACCGACGGCAGCGTATCTCCTGAAGATGCGGTCGAAGGCGCTGCTTACATCCTGCGCGACCAGCTCGGTGTATTTGTTGGAGCTGATGAAGTTGTCGAGCATGTAGAAGAAGTCGTTGTAGAAGAAAAGCCAAGGTTTAACGAGAATCTGTTCCGCAGAATCGATGAACTTGAACTTAGCGTGCGTTCGGCTAACTGCCTCGAGAACTCCAACATCAAGTATATCGGAGAGCTCGTTGTTAAGACTGAAGCAGAGATGCTCCGAACCAAGAACTTCGGACGCAAGTCACTCAACGAAATTAAAGAAATTCTTTCAGAAATGAACTTAGGCCTCGGCCTGAAGTTGGAAGGTTTTCCAACTCGTCCGGAGCTTGACAAGATGTCAGAAGCCGCTGGGTCGGTTGTAGACATTTAGAACGATTGTAAACTGTATTAAGTGAGGTCGAGGGCATGAATCACGGGAAAAGCTTAAGGAAGCTAGGAAGAACTCCCGCGCATCGTCGGGCGTTAATGCGCAATTTGGCGACTGCTCTTGTGTTAAACGAGCGGATTGAAACCACGCTGCCCAAGGCGAAAGAGCTGCGTCGTGTTGCTGACAAGCTTGTAACGCTGGGTAAAAAGAACAGCCTGCATGCTCGCCGTCAGGCGATGAAATATTTGATGCCGGTTAATCGTCAGGAGTCGGGCAACGCTCAGAAGACATCTGCTGTTCACAAGCTGTTTGAAGAAATTGCTCCACGTTTCGAAAACCGCCACGGCGGTTACACTCGAGTCGTGCGCGGCCGCAAGAATCCGGAAGGCAAGCGTCTCGATGCGCGACGTGACGGCGATGGTGCTCAGATGGCGATCATCGAGTTCGTCGAAGAAGAACTGCGTCAAGCTGCGCCTAAGAAGCGCAAGCGTCGAGCTGTAAAGCGCGTAGCTGCGCCGGCACAGCCTGAGCCAATGGAAGCTTCTGCGGAAGCAGCGCCCGCCGAGGAGACTCCTGCTGCTGAGGAAGCCCCGGCAGAAGAAACCAAAGAATAAGAGAGAGCTTAATGAAGCTGCTCGAAGGCAAGCGAGGCCTGGTTTTTGGTCTAGCCAATCAGAAGAGCATTGCCTGGGGCATTACCCAGCAGTGTCATGCTCACGGTGCATCGCTGGGCTTTACCTACGTCAACGAAGCTCTTGAAAAGCGAGTGCGCCCCCTGGCCGAGTCGATTGGTTCGGAACTAATTTTGCCATGTGATGTTCAAAGCGACGAGCAGCTCGATAAAGTGTTTGAGGAAGTCGAGCGGGCCTGGGGCACAATCGACTTTATTGTGCATTCAGTTGCGTTTGCTGACGCGGAAGATTTAAAGAATCCGTTCGTGGAGACTTCGCGTGCAGGTTTCCAGCTTGCTCTTGATGTTAGTGCCTACTCGCTGGTGGCAATCGCGCGTCGCGCAGCGAAGTTAATGACAGGCGGCGGTTCAATCATCGCCCTTTCTTATCTTGGTGCAGAAAAGGTTGTTACTAACTACCGAGTAATGGGTGTAGCAAAAGCTGCTCTCGAGGCTTCGGTTCGCGAACTCGCTGCAGACCTTGGTCCGCAGGGGATTCGAGTGAACGCAATATCTGCCGGTCCGATTAAAACACTCGCAGCATCTGGAATCCCGGGGTTTCGCGATTTGTTGTCTCGGTTTGAAGAACGCGCACCCTTGCGCCGTACTGCCACTCAAGAAGATGTCGGCAAAACATCACTCTACTTTTTATCCGATCTCTCAAGCGCAGTAACTGGTGAGACTCACTATGTTGACTGCGGCTTTAATATAACGGCGCTTTAGTACCAGCGTCTGCGCACTGAAACTGGTTTGCTTGCGTGAAAGCGGCATGTCGGGGGCGCTATTCCTATCGGCAGGGAGAGGAGACTTATGAACAAGAAAGCGTTCGCAGTCGTTGTAGGTGGTGGGCCTGCTCCCGGTATTAACGGTGTAATAAGTGCAGCGACTATCGAAGCGATCAATCGCGGCCACCGTGTTTACGGAATCATGAACGGCTTTTCGCAAATCATGTTGGGTGATGATAGCTGTTTGCACGAACTTAGCATCAGGGATGTGTCGAGAATTCATCTTGAGGGCGGTTCGATTCTTAATACTTCGCGAGCAAACCCAACCAAAGATGAAAAGCACCTGCAGAATGTCGTAAGGCTCCTTGAGGCAAAGGATATCGCCCATCTCGTTTCTATCGGTGGTGATGACACAGTAAGTACTGCCCGCGCAATTAACCGGGCCGCGCAAGGTCGGGTAGCGGTCGGGCACGTCCCCAAGACCATCGACAACGATCTTCCTATTCCCGGAATGTATAGCACGTTCGGATTTCAAACGGCGCGTGAAGCCGGAACTGAAATTGCGGAAACGTTGATGCTGGACGGCAAGACTACGGGCCGCTGGTACATCATGGTAGCGATGGGCCGCAAGGCGGGACATTTGGCTTTGGGAATCGGTATTTCTGCTGCTGCGACTTTGACGATCATCCCTGAGGAATTTGGAGAGAAGAAAGTTTCGATTAACCGCATCGTTGACACGATTGTTGGATCGATACTTAAGCGCTTGGCTCGCGGCCAAAATCATGGACTCGTAGTTCTAGCCGAGGGATTAGCGGAGTGCCTCGAGGTTTCATCTGTGCCGGAGCTCCAAGACGCTGAGCGCGACCCTCATGGCAATATTCGCTTCGCCGAAGTTGATTTCGGTTCGATGGTTAAGAAGCGGGTTCGTTCCAGACTCGAGGAGTTGGGTGTGAAGTTAATTGTAGTCGAAAAGAACGTTGGCTACGAACTGCGCTGCCGCAGGCCGAATACATTTGATCGAGAATATACCAGGGAGTTGGGCTACGGTATTGTCGATTTTCTCGCGTCCGGAAATTCCGGCGCAATGATATCGCGTCAAGGCGGCGAGCTTGTTGCGATGCCGTTCGAGGAGTTTATTGATGCGGCATCCGGCAGGTCGCAAATTCGCACAGTTGATACTGGTTCGATTACCTACCGCGTTGCACGCAAATATATGATTCGTTTGAGTGAAGAAGATCTGCGGGATGACTCTTTACTCGAGCAAATGGCGGCATGCACTAAACGGAGTGCAGCCGACTTGAGGCAGATGTTTATTGAATCAGAGGCTGCAATTTGATGGTAATGCACGAAGAGTTAAATGCGCTGATTGAATTGGCCCGGTCTTGCGGCAACTTGCCGAAAAATGCTGATCCAGAAGACGTGATCACGCAAATCCGCAAGTATCTTGAAATTTTTGATGATTGGCAGCAGCGAGCAGGTGAGTTCGATGTAGACTCAATATCTGAGGCCGAGCAGGCGCAGATTAAGAGCAGCATTGAGGAGCTGCAGCGGCTGCATTCCGGCGTAACAGCTAGGGCTGAAAGTGCTAAGGGTAAAATTGCAGACGATCTGTCAGATCTCCACAAGCGCAACAAAGCACTCAAGACATACCTAGACCGCTACCCCTCGAGAATATCGATTACTGGTAAGCGTAAAGGCTAGCCGCAGTTGTTTAACGCAGCCAGAGCTGGCTCCGTGTACCCTCTCCCAGCCCACGGCGGCTAATTTTTTTAATTATCTCTTTAAATTCAGTGCACTACCAAAGCTTGCTTAGGCCGAAAAGCGTGCTTAACTTTAAGTATAGGCATTGTTAAGGAGTTATCATGAGTAAACTTGAGGCGGTTTTTGTTCCGTTTAGCGCCGGTCACCCAGCTCTGCTCACAGTTAACGGTCATCGGCTGTTGCTGGTAGCAACGGAAGCAGACGATTTAAATGGACAGCTTGGACTGTTCGACGCAGAAGAACTGCGTGAAGTTCATATCGATGAGGCGATCGAAGACACTCTGGCTCAGCTTGGTGGTGACGGGCAAGCAGGGGTAGTGGTGGTGCCTCCAGGAGCGTCTGCATTTGATGTAATTGAGAGTCTGCATTCTGAACTTCCGTGGGTACACTAAGTTCACCATTATATTACGCACAGAATTGGCAGCCCGCCTCATAATCATTTGTAGAGGCGTCGGCGACAGTTGTTGGGTAAGTCGCTGATATCGCTGCGATCTTTATCGTTACTCAAAAATTTTCGTATTAAACACGCTGCTGGCTTGTGGTAGAGCCGGAGCGGCTTGTTGTGTGGAAAGAAGTCACCAACCTGTAAAACACCTGTAAGCATCTATGCTTGACTCCCTTTCCTGCGTGAGCTGCCAACCTCGCGCAGGGAAGGGCCCCTTTATTACATCCGATCTAGTGGAGTAATTCCGAGGAGCTCGATTGCGGCGGCTAGTGTAATGCGCGTTGCTTCAAAGAGACTGAGCCGTGCGCTTGCAAGCTTGGGCTCTGCTCCCACGACTTTCAAGGCATTGTAGGCGCGCGAAAATTCTTTTGCCAGCTCGAGCGCATAAGAAGCAAGGTGCGCCGGTTCGCAGTCATTCATCGTGCGCTGCAGGGCTTCGTCGAACTCGGCGAGTGCATAGGCTAGGGCAAAGCAGGCATCGTCGTTCAGATTCTCTTTTGCAACTTTGTCGGCGAGACGAATGCCGGACTCGGCGGCTTTGTCTTTAATGCCATTGATTCTGGCGCATGCATACTGCAAGTATGGACCGCTGTCGCCTTGGAATGCCAAGGCGTGATCCCAGCTAAAGTGAACATCCTTCATTCGGGTTCGCACTAAGTTGCTGAAGATAACAGCGCTTAAAGCTACTCCTCGCGCCACCGCTTCTTCGTCGAGCCCTTGTGGACGCTTGCTGACTTGTTCGTGGTAAGCGTTCAGTGCTCGTTCGTATGCTTCGTCAAAAAATTCGTTCAGCTCGATCGCGCCGCCTTCGCCGCGAGTCTTCATGCCAAGGACGTGGCCAAAGGGGACATGGATAATTTTATCTGCGTATTCTTTTCCGAGCGCATTGAGCACGGCAACTAGCTGCTGGAAATGCAAAGTCTGCGGTGCACCGACGACATAAAGGGCTTTGTCAAAGCCAAAGGTTTTTGCGCGGTATTCGGCAGAAGCAATGTCTCTGGTAAGGTAAAGCGAGCGTCCATCCGGCGTGCTGATCCTAGCAAAACCCAGCTCGTCTCCGAGATCTACTCCGAGTGCACCTTGCGACTCCTTGAGCAGCGATGCTGCTTGAAGTTCTTGTTGAACGTCATCAAGCATATTCGAATAAAACGACTCGCCGATATAGTGGTCGAAAGAAATGCCGAGTCGCTTGTAGGTGTCCTTAAGGTAGGTCAGTGAAATGTCTAGACACCACTGCCAAAACTTCTCAGCGGTTTCCTCGTGTGCTTCGAGGTCGAGAAAATACTGACGTGCAATTAAGTTTACGTCAGGAAGATTTTCATCGCCCGGTTCGAGTTCGTTTTTTTCCTGACGGTCTTTTAGTGAAGTTGCTTTTCGGTAAAGTTCCACTAATGCCGAAACTGTTGGGTTTTCGGGTTTTCCCCAGAGCTCACACCCCGCCCAGACAAAGCCGAACTGGGTTCCCCAATCACCAAGATGATTTATCGTAATGACCTCGTGTCCCGCGAACCTGAAAACTCGCGCAAGAGAGTTGCCAATCAAGGTTGTGCGCAGATGTCCTACGTGAAATGGCTTTGCAATGTTTGGGCTGCTGTACTCTAGAAGAATTTTTTCGGGCGCATGTGAGGAGGCTAGGAGCGGACCTGCAGTTGCAAGAACGGTGTTAATCACTTGGGCCGAAAAAGCTGAACGGTCAAAGCGCACGTTTACGAACGGACCTATGGCTTTGGCCGCAGAAAATCCCTCAGGCAGCTCAAGCGAGCCAAGCAGAGCCTTGGCGCAGTCGACCGGAGACTTCTTCCACTCTTTGGCGAGCGAAAAACAGGGGATGGCCAAATCGCCGTGTTCTGGATTCTTCGGTTTTTCAATCAGTTTTTGCAGGGCCTCTGCGGGAATACCGCTGGCCTGACTGACCGCACCGGCGAGTTGATGTTTTAACTGCTGAATCATTAGCGCAATATGTATTTGAACTTAACAAGCCAAAGAACAGAATTCCCGCGGGCTTGTATACGAACCAAAATCTACTTGTTTTTTACTGCCCAAAATGCAGTGGTGAAAACAGAGAGATACATCAATTCAACTCAAAAATCACACGCATTTATCTTGTTAGCCTAGCTAAAGTTGCGGTCTTGCACTTACCTTCACGGGTGAAGTAGTCTACGGCTCGACTGCTGGAGCTGTGAGATTTTGCTGTGAATTTTTGCGGGCTTGTGCCGCTCCGGCTGGTCCTGCTTACTAATTTCAATGTGGCTTTTTTAGTACCCCGTTTTATCGACGGCGAGTAATGACGGCCTGGAGTGAGGATATAGCCGGCGCATATTGCG
>JAGRAN010000213.1:0-635 GCA_020434585.1 Bdellovibrionales bacterium
AGCGCTCCCAAACTAAACGGCTTAGCAGACCTCTCCGGTCAAAAGGTATTCGTTCGCCCCAGCTCCAGCCATTTTGAAAGTTTGCGAAAGCTGAATATGGATTTGCGCGCTGCCGGCAAGGAACCGGCCGAGATCGTGGAATTAGATGATTCGCTCGAATCGTCTGATTTGTTGGAAATGGTTAACGCGGATTTGATTCCGATTACGATTGCCGACAATCACGTTGCCGAAATGTGGTCAGGGGCGTTGCCCGAAATTCAGGTTTACTCCAAGCTTCAGCTTAATGCCGGCCAAAACCTGGCATGGGCTCTGCGAAAGAATTCGCCCCAACTGAAGGAATTTCTCGACGCATTCATTACGAAGAATAAGGTCGGCACAACCTTCGGAAATATTATGGTCAAACGATATTTCACGAACAACAAGTGGATCACTAACCCGAACGCTTCTGCCGAGCGAAAGCGCTTCGAGGACACCGTAGCGTTGTTTAAAAAATACGGCGAAAAGTATGATTTCGATTACCTGCTGCTCGCAGCCCAAGGCTTTCAAGAGTCAAAGCTCGATCAGTCCTTGCGCAGTAGAGTTGGGGCAATTGGAGTTATGCAGCTTATGCCAAAAACCGGAGAATCCATGCAGGT
>JAGRAN010000213.1:683-4662 GCA_020434585.1 Bdellovibrionales bacterium
CGCAATATCGCCGATCAGTACTTTGCGGACGAACAAATTAACTCGCTTAATCGAACACTTTTTTCATTCGCAGCATACAATGCAGGTCCAACCCGAATTTCTAGAATCAGACAACAGGCAAAGGACGCTGGACTTGATCCGAATGTTTGGTTCGGGAACGTCGAACAGCTCGTAGCCAAAAAGGTTAGCTCTGAGCCGGTTACCTACGTTCGCAACATTTACAAATACTACGTTGCCTACAAGCTTGCGCAGAACAACATCGCAATCAGAGAAAAGGCAAAAGACTCAGCGGCCTAAGCGCTCAACAAGCTGCTCAACTTCGGGATCTGTTGGCCGTAGGGACTTAAGGCGCTTCGCATAACTGAGCGCGGCGTCCTTATTCCCCATTTCGGAGTTAATTGTGGCCAGTGCCGTCAGCGCATCCGAATTGTCGGGGGACATTTCGAGCAGCTTTTCCAGTACTTTTATGCTTTTGTTTCTGTCACCAGCTTGACGCAGTGCGATTGCGTAAATATACGCGTACGATGCATCGCCCGGAGCAAGCTTCGCCGCTTCGCCCAACTCAACAACAGCGCGATCAATGCGGCCGGTTCTTACGTACAAGAGTCCAAGCGCATGCCGCAGCTGCGCACTTGACGGCACATTAAGCAAGCCTTCTCGAAGCACTGTCTCACCACGCTCCTCCGTCTGATTAACTGCATAAAAATTTGCGAGACTTACGTAGGCGGCCACAAAATTCGGATCAATTTCGATCGCGGTTTTGAATTCCGTTTCAGCAGAATATTTCTGTCCAAGCGCAAGATAGTACCACGCGAGGTTTAGATGTGATGCAGGTTGATCAGCATTAACGTTTTGTGACGATACAAATTCTTCACGGACCGAATCAAGAAGGCTCCGGCTGCCCTGTGCAACGGAAAGCTGAGCAGCAGCTTCGAGTCGAACAGCCTTAAATCTGTCTTTGAGCAACTTAGACGCCGCTCTATTAAGCTCGTCAGCTGGAAGTCGGCCAATTGACTTGGCCGCTCCAAAACGCACAAGAGCATCATCGCTGTTCAACGCAGATTTTATTGCTTGCCGCGAAGCGCTATCGTCGAATCGGCCTAAGTACATTGCAGCAGTAGCTCGAATAATACGCGATAGAGACTTATCGGAGATTAGTTTAGATAGGTCAGAGACCGACGACAAGTCACCGTGGTGAGCTTTGAGAAAGACTTCTCCATAATGCTGAATTTGCTCTTTCTCCCCTCGGCGCTTTGCAATCTCACCGGCCGCCCAAGCCGCTGACTTCGCTGCGTGGCACTGAGTGCAGGCATTGGGCTGAGTCGATCCAATTGATAAATCAGGTCTTGGAACTCTAAAGCTGTGATCGCGGCGAATATCGACTGACATGAATGTTTTTTCTGGCATGTGGCAAGATACGCACTGAGCGCCTTCGCTTCCAGGTTCGTGAAAGTGATGCTCTTTTGTGTCAAAAACTTCGCTGCGGTGGCAGTTCGCGCAAAGAGCCCCGCCTTCAGCACGAAGCTGAAGTGTGTGCGAGTCGTGGCAGTCTGAACATGTGACGCCGCTGCTAAACATTTTGCTCTGGAGAAATGAACCCCAAACAAAGGATTCAGCAGAAACTTGCCCATCTGCGTGATACACTCCGTCCTCGAGCAGCGCCGGTTCAAATGCATCTAAAAATTCAGCGCCTACCGTCGCCGGTTCGCGAATTTGATTACGCTTGGAGTGGCAGGTGGCGCAGGTGTTTAATTCTGCTGCCTGGAACTGACTATCTCTCGAAGCTTGCGCAGAACTTGCGCCCGGCGCAATACTCCACACCCCTCGCTTAGCACCAGCAAGCGCAGTCGTCAGTCCAAAATTTGATTCGTTTTGCCGCTTAGATTTGGCCCATGCTAAATGCTTAGCGCCAGGACCGTGGCATGCTTCGCAGGCTACGTTATTTTCTGACCACTCTGTCTTGTACGATTGGGACTTTAAGTCGAAATTCTTGCGAAAATTCGTCGAATGACAGTACCCACACTGCGCATTCCAATTTTCAATTCGAGAGGTACGCTGCTGTACAAGATTACTTCCGTGCGGTTCAACCGTACTAAGGCTGAACCAACGCTGGCCGCCTTCAAACTTGGGCCGAGTATCCCAGGCTACGCTAAATACATTGTAGCGACCGCTATCTGCCTTAACGACGTATTGCTGCAGCGGGTAGAAACCCATTACATATTCGACTTGATATTCCAGCTGCTTTCCAGCCGAGTTTTTCGTGCTGATGAAGTACTTCTCACCACGCCTACGAAACACAGACTTGATTCCATTTTCGGAAAACTCCGCTGCATTGAAGTCAGCAAGCACCGTCATCGGACTTGCCTCGTCCATCGAAAAGTCATGATGAGAACCTCGCCATGCCACGGTTTCCTTTTCGTGGCAGCCGGCACAACTGCTAGAGCCGACGAAGCCAGAACCATCTTCGGCATGGGCGTGCACGCACAGTGACAGGAAACTGGCCAAAAGCAGCAGGGGTCCGCGAGTTCGCATCGAAATTATTGCGCTTCTTTTTGCAAAACTTTGTCTATTAAAATTCCGCATTTATCCGAGTTCAATTGCTTGAGCTTATCAACGTATCTCGCGGATTTACAGTCCTTTGCAGAAATCCATTTTTTTGACTTTTTTAACAAGTGGCGTAGTTTAGAGCGCAGGCGGCTCCGGTGGTAAGCGGAGGAAGAGATTGAGGCGGTGTGAATGAGTCATAACCAAATAGCACTTGAGGAAATTTGCGAACCGCTTAAATCCGTATTGGAGCAACTGCTTCAAAACGGTGCGGACGTCGCATCCATCGATCGTAATCGATGGACCCAGTGCATTTTGCGAATCTGCCTGGACAGCGGCCCTTCCCTTAAAGCTTTGCGCGGTCAATATGAATGGAACCGCGGTGTGGCCAGCTTCAAACATTCTGACCCCAAGTACCCTGCAGTCGTCGGACTTTACTGTAAACAGTTCCAGCACGGTATCGACTGGCCTCAAGAGAAGGTCTGGCAGGATTAAGTAAATTTCCGGAAGAGGCAGTGGCAGGCTGTAAACCCTTACTGACCCCTCCGGTTCGCTATCTTCACCGCAAGTTTCACTGGACCTGCGGTGCTCCGAAGTTGGGGGTCAGCAGCTTGACCTCGAGGTCGTGCTCCCATCCCTCGTCGTGGTCGATCTTCGGCTTGAGGCGGCTGGGATGCCGACGGAGCTCCGTCCGAACTGCGAAGTCGCCGGTTGCGAATTCGCGAGCCCGGTCCTCGTCGGTGAAGACGAGCAGCGCAACCCCGTACAAGAGCGAGTCGACGATCCAGAAGCGATGTCCGTTCCGCTCGCAGTGGAAGATGATGTATCGTCCCACTGGTTCGGTACGGACACGCGGACCGCGGTAGCACTCACCCAGAAGCGGCTGACCACCAGACCCCTTTGCGGTTCTGGCAGTACTGCGCTTGGCGCGGTGGCGTTCGATATCCCCGAGCAGTTCCAGTGCGCGCGCATCGGGAATGATGTCACGCACTAGCTCGCCTTCCAGGTAGTCGATCACCGCACCCCAAGCACCGTACGGGAAGCTGCGCAGCCCCCGAATCGGTTCGAACACGGAGTCGTGCCAGTGGTCCTCGGGAGGATCGAACGGAATCACTACGCCGGCGTAGTTCGTCAGGCAGTTGTTGCCGTCGCGATCTCGCTTGAAGCCGAGTTGCTCGAGCTCCGCAGAGAAATCGCGGTTGAGCGGGAACTCTGTTACGCCTGAGCAGAGGAGCCTTTCGGCATCCTCTGCCGCAAGCCCGTCGAGCTGCTCCACGCGTTCACCCCACTCGCTCCACGGGACCGCACGCATCGAAGCGATCGGCCCCAGAATGTCGAGGTCCCATCTCCCTGTCGGACGAACGAGCGGAATGACCATCCCGTCGTAGTTCGTCAGACAGTTGTGACCTTGGGCGTTGCGACGGAAGCCGCACTG
>JAGRAN010000213.1:4808-22851 GCA_020434585.1 Bdellovibrionales bacterium
TCCCAATGTCCAATCGGCGGAGCCAACGGGATGGAGAGAGCGGCGAAGTCGGTCAGGCAGTTGTTGCCTTCGCGGTCGGTTGGAAGGCCCAGCCGAGCGAACTCACGATCGAAGCCGCGCATCATCGGAAGGAACCTCAGGTCTTGGCCTTCGGTCATTCGCGAGACGCGCTCCCAGTCCAGCACCCATCCACCCTGCTTGAAGCGGTCGCTGTCGTGCCCGATAACGACCGGCGCAACCAAGTGGATGATCGTGTCGCTCGTGGGAGTTTCGGCGGTCGCGCCGATAAGACGAACTTTCATGCGGCTGCCCTTGAGTCGCGCACCTTGAGGAGGCGTAACCCCAGGAGACATCCGCCGGGTGTACGACAGCGCCTTGCGGTAGACGAGCACCCATCGACCATCGTCGAGACGGAGGTAGTACCCTTCCATCTCGGCATTAAGGTCGCGGGTGTCCTTCTGTCGAAGGTCATTCGGCATCGGGAAGCGAATCGCGTCGGGAATGCCCTCGACGCGCTCACCCGTCTGCCGAATCTCCACATTAACGTACGGATCTTCCTTCGGAGCAGGCGCTGAGGCGCCTCGCGCACCCCGGGTAAGATCGATCACCAGCACACGAGCGCCCGAAGGCAGCGTGCATGTCTCGACCATCGACGAACCTCCTGATCCGCCTGTGTCCGAGGCAACGAACGAAGCCCTGACCATTACTGGTCGAAGTACCTCGACTTTCAACTGCACCCTCCCATTAAGAACTTGTAGACAACTGTGGATAGAATTTTCCACAGCCCCACTGCTGCAGCGAACCGCGGCAAGCGGCTCATAAGCTGAGTGCTCATGAGTCGCTCGCCGCTAAACTGCAAGAACGAATGGGATGGGTAGAATGGAGAAGATGGCAAACCGGTTCTTAACAGTAAAAAACCTTCATCAATTGCCACTGTCTCTTCGCAGGACAAGCTTCGCCGTTGAAAGCGCGAAACCTCTACTGCAAAGAGAGTCTCAACTATCAAGGTCAAAGAACTGCGTTAGGATTTTAAATGGTCAATTTTTATATGGGTAAATTGAGCAAAAGTCTAACTTTGCCGCCCAGTATTGCCGATAACTACTTGTATTTATTGACTATCGCTATCACCGATGGAACAAAATATGCTCATTCAAACCACTTTCTTTCGCGCTCCTGTCGACATAGAATTGCCGATTGTGTGCAGTCTTTTTTTGCTCACAGAATCGAAACAATCGGTCCCGTATAGGACCCCAGATCGCTGATGACGAGGCGGATGAGCGAACACGCAGAACAATTCATTCTAGTAGCTGAAGACGAGCCGACGACGGCAATTCAGCTTAAGCGTATCTTAGAAAAAGCTGACTTCAACGTTCTATCTGCCAGAGATGGCAATGAGGCCGTACGTTTGATGAGTTCGGAGGTTGCGCTGGTTTGCTTAGATTTGCATATGCCGGGAACGAGCGGATTTGACTGCATAAAGTTCATGCAGCGCGAATACCCTAAGACTCCAATCGTGGTCGTCTCCGCTGGTGATACCAACGACGCCGTTAAGGCAATGAAGCGCGGAGCATATTGGTTTCTGCAAAAGCCGGTCGCCGCAGATCAACTTCTCGGAATAGTGAACGAGGCTCTGCAGCATTTTAAAGAGCGACCGAAGCTAGACGAAAATTTCATACTTTTTTTAGGCGAGTCTGCTACATCAAAAGAATTTGCCGACAGCGTATCGAAACTACTTACGGTTGAAGGTCCTGTTTTGCTTGTCGGTGAAAGTGGAACTGGGAAATCACATCTAGCACGATACATCCACTCACACGGTCCCGAATCTGAGGGGCCTTTCATTTCTGTTCCCTGCAGCAGCATTAATGCAGACTCGTTTGACGAATTCCTGTTTGGAACGCCGCAGGGCCCAGGCAAGCTGGAGAGCGCAGCTGGCGGCACCCTTCTGCTGGAGGATGTTTGTGCGCTCCCATTGGAGCTTCAGGCCAAGTTTGCTTCTTTCATGGAAAATTCTAATTTCCAGCGAATCGGCGAAACCGAGGAGCGACACGTCGAAGTCCGAGTGATTGCCACCACAACAAAAAATTTAGACCAGTTCGTAAGCGAAAAACTATTTTTGGCGGACTTGTTGTATCGTGTAAAGCGCCTAACGCTTCAGCTCCCCGCATTGCGTGAGCGAATCGTCGATTTGCCAGAGATTACCAGGTATCTGTTGAACCGTATTGGTGAACGCAGGGGCGGAAAATCTCTTAATATTACCGATGATGCGCTGCGCGCGCTTACTCGCTATGACTGGCCTGGTAACCTGCGCGAATTGGAAAACGTTTTAGAGCATGCCTCGGCGTTTTCAAATGACGACACAATTCATCTGGCAAACTTAGTGATGGAGCACTCTCCTGCCCTTAATCCAGAGGACTCGAGTCGTCTGCTTCTTGGAGGGCTTCCTCTCGAGGAAATTGAGCGCCGTGCAATTATTGAAACGCTTCGGCTAGTCAACGGCAACAAAGCCGCGGCTGCTCGCAATCTCGGAATTAGTGAGCGAAGCATTTACAACAAGATCAAGCGATTCGGACTTAGTGATATTGTCTAGTCACTTCGTGCGCTGAGCTAACCCCAGCCAAACATGATCAATCTCCGCAAGCACTGCGCGCACATGTTTTTTAACTGTATCAGCTTCATTGCTTGTCCTGAGCACAAGAGGGCGCATCCGCTCCAAATTTGTGCTGCTCAAGTCGCTTTTTAAGTAAGACTCGATATCAAAAAGCGTCGTCATCATCGGCCTGAAAGCGTTCTTCGTGGAATCAACCTCTTGGTAGATTCTGTCGAAGCTGGCCTTTGCCTGGTCACGACGACGGGTATCAACCCTTTTTATTTCTTCAGTCTTGAGGCCGCGAATCTCTCGGTCCCAAGCACTGAAGTAGTCACGGCCTTGATCTTTTAATGTCGCTAGGTGATCGCGAATAACCTGAGTTTGATGGTCGGTGGCAACGAGCTGAGTTTGAAAGTCGCGAAACAAGTTTTGTTTGTTCTCTTGCTGTGGACTGATCAGCTTATTCAGGGCGACAATAGCTGCATCCATCTCACGCTGACCGTCGAGGATCGACGCCTTCGTCGCCGACATCGTCTCCAGACCTCTCAGTTTGCGATCGCTCGAGCTTACTGAGCATGCCGTCAATCCAATTATCGCAGCGGAGAAAATTACTCGACTTAAAATCTTCATTAGTCACCCTTTAGATGAAGCCTGAATTTACCGTAGAACGGCTGTAGTTTATTACTACATCGCACAAATTCTCCAGACTAAAGTGATGTCTCAGGTAAATCCTCTAAATTGACTTCTCCGTTCTACAAGTGCTGCACTCGGTTATTTTAGTTTGTCGTAGGCTTAGCAGTTGACACCGCGGTAGACCAAAAGTAGTACCTAAGGCGCGATGCGCTGCTCAATCTGCGGATATTCTTCTCCATTTCAAGGCGACAAATGTAAACGCTGCGGCATGCCGCTCACTTCGCCTGAGAATGCAGCGTCTGGTGTCAGTTCGGCCCCCGTGACGCCGACTTCCGGCGAACCTCGCAATTCTAGAAAAAAATCTTTTTTCTTTGCGATGCTTGGTCTCCTCGTTTTTTATTTTAGCTTTTCTGCCGCCCCGCATAGAAAGACTCAGCCTACATACGTACCCGTAAAGCAAGTTAAAGCCGTAAAGGCAGTAAGTCAGAAAGCGGCTGGCAAATCCGCACGCTCCTGGTTTGCAGCGATTCGACCGTCATGTAATGCCGTTGAAGTCGAAGCACACATTCAGGATCGACCCGCTCCTTCAGACAATGTAGGAGCCGCTTACACTGCGACTTGCCTAATCCTTGCAGGAAAACCCGACCGTGCTCGAGAAGTAATCAACGAACTCCAGCAAGATAAACGTAGGGACGCGGCGTTAGTTGTGTTTAATACGATCCACCCAATCGCCGATCGCGGCGGAGATATGGCAACACTTCCAGGCATGCTCGTAATTCTTGACTACATGCCAGACAACTATCAAGCGCTGTATCATGCGGGCATTGCGGAGGCGAAGTTAGGAAAATTCAAAGACGCCGACGAGCACTTAACTAAGTTTTTAAACCTATACACTCGAAGCGACCACTTCACCCGCCGAGGCCGGGAAGTACTTGAGAAAGTCAGAGCCCATCGACGAGATGTAGATCTGATTGAACGCAGAAGGCAAAGAGATCAGGCTGCGCAGGATCAAGCAAAATAATCGACTGGAAGCAAAATAGTGTCGAAGATGATTGACGGAATGAAATCCGGCAGCATTAACGCGCGGCCGATAATCGGAATCTCGGAATCGTCCACCCATTCGCCGTCCTGTTGGGTGGCGGGATAGAGCGAATCGTCAAATTTGGTGTTAGTGGTGCGAACGTACAAGGTTGCGCAGCCGCTAAGGCAGCAGGAAAGTAAAACTACGATAAATATTCGCTTTGCCACGGCAAATTCTCCGCATTGCTGCAATGACAACTCACTTCACAGCTATAGCAAAATGCTGCCTCAGCGGCTACACACCTTCTCGGCTGAGCTGCCTGGCTGCTAAAATTGTCTCATACGCTTCATGAATCTGCCTGAAACGCACATTTGTTTCAGATTTGTCGTCTCCCTGGAAGCAGTGGTCGGGGTGAAACCGCTTGGCAAGTTTACGAAATCGCTTTCGAACTTCGGAGTCATCCATGTCATGTGTGCAGCCAAGCGCCTGGTAACATTTCTCAAGGGATTCATCCAATGAACCGGCGCTATAGCCTAAACAGCTGGCCAGCAAAACATATTCGCTTTCGGGAAGACTCATCAGCTCTTCGCGCGCAAGATCGAACTGGCTACCAACTTCATAGAGCAGTCGCCTATCGCGCTGGCACACCATGTTGTCGTCGCTGGATAATCTCAACAGAATTCGCAGAACGCAAACCAGTGTTTCTCTGTCGTTCTTAAAGTCCGCTGCAACTTTTCGAGCGAGAAGAGAAAATGGCTGGGGATTTAATATTATGTTGTCGTGAATTGAGCGAAGGCGAGGCAGCACTTCCTCCGGTATCTTCACACCAAGCGCAATGAGCCGGAGGGATTCCTCGAATTCAACAGCTCCTTCTTCAGGGCACGAGCTGTCGTGACATGAAAGGAACAATAGTTGAAAAACACTTTGTGCTCTATCGATGTCGAGAAAAAAACTCAAAGAAAAAACTCCTCTTTAAATCGGCACACTATACTACCAATTATAACTCATTTTTCTTCGCTGCCATCTATGTAGTTTGCAGACTTCAACTAAAGCCGCCGCGGTCTGCTCAGGCAAGTGTTGAACATCAACGGAAAATTAAGCCTACGTTCTTGCCAGAACTAATTTAATTGAGTTCCGAAAGTGTGTTTTTTCAACATATTAGCGTATACTTAGTCCCCTGACGCACAACTGTCTCGGTTAGCTATGGAACTACAGCACTCAAGCGAAACTAGCGGAAATCCTTCCCATTCGAAAAACGGTGCGCAGACAAAGTCCGCACCACGACCACAATCCAAGCCCGCTGCTGATTTGTACGACTTCTTCAATCGTTGTTTGGAAGACTTTCCGTTTCAAATACACATTCACGATTGGACCGGGGCAGATTACTCGCTGGGCCGTGGCCAAGCTCACTGGTACGGCGAGCCGCTGAACATTACGATTAAAACTAGCGAAGCTGCCCAGGTTCTGCTGTCCGGAAACAGTTTGGGCTTTTTAGAGAAATTCCTCGAAGGAGACGTGGATCTATCTGGTAATCTTTACTGCCTGTCCGAAATCACGCCGCACGTCCAGGCAAAGCTTACACCGATGCAAATCTTTTTCGCGCTAATTCAGCACAGCCTGTTTCAAAGCAAATCTCGCGCAAAGGTCAACGTCAAAAGCCATTATGATATTCCGCAAGAAGCACTTAACTTGTACTTGGATCAAAAGTACATGTCATACTCCTGTGGAATGTTCGAAGATCCCTCCCATTACGACAGACAAGAGCTGATTCGCGTTGGAGTCGGAGAAAACGACCAGTTTGATTCACTTGAAAAATCAATGTGGCGCAAGTTTAAGGATGCGATCGATTATATTGATCCCGCAGACGGCGAAACTGTCCTCGATGTTGGCTGCGGCTATAGCGGTCAGCTAGCAGTCGCGCTAGAAAACTTTCCTAAAGCAAAAATTGTCGGCTGGACGCATTCCAGCAATCAAGCGCGTGAAGGCCGTAAAATGCTCGCGCCCTTCAGCAGCAATACCTGGGAAATTCATGAAGGAGACTACCGAGAAGAAACTCGCGTTTTTGACCATATTACTTCCACAGGCATGATCAGCCATGTCGGCCCAAGAGGATTGGTGCCGTACGTTAAAGAAGTTCGCAAACGCATAAAGCTCGGTGGCCGCTACGTTCACCATGCACTAATGCGACCGCATTGTGACCTGCCGCATGACTTTTACGTGAGCTATGTTTTTCACAAGAAGTACGTCTGGCCCGGCTTCCATTGGTTCACCGTAGGCACACATGTCACTGCCCTGGAAAATAACGGATTCGAAGTTCAACGGCTCGTAAATCTTTCAGCACACTACGGTAAAACGACCGCTGCATGGTATGAAAGAATGATGGCTCACAAAGCGGAGATGATAGAAGCGCTTGGTGAACCTACTTTTAGGGCTTGGCAGATTTTTCTTGCAGGCATTTCTGGCTCATTTTTAAATCACGGCACGCACGTATACCGACTTTACTGTGAAGCGGTTCCTACGAGCGATTATGGTTTCATTAGAAGACGGAGTTGATCGCGAATGACGCCACCATGGCTCTTTCTAATTTCTCTGCTGCTCGGCATTGCGCTGGAATTTGTTTTCCCGACTCGCTTAGCCGAAGGGAGTGCTGGAATGATTGCGGGATCTCTGCTGATCGCATCAGGCCTAGCTTTCGTACTTTGGAGTGGAGCAGTATTCAAAAGAATGCAGACCGCTATCGAGCCTGGTTCGCGTCCGTCAATGTTTGCAACATCTGGCCCCTACCAATGGTCGAGAAACCCAATGTACCTCGGGCTCGCAGTCATTCATTTCGGGATTGCTTTAATTGTAAACAGTGTCTGGCTGTTCTTAACTACATTTATGGTTCTGGTAGCGCTTGACCGCCGAATAGTTCCACGCGAAGAAGCACTGCTCGGTGAGATGTATCCAGAAGAATATGCCAAGTACCGTCGTCGAGTCAGACGTTGGTTCTAGCGCATCTGCTTAATCATCAAGGTCGATAAAGGCTTCCTCAAATCCCAGCTCTTCTAAGACAAAATTCATAACCCGAGCGTCGTCATCGAGTCCGATTAGGCTTGTCGAATCCGGAATTGCATCGCGATGCGACCAGAAATATCTCACAGCCCCTGTTATCAGAGCTTTCTCTTTGGTTGAACGACGAGGATAAACTTCGATCAACATCATAGCCCGTTCAGCGATTGCATTCATCAGTCGTTGATCCGGTCCAAGCAATCCATCATCCAAACCGCATATTCGGGCAACTGCCTGCGACACCTGCTGACGAAGCTCAAACAACTCCTGATCGGGAATCGCTTCAACGAGCTGCTTCAGCACTTCAGCTTCGCGTTGACTTAAGCGATGTTTACGAGCCGCGCTGCGTTTGGGCGCAGGATCCGCAGCCTTAGCTCGTTTCAAGGAGTGCCTGAGTTCCGGTGGCAGCCCGCCTTCAGCTTTTGACTTCGCTTGAGCGCACGATCGCTGGGCTAAGCAGTCATACACTTGATCCTTGCTCATCTCTGCAGTTAGGTGCGAGCCTGGATTCAGAACGAAAAATTCCGCATCGAGCTGCATAAATATTTCAAGAATTGTAACTGAATCCATCATAAGCAACTCGTCACGCGCGTCCGAATAGCCAAGCCTACGATATGATTCCATGTCAGAGAAAACTGCTAATCCAGTCGCCCCATCGCTGCGAGTTATCAATCGCAGATTTACAGTGGCGCCTTCGCCAGCCGTCACCCAGCCCATACCATCTGCGCGGCCGCTATGAACTGTATGCGGTCCTTCGACTCCGCCTTTAGAAACCACTATCAAGTGACAATTCACCAAGGCATCAAAGAACCGACTGTTGGCGCTCGCGTCCTCACTTCCCCACAAATACTCAATCGCTGATAGAAGTTCTTGATTGCTCAGCTGATCAATTAGATCATTGCTGTCATCAAATACCGCCATGTACTTTCCTCCGGAGACCGCTGCATCCAACCTTTGACGCAAGTGGCTATTTTACCCTGCAATAGATAGATCGTTGCTCAAGCAGCATCGCTTTACGATGCAGGCCGCAAACTATAAAGATAGAAAAATTAGCTAGTTGCGGGCGTTTTCCACTGCCCGTAACCGCTGGCTCTGTATTTTCTCTCCTAAAAAGATGATTATTAGCCTCGTTTTGTGTACCTAGGCGTCTCCCAGCTCTCTGATTTCAAAAATTGCGGGTATCTATCCAGCCGCACCTGTTCGGTTCGAATCGAGCAGGTGTGAGCTGTCGGCAAAGGTTTTTGCCTCCTTCAGGATCGGGCGAAGCGTTGACAATCACTTGTCAACGCTTCGAATCCCGGTCCCTAGTTCACACAAAGGAGGTGCCCATATGGGCCTCGAAATTGACGTCAGGCAGTGGTTCGATGCGCAACGTGGCGATGCTCTTGGCTTCCTCGGCCGTATGGTCGACATCAACTCCCACACGTCTCACCCCGATGGGGTAGACGAGGTGCAGGAGCTGCTGGAAGGGGAGTTCAGGGCGCTTGGAATGACCACGAAGTTCATCGAGCATGACGGCTACGGTCGTCACTTGATCGCCACGACACCGGCGGTCGATCGTTCGTCGAGGAGCAACATCATGCTCGTCGGACACGCTGACACCGTGTTCGAGTTCGATTCGGATCCCAGGCCCTTCCGCATCGACGGAGACTGGGCCTACGGTGACGGCGTCGCCGACGACAAAGGTGGAGTTCTCTGCATCCTCTGGGCGCTACGCGTGCTCAAGGAAGCGGGCTTGCTTCACCGTCTTCCGGTGGTCGTCTACATCAGCAGCATGGAGGAAGACCCGGCTCCGATCCCCGAGCGGGTGACGGAGTCCTTCCGCCAGGTCGTATCTTCGGCGCTCGTCTTCGAGCCCGGCCGCAAGGGTGATTGCGTTATCACCAGGCGGCGCGGTCTCGGGCGCTTCGAAGTGATCGTCGAAGGTCGGCGCGCACATGCGGGCAACGACCACAAGGACGGTGCCAGTGCAATTCGTGAGCTCGCACGTCTGGTCCTCGCTTTCGAAGCGCTGACTGACTACGCAGCGAACGTAACGGTCAACATCGGAACCATCCAGGGCGGAACTGCGCCCAACGTGGTTCCAGGCCGTGCACGTGCGTCGTTCGAAGTCCGCGTTCCAGACGCAGAGGCGTTTCGAGCAGTGCGTGAGAGAATGTTCGCGCTGTCGAGCAAGCCTTCCGTGAAGGGAACGCGCGTTCAGTTGCGTCTGATTCGAGCAGTTGCGCCGCTCGAAGAAACGGAAGAGAGCCGTGCGTTGTACGCGAGCTATCACGAACACGCGCAGAACTCCGGTCTTCAGTACGACGTGTGTCCTCTAGTCGGAGGCGGCAGTGATGCCAACTTCCTGGCAAGTCTCGGCATCCCGTGCATCGATGGTCTCGGCCCGTACGGCGAGAACTTCCACGCAACGAATGAGCGCCTGCTCATCCCG
The DNA here is from genome assembly GCA_020434585.1 of Bdellovibrionales bacterium. Classification (GTDB taxonomy): domain Bacteria; phylum Bdellovibrionota_C; class UBA2361; order SZUA-149; family JAGRAN01; genus JAGRAN01. The sequence continues at coordinate 14,535 of JAGRAN010000213.1, forward strand.
TCGATCGGCCCGAAGGTTGCCAACTTGGCGTATTGGCTGGCTGCCCAGCTGGCCTAGCGTCAAGAAGCACTCCGGCGGTACAGCAGCGACTTTTCAGCTGCTCGTGCTGTCGTCAGCGTTCATACGCCGACAGCCCCGCCGTCATTTTATTGAATTAATTGGGATAGAAAAAATGCTGGGCGCGCACGCGGGTGCCATTTGGGGATTCAGTATGATTAGCAAACGCGCCCAGCAACTGTAATGCATCTCTCAAAATCGAAATCTAAAAAAGACGGGAGGAGCTAAATTCGTTAGTTGGTCGGGATGCTCCTCCCGTCTAGCGTCGTGTCGGGGTCTAGAATAAAAATTTGTTCCTTACTTATGCTTTCGCGGCAGACAGTGTATTTTGCACTGTCACCCTACAACTTTGTTATGCGGCGCTTCTGCAAAAGGTGACTTTTGAGCTGCCTTTTTGTAAATAGGCGTAGCTTCATAAGCAAATCTATAAGCAAATCATCTACTTAACTCTAAGCCCACTACTTAGCGCACGCGGCGAGATATTTCCTATATAATAAATAATGTTCAGTGTAAAATGCACTGCCTAAATTCGGTCTTAGGTTTTAGAGGTGATGGAAGATGAAAATCAATGACGCCTGGAAACGTCTCGAAGGTAGTCTAAAGTCGTTCAAAATTCGCGTAGTGGTATCAACCAAGCTGCATAGGAAACTGACACGAACCGCTGATGAACAGGGAAAGCCGCTGAAATTCTACATTGAGCAGTCTAGAACTCGAAAAAGCAGTCACAACAGCAAGTGGCGGGACCGCTTCGCTCACAGTCGACTAGCTCGCACCTCCGAAGAGGACCCAAAGCAATGGTGGTGAGATTTCAGCGCTTTTCAAACACCAACAAGGGCCTTGTCTTGCTCACCTCACAGAGTGCATTCTGGTTAAAGGAGTCCGCCAGCGGAGAAGCTGCGCTATTCAGGCTAGCCGTTGTGTCAGGTAATATGTGGAATTTGTTAAGTAAATCTGCGCATCTTCAATATCAGCTCAGAACTATCAAGCTTGCAAGCGGTTAATCCGAATAACTATAAAGAAAGCAGCTAACAGTGCATTTTGCACAGCAATTTGATGGCCGAACAAACACGAGAAGTCGCCTTAACCTGCATTCGAGCAATGCTGAGACCGGTGATCCGCTTGTGCTTGAAGCACTCTCTGCATATTCAGGACATCATCGAATCGGCCAAATTGGTATTTCTCGAAATGGCCGAAGTCGAAATGGAAAAAGCTGGTGAGAAAGTCAGCGGCTGCAGACTCAGCACAACTACGGGGATTCACCGACGCGACGTATCGCGAATCTGGCAGAAAAAACAGGTAAAAGATTCACCACAGGGTATGATTAGCCGAGTCTTAGGGCACTGGCAGCAAGACAAACGCTTCAGCACGAAGCGCGGCAAAGCTAGAGTTCTAAGCGAAGAGGAATTTCGTGATCTGGTGGCAAGCATCACGAACGATGTAACACCAGGAACAGTGCTGTATGAGCTGGAAAGAGTAAATGCAGTCGAAAAGACCAAGGGCGGGATAAAATTGCTGAGCAGAGTATATGTTCCCCGCGGAAACATAAAGGAAGGACTCGCATTAATTGCCAGAGATACTCAAGACTTAATGACCGCAGTGGAGGAGAATCTTTTTGAAGATCTTGAGGTTCCGAATTTGCATCTAAATACTCAGTTTGACCGGATTTCTGACTCGAGAGTCCCCGAGATCCGAGAGTGGTTGATTAGAGAAGGCTCGGCGCTTCATCAAAAAGCACGCAACTTCCTGGCGCAGTATGATGCTGATTTGAATGTAGAACTCGATCGCACTGAGTGTAATTCAAAAGTTAAGCTTGGATGTTTTAGTTTCGTCGAAAACGAGAAATGACAGCATGAACGCTAATCGCTTAGTAATTCGCTTCGTTTTTCTCTCCCTTGTTTCAATGCTCGCGCTATGTGCCATATCGGCATGCGGCGGCGGTTCGGACGGAACCGGCGGCAGGTCCTTTGCGGGAACAGTCAAAACCGTTGGTGGCAATCCCCTACCCAACGTAACAGTAACCAAGGTTGCCACGGGAGACAGCGACATAACAAACGCCGCCGGCGAATTCCTAATCGTAGAAAGCACAAAGCAATCTGATAAAGAAGCTACGTCCGAGCTATTTTCCTTTGCCGGACCGCCGAACGTTGATGACACTGTGGCTATCGAAATTCCTGTTCAACTGAACTCAGTCGAGTTGGCAATTGAGATTGACGAAGCTACCGGTAAAGTGGTTAGCGCCATTGTGCTGAATGACCCGGGCAGCGGTGGAAGCTCTAGTGGCGGCTCAAGCTCCAGCAGCACAGGTTCTAATAGTTCAAGTTCTACATCCAGCAGTACTTCGACCGGTTCGAGCAGCACGACTAGTTCAGCCAGCTCCTCGACAAGTTCAACAGGTTCCACTAGTTCAGCGACCAGCTCAACTGGGTCTACGAGTTCGACCGGTTCTTCTACCAGTTCTACGAGCTCGACCAGCACTAGTAGTTCTTCGACGAGTTCGAGTTCCTCGACCAGCTCAGGCGGCTCAAGTTCCACGAGCTCGTCATCGAGTTCTAGTACTTCCACAAGTTCAAGTTCATCCAGTTCAAGCGGAACTGGTTGTTTCAGCTGCGGCAGCTCTGCGTCGAGCTCGGGAACCTCATCAAGCGGGTCATCGTCGGGAGGATCTTCGTCCTCTTCTACGAGCTCAAGCTCATCAGGAGTGGTGGAACCAGGGTGAGGAAAGCTAGAAGTCTTTGTCTTTGCGGATCAAGCTGTACGCGGACAAGATCTGTTTAAACTTCTCACGAGCCGCGAGCACACGATCTGCCGTTTCGTTCTTTGCAACTGCTCGATCGGGATGAAACCGATAAGCTAGTTTATGAAATTGGGCTTTGATTGCCTCAGGCGTGTCAATTTTAGATACGCCGATAAGCGCGTATGCTCGGTCGACATCAGATAGCTTTTCGTTTCTGATACGCTGTCGCAGACTAGGGCCATCCCGCTCCTCGCCGCTAGACTCAAGTTCTTCCAACTCTTCGCGAGTTTGATCAACGTCCTGATGTCGAAGGCCGATTTCCCGCAGGGTGTCTTCTGGAAGTTCAAATATTTCAACTACTGATCTTAGTGCCTCAGCTTGCTCAACCGTAGTCTCTCCGTCCCGCACTGCGAAGTAGTACATTGCATCGACCATGTTCACTAGCATCGCAGGGCTGTCCGCAAATAAACGCATATAGCGTCGTGCTACGGTATCTAGATCCGTGTTGGAAGTGCGCGCCTTTCTGAACGCGTGAAGCGCTTCTAGCTCCTCATGCTCGCTTAAGCCAAATGCAAGTCGAGCAAACTCCTGAGCACGCGGCATCTCGTCGCGAATCGAGCGGTCGCCCAGCATACAAAGATGACCAAGCAAATTAAACACGGTAGTTACTGCTGTCTGCTTAGCTAGCTTGGGATCTGAAATCGCCGGCAGTCTGCCTATCTTGGGCCAGCGATAAACCTTCGTCTCAGCCTTTAATCTCAGGAGGCTCTTCAGCAATGACGACCCCAAGCCAGAGCCTTTGCCAGACTGCTCAAGCAGTTCAATGCCGCGATTTAGGATTTTACTGTCTCGACCCAAGCCATCTCTCCAATCGGCCGTCAGTTTAGCGCTGTTAGTTTAGATTAGCGCAAGTGCCCGGTAGTTTTCATATTTTAGATTCCCGAGTTATCAACCAGCTAAATAGCTGTCCTCACAGGTATTATATTCGAATTCTACATTGAATCTCCACAAGCTCTGCCGCTCTCAATATAGTAGGTGCTAAACAGCTTACCGCGGGAGCCGTCTAATGGGTCGGGTAGTCGGAATAGATTTAGGAACGACCAACTCGTGTATTGCCGTACTCGAAGGCGGCAAACCGATGATCGTACCTAACGCTGAAGGTGAACGAGTAACCCGCTCGATCGTCGCCTTAACCGATGATGGCGAATATCTGGTTGGAAAACCTGCCGCTAACCAAGCTGTCCTGAATCCGCGAAATACTATTTTTTCTGCCAAGCGATTAATGGGTCGACGCTACGCCGAAGTACCGGACGTGATTCGATCTGTCCCGTATGTTGTAAAGGCTGGACCGGAAGACGCTGCTCGGATTGAGCTTGCGGGAGAGCTGATTGCGCCAGAGGAAATTGGTGCCAAGATTATCCGCAAATTAGTCGAGGATGCTTCCAGTTATTTAGACGATGCAATTACGGACGCGGTAATCACTTGCCCGGCGTACTTTAACGACGCGCAGCGCCAAGCCACCATGAACGCTGGTCAGATCGCCGGCTTAAACGTACTACGCATTTTAAATGAACCAACTTCGGCAGCACTGGCCTACGGAATTGACGCCCGACAAAACGAACGAGTCCTAGTGTTTGACCTAGGCGGCGGGACGCTAGATGTGTCGCTTCTCGATGTTGTCGAGCCCATTTGTGAAGTATGCGCCACCTCCGGTGATACCCACCTGGGTGGAGATGATTTCGACAAATGTATTGTAGACTGGCTCGCGATGGAGTTTCTCGATAAATACGGGATAGACCTTCGCAACGAAAGCCAGGCTCTCCAGCGTTTGACTGAGGCAGCTGAAAAAGCAAAGTGTGAGCTTTCCAGTGTAACATCTGCAAAAATAGAACTGCCGTTTATCACCAGCATTAACGGCGAAGGAATCCACCTCGAGAAGATTATCAGCCGGGAAAAATTTGAAGTTCTTTCAGCCGGATTGCTGCAGCGCTGCGTCGAACCTGTTTTGACCACTTTAAAAGATGCGCGCTGTCAGGCGAGTAAAATTGATGAAGTCCTGCTCGTCGGTGGGGGCAGTCGGATGCCGTCAATTCGCAAACTGGTAAACGATATTACTCTTGGTAAAGAACCCAATATGGCGATCAGTCCTGAGGAGGTAGTAGCCCTCGGCGCCGCAGTTCAAGCTGGCATTATTAGCGGCGAATTCGACCAGATGGTGCTGCTTGATGTCACCCCATTTTCTCTCGGCATCGAAACCAAAGGTGGAAAGTTCCATCGAATGATTGCACGCAACACGGCTATCCCAACCCGAGCTACTCAGCTGTTTACCACGGGAGATCATTTTCAACGCGGTGTAGACGTGGTTGTCCTTCAAGGTGAAAGCAAGCGAGCTCATAACAACCGTACTCTGGGTCGATTCGGGCTAGAAGGCATTCGCAATAAAGTCGCCGGTGAAGCTGAGATAGAGGTTGATTTCGATATCGATGAAGACGGAATTCTTTCAGTTACGGCACGAGATCTGGGCACGGGTAATAAACGTCAAATCACTATCGCGGGCACTGCTTATCTCGACCAGCAGGAAGTTAAAGATAAGGCTAGCCAAGCCCAGAAACTTGCAGCTGAAAAGCAGCAGAAACAATTGGCCAACGTCGAACGACAGCAAGCAGAGTATGTCTTAAGCACAGTTGAGAATCAGTTAGAGTTTATCGGCCAGGCTGTTCCTAACGAGTTGCGCAGCAAATGCGAAAAAGCGATGTCTGCTCTACGTACGGCACTCGGCGACGGGGCTCCTCCCAAAAAGCTCAGTAAGCTTAAGGTCTCACTTGAGCTCGCAGCTGAACCCTTGCAGCAAATCGAATCATAGTCATTCCTACTGTTTTTAATGACAATTCGTAGTCCTTTCACTTACTTCAAATCTCGAGTGCCCCTTGTCGCTTAGGGCAGGCACTGAACTGTAATCTCCTTGTTTTATTATTAACTCGCAGAAGCTCGAATTTTGACTGCCGCTGTTGTAAAACTCCGTTACTGACCTAACAGTATGGTCAATCGGACGATGCACGGAGCATATAATTTTATACGCGTAACAACAGAGGATATGAGGTAACGATGAAAAGTGGACCAAAAGTACTAATGATTCTCGCTTGCGCTGCGATGGCGTCTTGTGCGCCGACAGGTCGACCAAGCGTAGATGATATTCAGCAGAACGTATCCACAGCACGCGCCGGTTTGTTCGGCAAATGCTTGGAACATTTTACCGTCGCCGGCCAATCACTTGTCGAAGCTGAATTTCAGCTAAACACAATTGAGAAGTCACACGTGACGGCTGACAGCTCACAGTATAAGCGTGCTCGCTTCATGGCTGATAGGGCTGTTGAGCAGCGCCGCCTTGCCGAAGATGTTTGCCGTCAGTACATCGCGATGCAGTCTGGAATTAATGACCGCGCGCGCATGAAAGAGCCGCAAACTATCAGCGGTGTAATGAAAGGCAGCGTGTTTTTCGACCTTGGAAGCGCTCAGCTTTCGACTGATGAAAAAGCTAAACTCAAGAGCCTAGTTAAGGAGTTCAGCGATTCCTCAGCAGCTGAGGTAATTCTGGTTGGCCACGCAGATACAACTGGCACCAGAAAATTTAACCAAGCACTCTCCACTAAGCGTGCTGTCGAAGTTTTCGAAACGCTTAAGGGATTTGCACGAGCTGAAAACATTACCCTTCCGCCGGAGCGCATCGAAGTTCTCGGCCAAGGTCAAGTTGACGGCCCGCTTAACGTCAATAATCGCCAGGACCGTCGTGTAGACGTCATGGTTGTGCCGATTGCTGGACGTGCAAACATGTAAGATTGAAAAATCGATACGTGCTAAAAGGGGCTGCTTTATGCGGCCCCTTTTTTTTGAGTCGTTCTAAACATGGTGATGGGTCGACGCAGCATCTTCAACACTGTCCTGTGTAGGAGCGCTGCTGGGACGGCTCCAAATAAACCAGAGGACGGCCGCGGCGGTTGCGGCAAGGATAAGATTAATTTCTTTCGAAAGTCCGACGATGACTGATGACAAAATCATTACACCTAGCATTACCGTAGTTGCCATTATTTTGGCTTTGGGACGAATGACGCCGTTCATTTCCCAATCAACAATCGTCGGGCCGATAGTTTTGCGCGACAGCAGCCATTTGTGAAGTCGTGGGGAACTGCGAGAAAAGCAGGCGGCAGCCAAAAGCATGAAAGGAGTGGTGGGAAGGATCGGTAGGAATATACCGATTATACCCAGCGCAAAGAACAACAAGCCTAGGCCGACGAATAAGTATCGAAGGGGCGCGTTCCCGAATAGCTTTCGCTGTTGTTCCATAGCTTCGAATAGTTATCCCGCGAACGTCGAGAACTGTAAACAAAGTCGGCATTACCGCCGAATAAGTGGCAGGATTCACTCATCCCTGCTAATATCGGCCCGGCTATGCTCGGCAGTTTAGTAGTTCTAATTTGAAGGAGGATGCTGCGCAGCGTGGAAAGAGTTTCACTAGAGACACAAGTTTTTTCAGCACTGAGTGCGGAAGCTGCGGCTGACGACTCTAAGGACCTTGGTTTCGGCACCCTGGTTTCGGCAAACAGCACACAGCGCCTGATTAACAGAGACGGCACCTTCAACGTCAAGCGGCAGGGCCACAGCGCGCTACGCTCAATGAGCCTGTACCACTACATGCTGTCTACGACTTGGCCGAGGTTTTTACTCTTTATCGTTTGCGCTTATTTTTCGTTAAACCTTCTTTTCGGTCTGCTTTACTGGTCTTGCGGCGAGGGAGCCTTGAGCAATACTGAAGGGATGAGCAGTATTGAGCTCTTCTGGAACGCGTTTTTCTTCAGTGTCCATACTGTTTCTACAGCCGGTTTCGGCAACACAAGTCCAGTAAGCTTCGCAGCAAATATGCTCGTGACCTTCGAAGTCCTCAACGGGCTGCTCGGCTTTGCGCTGGCGACCGGGCTTTGCTTCGCGAGATTTTCTCGACCAACCGCAAAAATCAGATTTAGTAAGAAGGCGATAATTTCAAGTTACAAAGATGGGAAAGCATTTGAGTTCCGAATAATCAACGAACGCAAAAACCAAATGTTTCACCTCAAAGCCAAAGTCCTGCTCAGTCGTTTAGAATATGAACATGGTGTGAGAAAGCGCCGATTTTACGACCTCGAGTTGGAACGCGCGCAGGTGGTTTTCTTCCCGCTGCATTGGACCATCGTTCACCCGATTTCGGACACCAGCCCGCTGCACAACGTCAGTGAAAGCGATTTGGAACGCTCAGACGCAGAATTTTTAATCATGCTCGAGGGAATTGACGATGGCTTCTCTCAAACCGTCTACTGCTGGTCGTCATATAAATTTGACGAGATCGTATGGGGTGCGGAATACGCAAACATCCTCAAACCCCTCGAGGACGGCTCGCTAGAAGTCGACCTTAACTGCATCGATGAAATTAAAATGCCCGCAGAAAAGGCAGCTTAAGCTTTTGTTGGCTATACCCCAGCGACTGTCGATGAGGTC
>JAGRAN010000214.1 GCA_020434585.1 Bdellovibrionales bacterium
ACGAATTCCGAAGACAGTGCCGAACGCTGAGTTGAGCTCAATGTTCCGTTCGCGGACTGTTCAGCGAGTTCGGCCATACGCGATAATACGTTGCCCATCTCACTAAGTGCACCGTCCGCAATCGAAATGAGCGAAACACCATCGTTCGCGTTTCGAATTGCTACCCCTGCAATGCGCTGGTCTGCTTTCAACGAATCAGCAATCGCTAGTCCAGCCGCATCGTCCGATGCACGCACGATACGAAGACCTGATGACAGTCTTTCGAATGAACGTGATAGACCTTTGGTGGTTTGTCCTAGACGTCGCTGAGCGTTGAGCGCAGCAATATTGGTATTAATGGTGATAGCCATACCTTTCCTCCTTGAAAGTTATGCCTGTATCGAACTCACACCTAAGTCCGAAGCATATGCAATCGCTTCATTTCCTTTGAAGCGAATCACTACAATTAAACACACAAAAATCAGTTAAGGGTGTCGCCCCTACTGTAAGAGTGTCATCGTCGACGTGTTGGGAGTTCTTGAGATCTTTTTAGGGGTCAGCAGCTAGGATAAAAACAGTAATAATTACAAATAATTACGGCACATATCCGAGCTATCGCGACAAACCCGCGCTTGATAATGTAGTTTGTAGCACGCATTATTCATCAGCTAGGGCTGACCGGAGGTATATGAATAACACAGCCGAAAACGCTGATTTGCTGATTGAACAGGCGAGGACTGCATTGTCAGCGAGACTTGAGCGCAGCGTAGATTACAATCAAGCTGAAATTGAAAAGGTATCGCGCCTCAGTCATCGGCTTGTCCCGAAAGGTATCTCAGTCGATGAGCACACCTCAGAACGCCTACGAGCGCTGGCACGACTCTCTCAGACAGAACTTCAGCCGCCAATCTCCCTCAAATCTCACCGAAAGATTATTGGCCCCGTGATAGTAGCGGCTAAGCGAGCAATTTGGCCGCTATTAGGCGCGCTGCTAAAAAATTTCGTTGAAGCTCAGCGAGAATACAACTCGTTGCTCCTCGAAGAGTATCTGTGCCATCTTAATTCTTGCAGGCGCCAAGCGTAGTATTTTTAGGGAGCTGCCCATGCCGACCCAAGGCAAAATTCTTCTCGTTGATGACGAGCCCTTGGTTCTCGAAATGTTCGAGGACGTTTTCGTCCAACGCGGTTACGGAGTGGTGGTCGCATCTTGTGCAAAAGACGCCATATCGCATCTCGACCGAGGGTTTTTTGATGTCGTCGTTTGCGATGTAATGATGGAAGGACTTGATGGATTTGATGTTCTTTCAATTGCCCGCCGCAAAAACACCGCGATTGGCGTAATCCTTATCACCGGCGCGCCGTCCCAGGCGGACGCGAAACGCGCAGCCCTACAAAACGCTACTTACCTTTCTAAGCCAGTTGGCCTGGATCTTATGCTTCAGACGGTTGAAACCGTAATGAGCCAAACTTTGCAGGAACGTGGAACAGAGCCATCCGTCGGTTAGAACGACTGCAAAATATCCATAAGTTGCTGATCGGCGAACAGCTGATTAATTGCCTGCTGCATGGCCGTTCCAAGTGTTTCGCTGACATCCTTTTCATCTAAGTTCGGATGCTCCTTGCTAGCTGTTCCAGAATATTCACCGGAATAGATTCGCTTGTTTGTCGGGTCTCGAACTTCGACGTACACGGCAGCCTTGCTCGTAACTTCTGCGGGAAATCCGCTAGAGACTCTTGCTTCCCAGGTTCGCAGTTCACCGCTTAGCGCGATTGGCGCACCCGTGTTGAACGCGAAGCCGCCCTGCTCAAGCTGCTGCTTGACCTTGGCTTCAACGGCGGCGGCGGCATCCCCTTTGGCCTTCAACTGCTTATCTCTGTAGAAAATAATCGTCGCGCTCGACCTCGAGTCGATGAATGGGTTCACCATAAGTTCAACTCCGCCAGCGTTGAGGTTTTTGCTGACTCCAGCCGCTGGAATGTTTGGCATATTAATATCGTGCTTCAGACTAGGCGAGCACGCCGAAAGGGCCAGCATACAAGCAGCGGCTAAAAGTTTGATCCTCATAAAATTACACCTCCATCCTAGGGGAACCCTATTATCGTACGGACCATGGTGCGCCTATCAAGCTATTTTTTCAGCTTAGCCACAACTCCGGCCAATCTCCGCTTTTCAGCACCGTCTGAGCGCAGCAGCAGTTGCTCCAACGCCCATGAAGCATGGCGGCCGAGCATCTCAGTCGGCTCGTTCTGTGCCGCGGCGAACAGCAGCTCAGCTCCATCACTCCACTGAGTATTAACCATCACTGAAATTGCGTTTCGGACCAGGCCGCGCCTCCCCGGGCGCATCAACGGAGTTCCTGCGAAGCGGTCGAGGTACGCTTTGTCGCTTTCAATGCGCAGCACGTCTTCTAACTTGATAAACGGACCGCTCCCTCGCTCACTTTCGAATTGGGCTAGAGCCGAATGTTTAACATCCTGGTTAAACGGGCAGACATCCTGACAGATGTCACAGCCAAAGAGCCAGTCGCCGATTGCTTCCGATTCCCAGGCATCAAACGCAGTTTTCTTTTCAATCGTTAGATAGGAAATGCATCGCCGCGCATCAATCACACCATCTGCAACGATTGCAGCTGTTGGGCACGCCGGTAAACAGCTTCTGCATCCCCCGCAGCCCTCCCCCGCATTCATTCTCGCCTCGACAGTCCGTGCCCTACCTGGAAGCTCTTTGAGGCTAACGTCAATCTCGACCTCAACAGCCAGCAATACTTCGCAAAGAAAGTGATACGAACCAAGGTGTGGTTCGATTAGCATGCTGTTTCGCCCGACGAATCCAAGTCCCCCAGCAGCCCCCAACGCGCGCTCAAGGAGCGGTACCGAATCGCTGAATACTCGAAACACTTCGCGAGAAGGACTCTCGAGAACATCCGAGACGAGTGCTGAAGCCGCTTTGCGCAGCACACGGTGATAATCCCTACCCCAAGCGTATCGAGCTACTCGGCCGCAGCCGCGAGGTGTCGGCCCAGCAGCTTCTCGACTGTATGGAACGGCGATGCAGAGGATCGTGCGAGTTCCCGGCAGAAGGTGCTCAAACGATGTGTAATGCTCAGCAGCACGCTGCATGTACGACATCTCTGCGCCGTAACCAGAACTCTGCCACTGATTGAAGTTATTACGTTGACCGACGAGGTGCCGACCGGCTTCCTCGACGCCCACGCACGCAAGAAGGGCAAAGCCCTGTGCGTTAGCCGCATTTAAAAAGGAACTTAGGGGAACTATGTGAGCTGACACATTTGCTCGGCGGAGCAAACGACTGGTTAAAGCCGGTTAAGCTTTTTCCTCGACGTCGCTGCTCCACTTGTCTTCCTCGTCTTCTTCGCCGTATCTGCGCTCGTTCTGTTCAAGCTCGGTTTTACAGTCAATGCAAAACTGGGCTACCGGACGAGCTTCGAGCCGGGCGGGTGGAATTGCCTCACCGCACTGCTCACAAGTTCCGAACTCGCCGTCCTCGATTTTCTGAAGCGCGTATTCGATCTTTTTAAGCAGTTTTTTCTCCCGGCCTCCCAATTTGGCTATGGCCGCCTGTGTGATTTCCACCGAGGCTAAATCTGCAGCGTCTCCGCTGGTGGACTCCATCTGACTTTCTGATTCGTCCTCTAGATCCTCGAGATGACGCAAAATAGTTTGCTTCTCAAGGACGAGCATTTTCTTGAATTTGTCTAATTCTCGCTTCCGCATCGTTTATCCAATCCACACCGTGCAGATAATATCCTAGCCCCCAACAGGACAAGCCCTGGGAGCGTCAACAAAAGTAGCTAAGCAGCATACCCAAAAGTAGAACGGCTAGGCAATGACCATACCGGCCAAGAATAATGTAGCAGTGATTTAATGGCTTTTGCTAGCTTAGAATATTCCGAGACGAATACAGCTTGTTATTGTAAACATTTAGACTGAGGCACTGCGCTTCCTCCGCGGGAATTATTTGCGTGCAGGCTGCTCCGGTGCCGCTCACGGATTGTAGACATCTCAGGAAATGGCGACCGGCTCACATACTGACCTGCATAATCAGCTTCCACGCTCTCCTGGGCCCTTCTTCTGGGTGTTCGGTCCCCTGCTGTTAATCTGCATGTCAATGTTTGTCGCGAATCCGCAATGCGTGATCAATGCCGAGCTCAGCTGCACAAGAAACTGGATGCTCGATGGAGCGCGCCTAGTCGTTTGGTCCACTAATAATTTCTGGGCAGCACTGGCACGAGTCACTGCCGGTTTCTCGCTTATCGTAGTTTGGATTGCACTGCTCTATCATTTAAATCTGACGGCGCGTGGCCTGAGACCTCGCACACCTTACGTGTATATGGGTGTAGCCAGCGCGTTCCTCGTTCCTGGCGCGTTTTTTATTGTCACAAAGCAGTTGTTCAGTGACCGAGACATCTACGACGTTTCCCCAGTCGCGCAGGCCGCAGACAACATCAACTATCACTTGTTTGGATTTCGTGGGAACGAAGATTCCCCGCTGCTGCTAGCGAAAGAACTCGAACGAGAACGCTGGACGACCCAGCTTCAGCTGCTCCACACCGTAGAGCAGCCGCGCTCGGGCGACTCTCGCTTTGTTGTTGCTCCAACTGAATTTAAAACGTTTGCCGTGCAACGCGACGAACAGGCATCGCTCTGGTTATCTGAAGATAACAATTGGGTTTATGTGGTAATGGGTCTGCACAATCTGCTCGTTGCACTTAATACTGAGAAAAACGAGGTACTCTACGGAAAGCGGCTATCGCGCCTATCTCCGTTCGTTCTAATTGACAGCGGAAGCACTATCGACGAGCACGAACAGAATCGTCTGCTGTATCTGTACGAACGTGCGGTGCAGCAGCCCGACCTGGTCGGTGAGCTGGGACTTGCGGGCTACACGGCCTTACAGGCGAGCACTCAGTTCGGTCCTCCGCTGGCCAAGACGCTTGCCATCTCCGTACTGCCAACTTTCAAAGACCGCACTCACGATACGATCAATCTTCTCCAAAGCCTGCGCGAACAATCCCCATCCCTCGCTGTGCGCGCAGCGGCGTCTGACGCCCTCAAGAAGCTAAATAAGTAGGCAGTCGCCTATTTCGAGAAGAAGCCGTTACCGTCGCCGAAAATCTTGTCTTTCTCGATGTGCAGCGGCCGTGACGGTTCGGTATCGGCATTGTCAATTTCGGCGCCTTCGGGCAGCTCCGTGCGAATCTCGACTTCGAGTCCACCAACTTTTGACCTAGTGCCCGTTTCGGGTTCCGGCATCGGCTCCGGTTCTGGCGGCGGTTCGTTTGATGGATCAACCGCGATAAAAGGCTGAACAAGCACATTCGTGCGAGACTCCTCTTCCTGCTCGCCGCGTCGGCCTTTGAATAGATCCTTCTCATCCTTCGGTCGAACCTTGATCTTGGTCTTCTCGTCGACCTTTGGTTTCTCAGGCTGAACAAGCTGCTTGAGCGGCTTATTTGAGGTCTCTACGGCTTGAGTGCCTTTGAGTGCCTGAGACGCTTGCTCAGTAAAGCGCATTGAGATTGAAATTCTTCGGTTTGAGGGGTTAAACGGTTCATCAGGCCGCTTTAGGCGCTGATCCGCGTATCCGACGACCCTAGCGATTTGCCATTCTTGAATCCCGGCATCACGCAGCATGCGCCTTGCAGCATTCGCACGGTCCGTAGCCAAATCCCAGTTATCGTAGCGACGACTCTGACTGCTGCTAAACGGCCGAGCATCGGTATGGCCCTCAATATCGATTGGGTTTGGCAGCTGCTTTAAAATCGTAGCAATGCTAAGCAGGGCTTCGTTTGCCTCTGGCAGAATTCTGGCACTGCCAACCTGAAACATCGATGCTGTCGGCGTATCCATGATTTCAATCACGAGTCCGCGCTGATCGACTTTTATATCAATCTGCCCGAGCAGCGTTTCGATCTCCCCGCTCTGCCCTTCCAGCGATTCTTTTAGTTCAGTTGCGATTTTCTCAAACTCAATTTCTTCTTCTTTTTGCTGCTCTCCGCCGATGCCTTCAAGACCACGCTCACCGAGAGTCTCCGAGTCATAGATTCGCTTATGTGCCATGATTTGAGATATCGCATCGGCTGCCGGAGCAAAGGTATCGGGCAAAATGCCGGCCCCGCCAATTTCTAGCGGTGTGCCCGACCCCTTCTCGAAAACACCGGGACGCTTGAAGTAGCTGGCAATTGCCTCTTTGGTGACAACAGACGCGCTATTTACGAGCCAGAGTACAAGAAACAGTGCCATCATCGCGGTTACGAAGTCAGCGTAAGCCACTTTCCACGCGCCGCCGTGATGGCCGCCGTGTCCACTGACCTTCTTAACAATGATTATGGTTTTTCCGTCTGGTCCTTCAGGCATAACGCTCTACGCCTTTCGTGCTTCAGAAATTATCTCTTCCATCTCCTCGTTAGTCGGGCGCATGTCGGATTCGATTGATTTGCGGGCGAACTCGAGCGCAACTTGAGGAGGTGCACCTCCAGCAAACGAGACGACTCCCGAGCGAATGGAGTTTAACAGGACGTGAGTTTCATGGTTCATCGTTTCAATATTTGTGGCAATCGGCTGGAGATAACCGTAAGAAATCAAAATCCCGAGAAATGTTCCGACCAGAGCGGCAGCAACGTGGTGTCCAATCTCAGATGGTGGGCCATCGATGTGCCCCATCGTAATAATAATCCCCAATACCGCCGCAACAATACCGATACCCGGCGCGGCGTCAGACACTTTGTTGATCAGAGTCGCGGGAACGGCGACTTCCGAATGGTGGGTCTCAATCTCAGTCTCCATCAGCTTGTCCAAGTCGAACGCGTTAACGACACCGTCGACAAAAAGCCGCAGCGCACCCACAAGCAAATCCATTGCGTGGTGGTTATGAGAAATTGCCGGATAACGGTTGAACCGCTCGCTGTCGTGCGGATTCTCAAGATCCTTTTCAATGCCGAGCACGCCTTCTTTACGGATGACGTTAAAAACGCTCATCAGCAGCCCCATCAGATCTAGATAGGTTTGTTTGTTGATGCCACTGCCCTTAAAAACGGTTGGGACGGTCTTTACCGTGCGAAAAAAGGTAGGCAGCGGCGCGTAGCCAATCAGTGCGCCGAGCATCGCTCCGCAAATCACGACGTACTCAGACGGCTGAACCAGGACCTCAAAATGCCCCTTAGCCATCGCAAAGCCGCCGAAAACGGACGCGGACACCACGAGAATGCTTAGAATTGCGTTCATCCTGAACCAAACATTTAAACTGAAACAAAAACCGCACGAACCGCTAGGTAGTCTATCGGTGCTTTGGCGGACGAACCTTAACGCAAACTGTTTTAAGCATTTATTTACTCAGAATTAATTTCACGCTCCGCTCGTCTTCTCGCACCATTCAGGCTCGGATCTGAATCATAAAAAAGAAACTTTCATCCAGACGCGCATGTGGATAAAAAGTTGGGAAACCACTATTTTCTATTGGTAGAGCTCGGAGAGTTTTTCGCGCAGCTTCTACTTTTTAGACATTTTTTTACTAGGACTTACCAATGAGCCAAAAAGATTCTGCAACGCTGACCTTTCCTGACGGCACAAGCGTCGAACTTCCGATTGTGATCGGCAGCGAAAATGAGAAGTCGATCGACATCGAGCAACTCAGAGCACAGACCGGCTTTATCACGCTCGATCCTGGTTTCGGCAATACTGGCTCCTGCAAAAGTTCGATTACCTATATCGACGGCGAGCAGGGAATTTTGCGTTATCGAGGCATTCCGATCGAACAGCTTGCGCTGCAGTCATCGTTCGTTGAAGTCTGTTACTTGCTGATTTACGGCAATCTGCCTAACAAGGCGCAGCTCGAGTCATTTACTGACGCCATTACCCGCCACACCCTGATTCACGAAGATATGAAGCGGTTCTATGACGGCTTCCCGCGAGACGCCCATCCGATGGCGATTCTCTCCAGTGTAACCTCGGCGCTTTACACCTTCTACCAGGATTGGGAAGACCCCAAGGACGAGCGTGCCCAAGAAATCGGAATTATCCGCTTAATTGCGAAACTTCCGACGATGGCCGCGTTTGCCTACAAGAAAAGCATTGGCCAGCCGTTCATTTATCCGGACAATAGTCTCTCTTATTCGGCAAACTTCCTGAATATGATGTTTGCAACTCCTGCGGAAGAGTTCTATCTCGACCCAGATATCGTTGCGACACTCGATCTCTTGCTAATTCTTCACGCCGACCACGAGCAAAACTGCTCTACATCAACTGTACGTCTTGTAGGAAGCAGCCTATCGAATCTTTATGCCAGCATTGCGGCCGGCATCAGCGCTCTTTGGGGACCGCTGCACGGCGGCGCGAACCAGGCAGTAATTGAAATGCTCCAGTCAATCGCCAACGATGGTTGCAGCGTTAAAGAATACGTCGAAATGGCAAAGAGCAAAGACTCGAAAGTTAGACTGATGGGCTTCGGACACCGCGTCTACAAAAACTTCGATCCCCGAGCTACGATTCTGAAGGAAGCCTGCCACCGCGTGCTGCAGAAGGTAAACCGAGCCAACCCACTGCTTGAGATCGCTCTTGAGCTCGAAGAGGTAGCACTCAAAGACGACTACTTCATCGAACGCAAGCTTTATCCGAACGTGGATTTCTACAGCGGCATTATTTACAGCGCGCTAGGCATTCCGGTTAAGAGCTTCACTGCAATGTTCGCGCTAGGGCGTTTGCCTGGCTGGATCGCACAGTGGCGAGAAATGCTTTACTCCGAGCGCTTCAAGATTGGCCGACCACGGCAGGTTTACGTTGGGGAGACCGAGAGGCCATACGTGCCGATCGATGAACGTTCTTGAGAACAGCCCGCGTGCAGTCCGGCGCACTTGCTATGCCCTTAGCGAAGAATCAGCGGCTGTTTGAGAAGCTGCGCACCCGTTTCCCGGTCTTTCAGGTTGAACCCTGGAATCTGCGCCGCAGCTCAAACGGTTTCAATGTCTGCTTTAATTACAGCATTAGCGAAGAGACTAGTTTCTCCTCCAGCTTTGATTTCAGCTTTCCCCAGGGCGCGAAACTGCCTGAATACGACGACCTAACGCCTTATCTAGCAGCACTTTGCGCGATCGATGCGCTTAGCTACTGGAAATGCTGCTGCTCCCCTACCCTTAACTTCAGCGCGGCACCGCTGGCCGACCCAGGCTGGTGGCAGCAGCTGTTTTATAACGGCACTAGCGAGTTTCGCTTCGTAAACGGAATTACTGTCTCAGCCGAGGAGTTTGTAACGATTGCGGCAGCTGCTCCGGCAAAGCCGAACGACCGCGCTCAACTCAGCGGACACTTAATTCCCGTCGGTGGGGGCAAAGACTCGGTTGTGACTCTCGAGCTGCTAAAAGAAGAAAAGGCCGACAGTACCGTTTTCATTTTCAATCCACGCGATGCCTCCCTGCTTACAGCCGAACACGCAGGCTTTCCCAGCAGCTCCCACGTGCACGTAAAACATCCAATTGATCCTAAGCTGCTTGAACTAAACGAATTGGGCTACTTGAACGGCCACACTCCGTTTTCAGCACTACTTGCTTTCGCCGCCGCAATCTCCGCGCGCTGCACCGGTAGAAAAAACATCATTCTTTCAAACGAATCGAGCGCCAATGAAGGAAATTTGAGCGGCAGTGACGTTAATCACCAGTGGTCAAAAACTTTTGAGTTTGAGCAGCTCGCGGCAGAATACTTGCGTTTGCACTGCCATCCTCAACTAAATTACTTCAGTTTGCTTCGCCCGCTCAACGAGCTGCAAATCGCGCAAAGATTTGCCGACTGCCCGCATCAGTTCACAGCCTTTCGCAGCTGCAATGCCGGCAGCAAGAACAACAGCTGGTGTGGAAAGTGCCCCAAGTGTTTGTTCGTCTATATTTCGCTGGCACCATTTCTTTCATCGGAGGAGCTAAGTAGTATCTTCGGCCGCAACTTGCTGGAAGACCCTGAGCTCGAACCGATTCTGTTTCAGTTAACTGGACAAGGCGGAATTAAGCCGCTCGAATGCGTAGGCACTCACGAGGAGGTTTGTGCGGCCTTGAAAGAAATCGCTGACCAATACTACGACGAACCTCCACTGCTGGTGCGCAAATTCATGGAAAGCGACTATCCAAAATCTGCATCAATCGAGACTCTGCTCGGTGCCATGAATGAAGACCATCTCGTGCCGCAGCCGCTGATAGCTCTACTTGATGATTCTCGGAACAAAAATGAATCTAGCAGCTTACTTTGATGGACTAAGCGGCAGGCGCATTTGTATTCTCGGCTACGGCCGTGAAGGAATGTCTACGCACCGCTTGCTTCACAAACTTGCACCTGAAGCTGAAATCGCCATCGCCGATGAGAGGTCTGATCATCAGCCGCTTTATCCCGTGCGGGAGTACATCAGCGGACCTGATTACTTACAGGCGGCACATAAGTATGACTTGGTTATAAAGTCTCCAGGAATTCCGCTGCGCAACTTGCCCGAACTACCTGCGACAGTAGAGCTCAGCAGCCAGACAGAAATCTTTCTCAGGATATTTACAGGAACCGTGATCGGCATCACCGGCACGTACGGTAAGAGCACTACCTCCACCCTCATATTTCATCTGCTAAAGCAAAGCGGCGCTGACGTTAATCTACTTGGAAATATTGGCATCCCCCCACTTGATGCGTTGGAGAACGCCGGTGCAGATTCAATTGCCGTGTTTGAAATGTCATCGCACCAGCTGCAGCACGGAGAGGTCTCCCCAGACATTGCTTTAATTCTGAACCTACATGCGGAACATCTTGATTACTATGGGACGATGGAGGCTTACCGGCAAGCTAAGCAGCGGATTGCCAAATTCCCACGATGCAAGGCGCTAATTCACGCCTTGGAAATGCCCGATGCAGCGAGCTGGGCCGCTGCGAACGTAAAGAAAATCAATTTTTCTTCCAGCTCACTTCAGGCAGACTTTTGCGTCCGGGATGGCTCCGCTTTCTTGAACGGCAGACCTTGGTTCGAGCTTCCGCACGAACGCGTTCTAAGCGGAGCGCACAACGACGCCAATCTCGCTGCGGCTCTCGCCGCCTGTCGTGAGGTCGCTGCCGACCCTGAGGCGCTTAGAGCAGCAATCGGCAGTTTCTCCCCGCTGCCGCATCGCATGGAGTTTCTTGGCAGTCACAGCGGACGCAAATTTTACGATGACTCTGCATCGACCGCACCCGAAGCTACGCTTGCTGCTGTTAATGCGCTTGCTCCGCTCGACACTCTAATTGTGGGGGGACTTGACCGCGGCATTGAGCTTGAAGATTTCTGCCGAGCTCTCGGAGCTCAGCCCATCCGTGCTCTGATTGGCCTGCCGGATACAGGTCATAAAATAGTCGAAATGCTTCGCAAACAAGATTCTACCATTCAGCTATACGCCGCAGAGAATCTGGAAAACGCGGTTAGTGAAGCAGTCTTTAGAACTCCGGCTGAAGGAGTTTGCCTGTTTTCTCCTGGCGCTGCCAGCTATAACGCCTTTGCAAATTTTGTCGAACGTGGACGAGCATTCCGCTCCTGTCTCGAGGCCCTAGCGTCCGCTAAATGAATCTGATTTAGTAGAATTATTCGTCTGCGCCGTGCAAACTAAACACCGGCATACCTTTGCCGCCGTGTCTGCTGATTGATTTCCAGGTCGCTTTGGTTCGCGCACGTCGCTCGGCGCAATATGGAGTATTGCGGTTCTTCGCTTTAGCGCAGTCCAGAACAGCATTTCCTGTCGATAGGTTGTCGGTTCCAGCCGCCCAGTTGTAAACGTTGGAAACTCCCTGTGCGAGGCGGCTGTCTGTGACAATCGAGATATAGATGATGCCAAAGATAAAGAAGAGCGCACTGCCTGCACTTATGATCTCTAGCCGTCTAGCGTTCCACAGACTGAGCAGCTGACCCTGCACGCCAGGAGACACTTTGGGTGCCTCGGGCTTGCTGCCCGACTTTGCTTTAGTTTTCTTTGCCATCAATAAATTGGATCTCCGATAAAACTATCGGCTGATAGTGCTATCGGCTTAAATTAGCTGGTTCCTGGGGGGGCCGGAGGATGAAGCTCTTTGATTCTAGTCGGTTGCGGACGGTATCTCAGCCCCAGCAACGAACTGCGTCCCGGGAGCCAAGCCCCATTTGTCAGCCAAGCCGCCGTTTACTTCGAGGACATATTTGGCCGGGCCTTCGCTGTTGCGTTTATTCATTGTCAGCGGACGGGCGCGCTTACTGACCGAAACGACCCGCAATTCGCTCGAAATATAAATTATATCGAGTTCGATATACGTGTTCTTCATCCAAAACGAGCGCGGCTGTTCATCCGGAAAGACGAACAGCATTCCTTGATCGTCGGTCATCTCGCGGCGATACATCAATCCGAGCTGGCGGGCCTTATTCGACGTCACAACCTCGGCGTTAACAGTCGGCGTAGACTCACCGCTCACGACAAAATGCACCGGCAACGTTTCGCTCTCAGAGCGGCATGCCGGAGCAAGCACCAGCAACAATAATAAGCAGAGGAAACGTTTTCGCATTATCCGCGGGCGCTCTTAATCGCCTCTGTTAGCTCCGGCACAGCCTGATACAAGTCCGCGACTAGCCCATAGTCCGCAACCTCGAAAATCGGCGCTTCGGGATCCTTATTGATTGCAACTATGACTTTTGAATCCTTCATACCAGCTAAATGTTGAATTGCTCCGG
>JAGRAN010000002.1 GCA_020434585.1 Bdellovibrionales bacterium
CCGCAGACGCCGGAATACAAGGAGGAGCTATTATGCCACACGCGAAGACCCCTCCTGAGTGGATATCAGGAGGAACACGTCGACTCGAAGCGGCAAACTTCTCAATCAGCGCGGATCGTGCGGCTCAGCTTCCAGGCGTTAAGCCCGGGGCTTGGTCTCAGATCCTCGAGGCTTGGGAACTGCCGGATGGCTGGTTCGGTTTGCTCGTCGCTATCAACGGCGGCGAGTCAGAAGAGCTATACGCTGCTGAAGTTCGTCCGAATCTCGACCGCTTATCAGACTCCGAATTCGAGGTCGATTCTGACGGGATGCCCCCGCCAGAGGTTGAGCAGCTCGTAGTTCACACAGCGGTCGGCAGCGCTAAACTTCTCAGCAACTCTGAGGACTGGCGCCGAGTCGGCCGCAGAAGGCTCGACATAGAGCAGTTCGTCCGGTGTTCGATCCCGGAGAGTGAGCGTTGGATGATCGAGCTCGTGTCGTGTAGGGAGTTCAGCGGCAATCGTCTCGGTTTGCGTCTGCGCTACACTGACAGTGAGACGGTTGGCGAGTGGAATCAGCTCGTCACGTACCGCACGTTCGAAGCTACCCTTAAGTGGGAAGCAGAGATGCCCTCGTTCCTTGACGGGGACGACGTGCATGACGCTCTGGTAGAGATGTTCGTCGCTGCCGGTGAATGCATCGGCTATGAGCTTGAGCACACTCGCACAGTTCCTCGCCGTCTTGACCTTGAGTCTTTCGGGGCGGCCTGGGGAGCGGAGGCGAAGGCTGACTCAGGCGATCAGCTCGCCATAGCAAGAGCCTACGCGCTGAGTACCACGCAGGTGGTAGTTGTTGTCGAAGTCAGCAGTGCTGCTAGCGAGCCGTACCGCTTTCTTGCAGTGATTGATGCAGATCAATCGAACGCGGAGACGGCATACGTTCGTACACCAGCGCTGCCAATGGAGCAATTACCGCTCAAGGTCAAGCAGATCTTGGCCAGTATGGTGCTTCAACACGCGAGTTCCTTCTTCTTCGACGGGGCAGCTCTCGGGTATCGCCCTAGAACGGACTTGGTAGGAACAACGGGGATCTATAACGAGGTCGTGTGGGACGCAGACGTTTCGACGGAGCTGCGCGAAGTGCGAGCCGAGATCCTCGAGGCTTGGGACGCTGGTGGCGGTTCAACTGTGTACCTCTTCCGTTTGGAGCGTTCTGGGGAAATCCTCGGCAACGCCCTGCTGCGTTTCGAACGCTCAGGCGTTGGGGCCGCGGCGAGTCACAGCCTACATCTTCCACACCGAATGCGGGCTGGCGGCTCAGAGCACATGGCAATCAAGGCTGCTCACACAAGAGTTGTTCGTCAGACTTTGCGCGAGGCGGAAGATCGCCCTCGGCGCGAACGTTCAGAGTTCGTCAATATCACCATCGAGGTCCCTCGTGACAGCCTCGACGATTCCGTTGTTCACGTGCGTTCAGTTAGCGCAGTTGCCTTCGGAAACGAAGAGCTGGACGTCTTGGTGGAAGTTCGCAGTTCGGACGGTGAAGTTCGGCGCGAACTGGTGACCTTCCTTGCCTTCAAGTATCTGCCGGCTGGAGAAGCGCCTTGTGCTGTTGTCGCTCACACGACGGACCTCTCCGAGCGAGAGTTCGAAGCGGTGAAGGCACTGGGCTTGCAGATCAGCGACGCTCTTCGCGAAAGCGGGGATTGGTCGTGGTAGGCGTGAATTGGGGCGCGAGATGCAGAGGATGCCTCTCGCGCCCCTCCGGTTAGCTGCTCTCACTGCCGCCCCGGATTTTTACTCCAGGACCTCAACGGGGTGTTGAACCAGAGGGACAAGACTCTTCGCTTGTCGGTAGTCGATTTTAAGGTCGTCCGGGTTTTTTATCACAGAAAAAAAACGCGAAAGATCGTAGTCAGCTGGCACGATATAACGTGTGCCGCGCATGTGGAATTCGTAATAACGCTTGTCGGCAAGCCGGTTTACCGCTGCCTTGAACCGACCTCCTGCAAACAGTCTCGCCGCCGTCTTGCTGCGGTGCTTAATGCCTGAAGCTACAGTCAGCGCTTTATTGTGCAAACGCTTCTTATTTTCAATTACGTTAATCGGTCGGATCGGATATCCGACTTGGTGGAACGATTCGGAAAGCACTCTTGAGCAGATGCGATCGTCTTCAGAGAGAGTGAAGTCCCGCACAATGCGCCGAAGAAATTCCGGTAAAATCTCCCAAGGAAAAGCAAAAAACAACAGAAGCTGGAGAATGTGGGTCACGTCATATTCACGTCCCAATTCCTGTAAGGCGAGTTCAACTACGCGGTCTCGATCGCCAGTCTTCAGGGCTTCCGGCCGGCAGTGTCTAATCATCAGTCCGACACTGTCGTCTAAAGGCTTCAAATGCACGCCGCGGACAGGGTCGGCGTCGACGACTAGATGCTCCAAAGCAGCTCTGCCATATTTCGCAGACCATTCCTCAATCTCAGCGTCGCTTAGCATGTCTTGGCGGTCACCGACATACAACACGACGTGTGACCATTGAGACAGTGTAAGCACTTTCACAACGTGAGACACTCGAGCATCGCCGCAAATGAGCAATACATCGCATTTGCGTAGCCGACGCTTCAGTGCGCGTAGGTTTGTTACTTCGGATGGAGAGTACAGTGTAATAGGCTTGGTTACCTGCGCTACAGCAAGGGAGACTATGCGTTGGAGGAGGCGCGAAGGCAGGGACCCAATTGAATGCAGTAAATGCTTAGCCATAGGATTTAGATGCTAAACCCGCGCGCGGCTGTTCGCTTAGTTCGGATTCAAAGCCCAGATATAACTTAAAAATTGGTAAATCAGCTTAGCCGCAACGAAATCAGGCGCTGGATTACTCGCACGGGGCAGCAATTCAACGACATCGAAACCGACGATGCGCTTCGATTCAGCTGTTTTTTTCAGCAAATTCGTTACCTGATACCAAGTCAATCCGCCGGGTTCGGGAGTCCCTGTTGAAGGAATAATGGAAGGATCGAAGCAATCCAGGTCGATAGTTACCCAGACATCTTGAGACAATTGCTCTACTGCCTCAGTCAGCCAGGCTCCGGTGCTTGCAGACGCAACATCGTGCGCAAAGTATACTCGCTCGCGATCTAGTTTGCTCCACTCTGCTCCATCGAGGGAGCGAATGCCAACTTGGACCATTGGGCACATCTCTCGCACACGCGCCATGACGCAGGCGTGATTGTAGGGCGAACCATGGTAAGTTTCGCGGGTGTCAGCGTGGGCGTCCAGCTGGAGCACGCTCAAGTTAGGATAGGATTCTTTCGCGGCAGCTACCGCACCGACTGTGACGGAATGCTCTCCTCCAAGCACAACAGGAAATTTCTTGTCCTCAAAAAGGGCCTTCACAGAAGTCTTGACCTGCTCAAACAGTACTTCAGGACCTTCAGTTACCTCCAGCGCTTCAAGCGTGCATATTCCGCGGCGATAAACCTCCGTTTCAGTCTCAATATCAAAATTCTCTAGGGCGGTAGACGCTGAGATAATTGCCTGTGGTCCGCGGTCGGCTCCCTTATGGTAGGTGCTTGTCAAATCATAAGGCACAGGAAGCAGCGCAATCGCGCTGTTGGAGTAAGTTTTAAATTCGTCTTCAAAATCGCCAAAAGTATTGTCTGTATTCATTGTCTTTGTTTCGCCACTGCTTGAGGTTCTCCGACTCCGCGGTACGGGCCGAGTTTATACGCGACGATTCGAGCTAGTAAAGAGTACGGGACAAAACGGGTCAAAAACGCCATGGCGCGATTTTGTGTGCCGTTGACGATAACTGTGCGCTTTCCGGCTGCGGCCTGCAGTGCCTCGATGACGACGGGAGCAGTTGGCATCGGTGTCAGCAAATCAATTTTATCGTTTAGGCCGGCCGCAATATGAAACTCCGACTCAGTTGGACCTGGGCAGTGAACGATTGAGTGCACACCGCTGCGGCGGTATTCAGCCCAAAGTGCGAGGCTCAGGCTAAACACGAAAGCCTTAGTAGCCCCGTAAGTACTCATAAACGGAAGCGGTTGAAACGCAGCTGTAGAGGCGACGTTAATAATGGTTCCGCGTCCGCGGGCCGCCATTCCAGGAATAATCCCATGCGCGAGGTGGGCGAGGGCTGTGCAGTTAAGGTTCACCATGTCGCTCTGCCGCTGCCAGTCAAGTTTGTCAAAGCGACCCACAGAGCCGAAGCCTGCGTTGTTAACCAAGAGGTCAAGATGGATTTCGGGTGCGCGAAAACGCTGTATCACCTCTTTACGCTGCGCTGCATCGAGCAGGTCGCAAGTTATTAGTTGAGTTTTGACTTTGCCCTCGGTCAACTTGTCAAGTTCGTCGCAAAGGGCAGCTAGGCGCTCAGTTCTTCTAGCAAGAAGGAACAGCTCGCTAGTGCCGGCTTTTGCGAGTTCGATAGCATACTGCTTTCCGATCCCAGCGGAGGCTCCAGTGATCAAGGCTGATTTGAAGGGAAGGCTCATCTGAAAAATCCGTGTGTGTCGGGCTGTCTTACGGTAAACTACCGGCGAACCTACTTGGTCCGACCCGAACACTACCACAGGGGATAAAGATGGCTCAAAGCACGGATGCAACAGGCTGGCAAAAATTTCTAGTCTATAGCTACAGCGCCGCTATTGTAATGATTGGTTGGAACCTACTTGGAGTCAGCTTCGATGACATTTCGAGTTATGTGAAGAACAGCTCAGTAGCTAACGCAGCGACTCGAGTTAGCGACTTTCGACGCGGCAAGACCCTGCGAGACCGGACCCTAGATACGCCTAAGAAGAAGATCGTAGCTACCGAAAACGATACTCCCCAAGACGCCCTAACTAACAAAGATCGTCGGGAACTTGATGATTTGCTGGGCAAGCTGCCTTCCGATGGTTGATCTATCGCTAAATTGTGGGGTATTTCAGGTGCATGAAACCATTACACCGTTCTCTTATCGCGGCCGTGCTTTTGTGTGCCGCATGTTCGCGCTCAAACACCAGCAAACCATCTGACGAGATAGAAGCATTCCCTAAGGCGTTCGAATCCTCTCAGGCGTCTCAGTCTAACTCGGAAAACCCCAATAACCCAGTTAGCGTCAATGTAGCGCAGGCATTCGTTGACTCGGACAAGAATCTTCACGTCAAAGTTCACGTCGAAGCGAAAACAGATGTCGATCCGCGAACTCTGAAATTAATTTTTCGGGGCCTTAAAGAGGGGGATGTCGTGCGGCAGGAAGAGCGGATGCTTTCTGCGGACTCAGACCGCGAAACAATCGCCGCAGGAGATACTGTAGTCTCCCGATTCATCGTGTCAGCAGAAGATTTAACGGAGTATCAAGTTGAATGCGCCTGGGGAGTAGAACCGCTTGAAGCGCTAGCGCAGAATGGAAGCGACGAAAGTGTTGAGCCTGTCGAAGCTGATAACGCAGTCAGTAAGGCGGTTGAAGTCGGCGAGGTTCCCGAATCGGAACGCGGAGCAATTCGAGTTTTGGAAGTGGATTCGCAGCCGATAAGTTGTCGTCAGGAGCCTTGCGGCGTTCGCCTTGTTGTGACCGCAGTCTTAAAAAATGGTGGCGCAGACCGAATTGACGGTGCCCGAGTAGCCGTAGGGCTGGTCTGGCGGGCTGAGGGTGAACCCATTCCGCCTCTTCCAACAGGGACAGAGCCCCTTCCAGGAGAAGACGTGATTGTCCTTTCGAATCTTGGAATTGACACCGGAGCTGAGCGCAAGATGCGCCTCAGAATCGCTGAAGAGGTCCCTGTCGTCCCTGGAGGTCAATTTGAGCCTACAATTAGGCTACTGAGTATCGACACCTCGGAGCGCTAGACAGGGGCACTAAGAATCAATAAACTCCGATGCGCCTCAAAAATAGCTAACTGATTAATTTACTGACCTTATTTGCGCAAGATGCACCAGGAATCGGAAGAAGCTCGCAGCGGACTATTTGTCAAAACGTTTGGCTGCCAGATGAATGAGTACGATTCAGAAAAGGTCGCGACCTTACTGTCTTCCGACTTTCGCACCGTAGAGGACCCTAAGGACGCTGAAGTCGTTTTCATTAACACTTGCAGCGTTCGACAGAAGGGCGAGCAAAAGGCCTTCAGCCTCCTAGGCACTCTGAAAGATCTGAAGCGAAGCAACCCAGCACTTGTGATTGGTGTCGGTGGCTGCGTAGCTCAACAGGAAGGGGAGGCGATAATCCAGCGCAATCCTGACGTTGATTTTGTAGTTGGCACACACAACCTGTCGCTTGTTCCTTCGCTGGTGAGAGGTGCGCGCAGCGGTTTGCGTCGGCAAGTCGCGGTTGACTACCGAGATGAGTGGGAAGATCTACCAGACGCGTTTCTGCCGCAGGAAGGCGGCGATAATCCGCTCTACTCAGTTCGCGCGTTGGTCTCGATTCAACGCGGCTGTAACAAGCGTTGTTCTTTTTGTGTGGTTCCGACTACACGCGGACCCGAGGTTAGCCGCTTGAGCGAAGAAATTGTTCGTGAAGCTGCATTAAAGGTCAGACTGGGGGCAAAGGAGGTCGTGCTGCTCGGTCAGACTGTAAATTCATACGGACGAGACCTTTCTCCGCGTGTAAGTTTCGACGCGTTGCTTCGCAAGCTTAGTGAAATCGAAGGACTGAAGCGAATTCGTTTTACTAGTCCGCATCCGGCAGACGTTAAACCCGGCTTTATTAAGCTCTACGGTGAAATGCCGCAACTCTGTCGCCACATTCATTTGCCGCTTCAGTCCGGCAGCGATAGAATTCTTAAACTAATGAACCGTAACTATCGAAAGCAGCGATTCCTTGAAATCGTCGACCAGCTTAAGACAGCTTGCCCGGATATAGCACTTACGTCAGACATCATTGTTGGCTTTCCAACCGAGACGCGCGCGGATTTTGAAGAGACGCTTGATGTAATGAAACAGGTAGAATTTGCATCTTCCTTTTCGTTTAAATACTCCGTCCGACCGAACACAACTGCCAAAGAGGACTTTTCCGAAGCTGACTTAGTAGACGATGCCGAGGCAGGAATGCGTCTCCAAGAGCTGCAGGCTATTCAGTCAAATCTTAGCGAGCGAATTAATCGGGCTAAAGTGGGCAAAACCCTTGAAGTGCTTGTAGAGGGCCGCAATAAGAAGTTATCATCATTAATGAGGGGTAGGATTCCTGAAAATACCCTGACTGAATTACAAGGTGGGTCCCCGGAGCCTGGCGAATTAGTGTTAGCACGCATCGATCGTGCTTCACCGCACGGCCTAAAGGGCACGATAGTTAGCAGCGAGGCAATAGATGGACCAAGAAAATGACATCGAGATGGTCGTAGCGGGTCTTGTCCTCGACCCTGCCTCTAACGCACCGATTGTGATTCTTAAGGAGCCGGAAGGCGACATCTGTTTGCCAATTTGGATCGGATTAGCCGAAGCTCAGGCGATTGCCTCTGCGCTAAAGAACGTAGAAGTCATCCGACCGATGACGCATGACCTTCTCGTAAACCTTTGCAGTGACTTAGGTGGAAAAGTTCAGCGTGTTGTGATTTGCGCGTTGAAAGACAACACGTTCTTCGCAAATGTAGAAGTTAGCGTCGGCGACGCTCTGAAAATTATTGACGCCCGCCCAAGTGATGCAATCGCTCTTGCGGTGCGCGTCAAAGCTCCGATTATGGTCAAGGAGGAAGTGCTTGAGCAGGCTCAAGTAACACTTGTTGCTGTTTCCGCAGAGGAGAACGAAGCGGAAGGGGTTGATGTTGAGCCAAGCGGCGGCCAAACCGAAGACAAGAATTTTGCAACTATTGAAAAAGACCGCTGGGCGGACATTCTAGCTGAAATGGACCCAGACGACTTTAAATACAAGATGTAGGCAGATGAGCAGCACACAAAGTACCCAGGACGGCAAACAAACCTCGAAATCCACCTCACCGATGCCGAGTTCCGATCGCACCTCGAACGAGGACATCAACTCATTAGTTGAACACCTCCGTTCTATTGAAGGCGTAGACAGCGATATCGCAGTCAAGATTGCTGAAAACTGGCAGCGCCTGCTTGGCGTGATGGCAATGATTCTACTCGGCGTCTGGCTATACGGGAGTTATCAAACCCGCCAGGTAAAAAAGACCGAAGGCGTATCAAATCTTTTTGTCGAAGCGCAAGGTGCCTATCGAGGACTGCCGCAGCCAGACACAGAAGCTGGTGAAGAGAACATCAAACAGATTAGCAGCGGCCTTGCGAAAATTGACTCTAGCGTTCGTCTGGTAACTGAGAGTTACCCCGAATCGATTTATGCAGAGCTCGGTCCAATTTACAAAGCACTAGCCCAAGCTAAGGCAGGCGAACCTCAAAAAGCTGTTGAGGCGCTTCGCCCGTATCAAGCGGCCGCAAAATCCGATGGAAAGTATAGCGCGGCGGCGGGTCTTTCTAAAAAACGTTTCGTCGATGAATTTGGCGCTTTCGTCTTGGCCAAGATCTTAATCGAGCAAACAGATGGTTCGAAGGAAGGAACTGAACTCCTTACAGACCTTGCTCGCAACTCAGCTGTGGTTGCGCCAGAAGCAGTGATTACTTTAATTCGAATTGCCAAAACCGACGCAGAGATAAACGAAGCGCTTAAAACGGCCCGTTCCGTGATGGACAGCCGTCCGGAACTTGCGGCAGTGATTGCAAGAGAGCTTCAAGCTCAGGGACTCGAGTCTCCGCTAGATTCCGGGACTCCAGTCGTGCTCAATCCTGCTCAAGCGGGTTGAATTGATGTCGATTAAGATAAATCGAGTCTACACGCGTTCCGGTGATAAGGGACAAACAGGTCTGGTCGGTGGCGAGCGCACTTCGAAGGCGTCAAAGCAAGTCCAAACATACGGTGATATTGACGAACTTAACTGCGTTCTCGGACTGGCGCGAACCTCTTTAAACGAAGCCACAAAATCACTTGATCCGATACTTGAAAATCTTCAGCAGGAGCTTTTCGATGTTGGTGCTGAAATAGCGAGCCCGCCTGGGGCAATTCCTGATTCAATGTGGACAGTAGAGGATACTGCCGTTGCACGCTTAGAGAAGCTTTGCGACGAACTTGGGCGCGACCTGCCTGAGCTTGATAGTTTTATTCTTCCGGGTGGGAGTCGAGTCTGTGCGGAAATCCACCTAGCTCGAGCTGTTTGCAGGCGAGCGGAGCGCTCGCTGGTTGAACTTCGCGACGAGCAAGCCGCCTTAAATGTTCCTGTATTGAACGAGGCGGTTTTACGCTACGTCAACCGCTTGAGCGATGCACTGTTTATCGCAGCTCGATGGGCGCTTGCTGCGGAAGGAAAAACTGCCCCGCTTTGGCAGCCAGCCGGCAAGCGCAATCAAAGTTAGCTATTTTTTCGCTTGTTTTTTCTTTTTCGTGAGAAGCGAGTCAACGGTATTAAGCAGTTCCTGGTTATCGACGGGCTTTGCTAGGTAAGCAGAAGCTCCCGAGGCTTCCGCTTCGTACTTATAATCAGCAGAACTTAGCTTCGAGACGACGACGCACGGTATCGAACGACGTGGGTAGAGTTCCTCCACACGTTTCATTACATGGAAGCCTCCCATTCCGTTCATAACGATATCTGTGAGCACTAAACGGGGAGCCCAGCTCCAAGGCATGCCTTCCATATAGCGAAACGCGTGCAAGCCGCTTTCAAAGCTCTCCACGGTGTAGCCGTGACTACGCAGCGTACCGCTGATTTTCTCTCGAAAATCTGAATCATCGTCGATGACTACTAAGGTTCCGGACTTTTTTTCTGCTGTTTGGGGAGTGTTTGTATCTTGCGCCATAGTTAGACCATCGGCGCCCAAGGCATCATTCTTGATCTAATTCTTGATTAAGATTTACGGCTGCACCCTGACTGAAAACGAGCTGACCTCCCTGAAGACTAGTCCATATGCACAGGCTGAAACTAAGAATTAAAGCGAGGCGGCTTATTTGCAAAAGCACTGGAGCGTTGCGAACTCGGCTAATGAGGTCAAGTAGGAGAGCGGAGTACAACGAGAAGACAAAAAAGAGAGCGGCACTTTGGTGCGCTGCAATCGCTTCGTCTGACACAGTGAAGGACTGATTAGCATATTCACTACCTACGTATCCGCTAAGATATGTCGCGGGCGTGGCTATACAGGCAGCATAAAAGAAAAGGCGACGCCGACTTACCCACGGAGCTGAATTTGAAAGGAGAGACATTGCCTCGCAGATTACCGCGCAGGTTAACAGCGCAAACGGAAATCCAGTTAGCGGTGGATGAACGAGTGTCATTAGATTGCCTTAGAGCGTTTGACTGCTACCAAGGTGACGTCATCTTTGATGATCCGTCCTTCTGCAAAACGCTCTTGCTCCTCTAGTACGCATCTCAGTTGCTCGGAAAGTTTGTCGCTTGAGCTGCGAGCAAATGATTCAGCGACCCCCTCGGCACCTAGCATTGCGCCCGCAAGATTCTGAGTCTCTGTGATACCGTCTGTGACAAACAGCGCACACGAACCAGGTTCTAGCTCTGACCTATGAACTTCATAGCTTGCGTCAGGTGCAATGCCCAAGGGCAGCCCGCGTAGCTGCGGTATTTCAATCGCGCCCGCGCTGCGCAAGATTATCGGCGGCGGGTGTCCAGCGCAGGCAGCGTGGAAAGCTCCGCTCGCCGCATCAAACACTGCCGCAGTCGCTGTTACGAAGCGGCCTTCCGGCATCAGTGCTTCCAGTCCATGATTAATGTCCTTTAGAATAGCGCCGGGGCAGTCCTGAGTGGCGTAGGATAGCGCCATCTTGGTCATCGCTCCGATAAACGCTGCAGGTAGTCCATGACCTGTTACGTCAGCGATTATTATCCCAAAGCGCTCCGGACCCAGCTCCCATACATCATAGAGATCTCCTCCGACGGTATCGACGGGAAGGTAGGCGGCAGCAAAAACTGCGTGCTGAGACTTCGGCAGCTGCTTTGGAAGAATAGCGGCTTGAATCTGTTTAGCCTCTTCGAGTTCGCGTTGGAAGCGAGAGGTAAGATCTCGCAATCTTAAATTTGAAGATTTGACGTCCGCGTCTGAGCGCCGCTGTTCTGCCTGAATCTTTCGCAAGCGAAGCAGGGTGGAGGCCTTAACCATCAACTCGGATGCCGAGCTGCCAAGGGGCAGAAACTGCGTTAGCTCGCTGTGCTTGCGAGAAAGACTTAGTCCCTTTGGATCTTCCTCTTTACCATAGAGGTGCAGTATGGCTGCTCGGCCCAGATTCGCGTCCATCGCAACTGCGGCGACTCGGCCCGCTAAGTCTAAATCGTCGCAGGGGGAACAGCACACGACGAGGTCGACTATTTCCTTTCGGGCGAAGGTGGAAGCGTCGGTGATTGAGTTGGCCTCTGCTAGCTCGAACCCGGAGACAGTAAACGGCTTTGACAGCGATGCTCTCTGCTGCGCGTCGGCGCAAATTATCAGAACGCAGTCGGCTGCGTGAGCTGATTCGACCTGTCTTGATATTTCAGTCATTGCCGCTCCTAGAGCAATGAAGCAATTGTTCCAAATCCGACAATCGTGCCAATTGAACTGCCTAAATTCGATAAAATAATAACGAGGAGAATTTTACTGACGCGATTAGACCAAGCACCTCTAACGGTGGAAATATCGTCCGCAATAGTCTCCAGATCTTTTATGCGAGGCTTGCGCAGTAGTGCCTCGACCAATCCGCATACCCAACCCGCCGCAATCATCGGATTAAGGGATGTGATAGGCGCGGCCACGAACGCAGTAATGATTGTCAACGGATGCGCTAGTGCTGCTGCGGCGCCAATTGCGGCGAGCGCGCCGTTCCAGAGGATCCAGGCCTTCATCATTTGAGCGCTAGTCTCAAAACCAGCATTAATAAACCCGTAGGTAATCATACCAAGAATAATAACCGGGAGTGTCCAGCTAAGGACCTGAATACTGCGTTTGGGCGGCGGAAGTTCGTCTAGTTTTTCGAGATCAATCGATGTTCCGAAAATCCGCTTTATTCCGGGAGTGTGCGCTGCACCAACTACGGCAACGACAGTCTGTCCTGGGGCCAGCCGCATTTTCTCAGCGAGGTATGCATCGCGCTCGTCGACAAGTGCGACTTTAACGCCAGGGAGATAGTCGGAGAATTGTTCGACCATCAGCTCAAGGGCATCCGTAGATTTTAACTTTTCTATATCTTCTTCAGCGAGTTCTTCTGAGGTGAACAGCGCTCCGATCATTGAGAAGAAGATCTTTGTCATCGACCACAGTCCTGCGCTGGACCATGCTCGCTTAAGCGTGATGCGAACATTGCGGTCAATTAACGCAATGCTTGCGCCAACTTCTTCAGCGGCATTTGCGGCCGCAATCATTTCTTCTCCAGGCTTGACGTCGAGCTTATTGCCTAACTTCTTCTGAAAACCCGCCAGGGCCAGCTGGGCCATCAGTAGATAAGATTTTCCCTCACGAATTACACGGAAGATGTCGGTCTCACGCCATCGCTCCGGATTAAGTAGAGAGGAGTAGCGCTGCTCGTCGAGCTCGATGGCGACGGTATCAGGCTTGTAGCGATGTATGACGGACTCTGCGAGCTCTACGCTGGAACGGCTGACGTGAGCGGTGCCGACGAGGTAGAAAACTCGGCCTTCGTGTTCGATCTTGTCGACGTTAGGTTCGATGCTGCTAATTTGAGCCATGATAATAGAAGCTCGACTGCAGCTTAAACTTTTAAGTATGTATAAGTGTCCAATGCAGCGCGATAGGCTCGCTGTAGGCGAGCGGAATCTTCGAAAGTAAGCCGCTCTTCCGCCAGCGCCTGCTCAACTGATAGGCGCAGACGCTCTTCAAGCTCTTTCGCGTTAAATTCTACATATTTGAGCACGTCGCGCACGGTGTCTCCTCTAACGACACGGTCAAATGAAACTGAGCCATCCTCACGAACTTCTATATGCACTGCATTGGTGTCGCCAAAGAGGTTGTGCAGGTCGCCGAGAGTTTCTTGATATGCGCCGACGAGGAAGATCCCGAGGTAATAGGGCTTAGCTTCAGGAACGTCGTGAACCTGGAGATAATGTTTAACATTGCGTTGATCGACGAAACGATCGATCTTGCCGTCGCTATCACAAGAGATATCAGCCAAAACTGCTCGACAGTTCGGCTTATCGCTAAGGCGGGAAATTGGCATGACTGGAAACAATTGACCAACCGCCCAAGAGTCAGGAAGGGACTGGAAGACAGAAAAATTCGCGTAATAGGTGTCACGGAATTGAGCGTCGAGCTGCTTCAAGTCTTCGGGAACGTAAGTCAGCTCTTTTGCGAGCTTTGAAACCTTAGCGAGGATCTGCCAATAGGCTCGCTCAGCGTATGCGCGCTCTTCAAGGTTTATGTCGCCCTGCGTGAAGCGAGACACGACGTCTTCTCGTAGAATTAAAACGTCATTCAAGGTTTCGTGACAGTTTTTGACGGTTAGCTCGTCAAACATTTCATACAATTCGTTGAGAGTTTCATGATCTGACGGGGGCTGCTCGAGTGCGATTTCGCCAAAGGGCTTCTTGGCTACGTCAATAATCTGAGTAATAAGCACCGAGTGATGGGCCACCAAGGCTCGGCCAGATTCACTGATGATCGTAGGCGCCGGCACCTCGGCGTCTTCGCAGGCTTGCTGAGTGGCGTAAACGACGTCTCTGGCGTATTCGCCGAGTGAATAGTTGGCAGAAGACTCGAACGAGGTTCGCGAACCGTCGTAATCAACAGCAAGACCTCCTCCAACATCAAAATATTCAAGGCCTGAGCACATTGCGCGAAGTTCGGTATACACGCGAGCGGCCTCTTTCAGAGAGCGCTTTATCGCACCAATCGCAGTAATCTGGCTGCCGATGTGGAAATGTAAGAGTTTGACGGAATCAAGCGACTGATGAGTGCGTAGCTTGTTCACAGCTTCCATAATTTCAGGAGTGCTGAGGCCAAACTTTGCGGTGTCGCCAGAGGAGTTTTCCCACTTCCCAGCGCCGCGGCCGACTGGCTTCATCCGAAAGCCAATTTCAAAATTCTCGTCGACTTCCTTTGAAAGCTCGAGCACTAAGTCCAATTCTGCAAGCCGCTCAATGATAATCATCGGGCGGCGACCAAGCTTTTGAGCCATTAAGGCTAGCTCAATATACTCGCGGTCCTTGTAGCCGTTACATAGGATCAGGCCATTCGGGATATCCTGGAGGGCCAACACGGCCAGCAACTCTGGCTTACTTCCAACTTCAAGACTGAGACTGACGCTGCGACCGGCCGAAATGATCGAGTCGACAACGTGGCTTTGTTGATTGACCTTAATCGGGTAGGCAGGGAAGTAGTTGCCGCTGTATTCGAGCTCAGCAATAGCTTCGTCGAAGGCCTCTTTTAGGGTTTTAACTCGATTGCGTAGAATTCCGTCAAAGCGAACCAGGAGGGGTGCTTCAATACCACGCTCCACGATTTTGGACACCACCTCGGCTAGGTCAATTTCCAAGCCGTTCTTCTCGGGTCGGACAACGACGTTCCCGGCGGAATTGACATCAAAGTATCCGCTGCCCCAGTTTCTGATTCCGTACAGCTCTGCGCTTTTCTCTGCGTTCCAGGCTTCCATTGATGAATTTCGCGTCCCCTTAACTTGCCAGAGTGAGAAATTATGCTTATCTCGCGGGTAATTAATCAGGTTGCCCTTATATGAGGCCTGCGGATATTATTACGAGGATTTGCATTTGTAAATCGTGAAGACTCAAATATTCTAGCGGCTGTAGGCTCTTAGGCTTGTTAGCGATGCGCAGCGGAAAAAAATATCCTTTTCCTGAGTTTCCAACAAAAATTAGGGAAACTTTCGGTAAGCTGGCGCAGGAGCTTCCAGACGATGAGGTCCATGATCTCAACACCCGCCTAACCCAAACAATTAGGATGTTCGCTGCGCGAGATGAGCGTTATCAGAGCGGTCTAATGTCAACGTCTTTGAGAATTGCCCAGGTTTGCGAAACGCTTCTTTCCCGCTATGACAACTTTAAGAAGCGAGAAAGAGAGTTAATTGTTGGAGCGGTGCGTTATTTTATTCTGCAGCGTGATGGCTTGCCCGACGACACGCCGTTTCTCGGCCTTGAAGACGACGTTCAGGTCCTGAACTATGTCCTTGAGCAGCTTGGGCTTGATAAGCTAGCAGTCGAGCTCGACCTGCTTGAATAGAGGTAATGCTCCGGAAATGCGTAATTTCCAGTCCGTACTTTAAATCGCACCTTTTTTAGCACAAACTTCACAACGATTTCTTACATGGCGTACTACGCGCCTCTGCGTCTCTGCTTCAAGCGCAGGTTTGCTCATTTACATTTCGGTCAGCGCACCGAGCCATATGAGATAGCTAATGTGACCATAATTTCGGATTAATTCCGACAAAGGTTTTTTTGCTCATGCGAACACTGAGATGCAGTCAGGCTGCTTCTCCTTGTTCGCATGAGTTGCTCGAAGTTCTTCTGTTAACACCGAGGCATGAGTCTCGGGCAGATTTACATTCGGGTAACGGTTCACAAGGAGGACAACCTTGAGTGAGCACACTGGGACGGCTTCCAAGCCGTCACGCAAGCAGCGCATCGGCCGAATCGCGGCGATCGGCGTCTGTGCGTTTGCGGTTCTGATGGCTTTCCAGACGGGGATCATCCGATTCTCGCTTCCTGGAGCCATCGACCCGAACGGCGGCGGCGACGTTGCGGAGCTGGAAACGGCTCTCGAAGAGGCTCGCAGCGCTGCAGAGGAGGCGGCGACGCAGCATCGCGACGAGGTCAGCCAGCTTCAAGGGAAGCTGAGCGCAGCCGAGTCCGAACTGGCCCGCCTACGACCACTCGTCCAGAAGTACCAGGGAGAGTTCGACGTGGCTTCCGCCGCTCGTCTCGCCGCTCAGCTGCAGGAGGCCAACGGCACCCTCAGCGAGTTGGCGCGGCGCTACGCGGACCACGCGATCTTGCTCGCTGACGCGAACGGCTCCATCGGTGCCGCCGCTTCAGCTGCAGGAGACCTCGACCTGGCACGCGAGTTTCTCGAGCACTGGGAGAAGTTCCAGCGCGACAAGTTTCTCGTCGACGAGGCACTGGCGAAGCTGACTCCGCATCTCGCGCCCGTTCTCGAAATCGCATCCGGCGACATCGGCAGTGCCGGTGAAGCTCGGGTGCGGATGGAGGCGGCCGAAGCGGAGTTGAGTCGAGCCAAGACCGCAGCAGGGCAGGGGACCTCACGTCTGACTGCTCTGGTTCAAGCTACGCAGGGGCTCACCGCGAGAGCCGATACCCTGCGCCAAGCTTGGATTGCCCAACACCCCGGTGAAACGCTCGCGGGCCCAACGGCACGTGAGTTGATCCAGGGGTACGATCAGTCCGACGCCGGTCAGCAGCTCGCCGCAAGGCAGGCTGTTTGGGAGGAGCGCCTCAGGCGAATCTCCACCGGCCGAAGTACGATCGTGCAGATTCCTGCAGGAACGACTCTCGAGAAAGTCGTGCGCAGCACGGCCTTCGCGAACTACATCGCGGAGTTCGAGAGAACGTACACCGACACCGCAGCTCGTAGGGTCTACCTCGGGCGCACGGTGGAAGGTAACTGGCGACCGTCTCCGACGGACGTGCGCTACCTTCAGGATCCGGGTTGGAAGGGTCAGGCAGGGGTGCAAGTGGCGTCGAACTCCATCGGGATTCCGACGACGACCTTCGGGGCGGCGGACTGGAAGTACCTGATGGCGAACTCGTCGCAGTGCAAGCTCCCTGCGGACTCTGACTTCGATGCCGAACTCGCGTACTTCAGCGAGTACTTCATCGCGATGGTGGTAGCGGATGTCGGTCCCAACGGGGAACCGCCGCTGCCGTACGAGAAGTAGTTCTCGGCAGAGTTCGCTGTGGTAAGAAGGCGGCGGCGTACTTCGCGGGTACGTCGCCGTCCTTTCCTTCCTCCTGAGATAGAGGTCCTTTTTCAAAGGACATGGTCACGTTGCTATCTCATATAGCGCGCAGAGCGCCGACCACTCCAAATTACCAGCGAAACGCTGTTAGGAAAGTATTAGGAGTGAGCGTTGAAAACTTAATGTTTCTTAGGTAGTTGGTTCAATCTCGCCTACTTACAGCATCTTGTTCATCCAGCCAGCCATCTGTACGTAAATTCATCATATGGAAAAAATGATTTAAGCGATGTAGGTTCTCGCCGCACTGCACGATTTGCAGCGCTTGATCGATTATCAGCATTTCTTTTGGGCAGAAGTTCATTGCTCGCTGTGTACTGGAATTCCTTCCGGCACACAGCAACGTACCTAGTACAAGGTTAGAAAGAACCGTGTTTTCCTCAGCTGTGGAGGACGGCACAAACCAGGCAGGGCGATGCGAGAACGTCTCGTATTCGCGGCTGCCATGACACCAACTTTGCCGAAAGGCGAGGAGGCCGGAAGTATGCAGCGTTACATCTGTCGGGTCCCAGTTCGTCAGCTGTCTATCGGCACTGCCGACGGCACAGCCGCGTCTCTCGCAGACGCCACGGTGCAGGTTCGCCCGAGCAGCTATTCGCCTACCGGAGCCGTGGTCGAACTCGGCGACGGCACGGAGATTCCCTGCGTCGTCCCTGCGGGTGCCGACCTCACCGAGGGCCCCTGGGAACTCTCGCATCTCGGCGTGATCACCAACGACAACGACGAGCCCGTCGGGCTGTTCGCCGCTCCTCCGGATACCCCGGAGGACTCGGACATCTACGAACGGGAACGTGGCGATGTTCGCGAAGTTCTTCTGCTGAGCTTCGCAGACGGCTCGAAGGTGCGAGATATCGGCTGGAATGACGTCCAGTCGCAGGGCTACTTCACGGAAGTGCTCCCAAACGGACGGGTTCGGGTCGACCGCGACGTAGACGCTTCGGAAGCCGAAGCGTTGCTCATCGTCGACACAGGAGTGGAGCTTCGGCTCTACGCTGACGGGATCGACGTCGGGACCTACAACGACGGTGCCTATGAATCGTGCGCCGATCGTGCGATCGAGCTCGGCATCGTCCCGTTCGCGGAACTGATCGTCAACCAAGGTGCGGCGGTCGTTCGGCCCACTACGGTGAAGCTGATGCCCGGTGTGGGTGAAGACGCCGAGCCGTATCTCGCCGTGGCCGACTCGCTCACGGTGCCTGTCCTGTTGCCCGAAGGGCTCTCGATCCCCGACGACGGCATCGACTGCGCCGGTGTGATCGTGGTGCATGGTGACGGTGGCCGTCCCGAAGGGGTGGTTCCGGTCTGCATCAAGGTCCCTCCTTTCGCCATCGCCAACGGTGATGACGAGGTCGACCAGGGATTGGAGAGGGGGCTTGCGCTCATCGTCCGTCCCGGTTCGGGTGTGGAACACGCCTCGTTCAGCGACGAGAACTCGAGAGGAGACACCTACAGGGTCAACGACGACGGCGAGTTCTTCGAGGAATTCGGCACCGACACGACGACGGCAGCTCTGCTCGTCCTCGATGACGACAGCCACCTCGACCTCAACGCAGACGGGGAAGCTGCTTCAAGTGTGAGCTGGGAGGACGGTGTTTTGCGAATCAGAAACGCAACGCAGCCGTCTGCTGGATCCGAAGCCGCAGCAGGCGATGCTGAGGCGGTCGGCGAAGTCTGATGTTCCAGCAAAGTTCGTAGCGGCTGCCTGCGCGGAGAGTATCCGTGTCAGGCAGCCGCTGATGGGTTCGGTACGTTGCTGTAACCCCAATTTCCTGAAACAGCACAGACATGCCGGCGGGCTCTATCCTCTAACCTTCGCAAAAACCGCGAAGAGAAGAAGATGAGCGCGCAGGCATGCCAAATGTCGGTCGAGATGCAGCGGATCATCCGAAGATGTCACCGATGTTCTTGACCGTGCGGATGCCGTCTTCGACCTGCTGACGCGCAGAGTCGGCCTCGTTCTTCCACTCAGGAAGCGACTTGCGGTTGCCAGAACCGTTGGTGGTCTGGATTCCCGCGCAGCCGACAGCCTGGATGGCGACGATGGCAACGAGAGCAAAGCGGACGAGAGTCGTGAGATTCTTGCGGTTCATCGTAATTCCCTTCTGTGAAATCCACAGTGTTGTGTGATCCTTGTTTGATCGAGCCCGTCGGACATGTCTGTGCCGTCTTCCCGAAATAAAGAAGTGTCGAATGAACTGTCGGAGTGCGGCCGCAAAAGGCCGTTTTTCTAAATGCTCCCTCTCGCTTCTTGTTATGCCCCTGGAATTGCAGGCAGGCGCATATAAACACGCTGTAATTTAGGCGGGTTAGGGTAGGGAGGGGTTAGGAGTGGGATAACTCTGACGGCTAAAGGGGCCATTCCTTGAGGATTCTTTCGGTTTCCTCTGAGTGACCACTTTCGTCGCGAATCATGTCCTCTAGCTGGACCGCGAGGCCTTTATCACCGAATTCCTCTGCCTGCTTTGCTCGCTCGGTATATCCGGCTACAGCGCGGCGTTCAGCCTCTAGGACTGCCGCAAGCATGTCTTTATTGGATTTTGCTGCCGGGATATCTGCGGCCTGGGTTGTTGGTTCTCCTCCAAGCGCCACAATCTTGTTTGCCAGGAACTGTGCGTGCGCCTGTTCGTCCGTTACTTCCTGAAGGTAAAACTGAGCAAGTTGTGGCCGGAAGGGACCGTAAGCTTTAGCTGCGTAGGAGATGTATTGGATTATGGCGGCATATTCATTAGCCAGGTCTTCGTTAAGTTTGGA
>JAGRAN010000215.1 GCA_020434585.1 Bdellovibrionales bacterium
CGCTGCGAATTGGAATTCGATTTCGACCACTACCATATGCCGAAGTTTGACCCACCGGAGACGATATCGCTAGACGATTTTTTCGCCGAAGAGGCAAAGGCTGGTCTTAAAGAGCGTATAGATGAAAGCGCAGGCAGTGAAGCGATTTCTGGCAAGAGACTTAAAGAATACGAGGCGCGGCTAGAGGAAGAGATCTCTCTAATCTGGAAGATGGGATTTTCTGGCTACTTCTTGGTGGTTTCAGACTTCATTCGCTGGGCTAAGAAGAAACAAATCCCAGTCGGCCCCGGACGAGGTAGCGCGGCCGGATCATTGGTTGCTTGGGCACTGCGCATTACAGAAGTTGACCCGATCAGGCACAAGCTGCTGTTTGAGCGCTTTTTGAATCCAGAACGGGTAAGTCTTCCTGATATTGACGTGGATTTTTGTATCAATGGGCGCGATGACGTCATCGATTATGTTCGCGAGAAATACGGCAAAGACAAGGTCGCGCAAATCTGTACGTTCGGAACCCTAAAAGCGAAGGCAGCGATTAAGGACGTTGGACGCGTGCTGGGCCTCAGCTATGCGGAAACCGATCGCGTTGCGAAATTGATTCCAGCGCCGCGCCAGGGCTTTGACTATCCTATCGCCGAAGCTCTCAAAATGGAGAAGAGGCTGCGTGAATACGCAAGCGGAGAGGGTAGGGAGTTGATCGAACTGGCGCAAAAGCTCGAGGGGCTTTCGCGTCACACTTCCACGCATGCCGCCGGACTGGTGATAGCTGACAGGCCCGTTATGGACCTTCTCCCGCTGATGCTCGATAAAGATCAGCAGGTCGTTACGCAGTTTTCGATGGGCTATGTTGAAAAAATCGGCCTCGTAAAATTCGATTTCCTTGGATTAAAAACTCTCACGGTCATCGATGCGGCCGTTCAGATGATCAAGGCGACTACGAAAGAAACGGTCGATGTAAACAGTCTGCCCCTTGATGATGAACGCACATTCAAGCTTGTCTCGGCCGGTCGAACCATTGGCGTGTTTCAGCTTGAATCGAGCGGAATCACAGAAATGGTCGCGAGAATGAAGCCAACTTGCTTCGAAGATCTAGTGGCTATCCTTGCTCTGTATCGCCCTGGGCCGCTCGATGCGGGAATGGTGGATCACTACATCAATCGCAAGCATGGCCGCGAAGCTGTTACGTATCTGCACCCGATACTTGAACCAGTATTGAAAGACACCTATGGCATCATGCTCTACCAAGAGCAGATTATGCAGATTGCTCGCGACATGGCGGGGTACAGTCTGGGCGATGCGGATTTGCTGCGGCGCGCAATGGGCAAGAAGAAGCCCGAAGAAATGGCTAAGCAGCGCAAAATCTTTCTGAAGGGCGCAGTGAAGCGCGGCACTGACGAGCGAATTGCAAACGAAGTTTTCGACCAGATGGAAACTTTTGCCCGTTACGGATTTAACCGAAGCCATTCGGTAGCCTACGCATTGATCTCCTATCAAACAGCTTATCTAAAAGCGCATTTTCCTAAGCAGTTCATGGCTGCCTTAATGACTCTTGAAATGGGTGATACTGATAAGACTCTCAAAAATCTAAACGAGTGCAAGGAGATCGGCATTCCCGTCGTGCCGCCTGACGTTAACAGCGGTTTAACGGGCTTCAATGTGTCGAAGGGTAAGATCGTTTTCGGACTAGCTGCGATTAAGGGCATCGGCAAGAAAGCAGTCGAGCCGATAGTGGAGGAGCGCAGCGCGCGAGGCGAATATAAGAGCTTGCTTGATTTTTGTATGCGTCTTGACAGTTCGATCCTAAATCGCCGCCTGCTCGAAAACCTTGTTCGTTCCGGAGCATTTGATTGGACTGGGTTGTCTCGCGCTGAGATGATGGAGCGCATCGAGGATGTTCTTAAGTATTCGCAGCAGCGCAAGGACGAACTGGCCTCGCCCCAGATGGGACTTTTTGGCTCATCAAAGGAAACTGAACCCGACACCTTTCAGCCAAATCGAAATTTACTGAGTGAATGGCCGCAGAGCATCAAGCTTGCACAGGAGAAGGAGGCACTTGGTTTTTACTTAAGCGGCCATCCTCTGACGAAGTTTCGCCGCGACCTGCAGCGCCTCGGCACGGCGCCTACTGATGAGCTGAGAAAACGCAGTGACGGCAGCAATGTGGTGGCTGGAGGTGTGATTACCTTCCTGAAACTAAAGAACACAAAGAAGGGCGACCGTTACGCGAGCTTCATCTTGGAGGATTTGAATGGAACTGTTGAAGTCCTCGTCTGGCCTGACGTTTATCGCAAAGTGTATGGAGTTTTGAGTGATGACGACCCGGTGCTTATCCGAGGGCGAATCGATGTCAGTGACGAACGCTGCAATTTAGTCGCAAACGAAGTTGAATCCCTTATCGCTCTGCGAGATCGGACTGCGCGTGAAGCGGTAGTGCGCATTAATACGAGTACCGAACACCAAGCAAAGCTGGAGAACCTGAAAAGCATTTTCTTAGAGCACAAAGGCAACTGTCCAGTGAAGTTGGTTGTCTGCAGGGACCAGCATAGCGAAACGGTTGTCAGTCTCCCAGAGTCTATTCTTGTGGAGCCATCCGAGGTTTTGTGCAATCAGGTCGAAGAGCTTTTCGGCGAGCCTGTAATGAGTTTTCGCTAAGAGCGAATCTCCCCGTTTCCGCGAATGCAGTATTTGTAGGTTGTAAGACCTTCTAGGCCCATCGGACCTCTTGCGTGCAGCTTGTCTGTGCTTATTCCAATTTCAGCACCAAGGCCGAACTCAGCGCCATCGGTAAAACGCGTCGAAGCGTTTGCGTAAACGGCTGCGGAATCAACTGCTTTGAGGAAGTAGTCCTGCGCGGATGGTGATTCCGCCACAATTGCATCCGAATGATGTGAGCCGTATGTATTAATGTGTTCGACAGCGCCCTCGAGCGAAGGGATCACCCTCACAGCAAGAATTAGGTCGAGGTATTCGGCGAACCAGTCG
>JAGRAN010000216.1 GCA_020434585.1 Bdellovibrionales bacterium
TTTAAACTGCGTCGGGTCTTCTTGTTGTCTTTAATAGCTTGCTTTACAAGCGAACGTATCGTTATCAGTTCCGACCTCGCTTCGCCAATCGTATCCTCCTCGGTGATTTGCGCCTCTGGCACAGAGAAAGATTGTGACAGTAAAACCATCGCATCAAAATGCTTAGAGCTAGAAGCCGAATCTTGCCAGGGTTCACTATTGGTCTGTTTAAGAAGTCTGCGCACCTGATCCCTCTGTCTCTGTATTTGACGTTTCTCTCGTGCAAGAATACGTTTTGCTTTCCCCATCTTGACTGTCTTGGAGTTTCCCTCG
This sequence comes from Bdellovibrionales bacterium, assembly GCA_020434585.1. Classification (GTDB taxonomy): domain Bacteria; phylum Bdellovibrionota_C; class UBA2361; order SZUA-149; family JAGRAN01; genus JAGRAN01. The sequence goes on from JAGRAN010000216.1 coordinate 313, forward strand.
TCATCTTCCAAAAATATCCTTCCGTTACCGTTTGCTGAAACTTCACACCCTAAACCAGTATTCGTCCCAGCGTAATCCTCTTTGCATTGAGACTGGGATTGCGCTTGAGTCGGAAGAAATGAGAATAAAAAAATAAAAGCGATGACTTGAGTTTTCAAGATAGTACTCCTTTCAATACTTCAGCCGTGCATCAAGACGGACTAGTTTGGTTGAAGCTCACAACATTCTCATTCAGAGAAACTCTGGCATTATACCATAAAGAACTTGCTTACAGAACCTCGGGAGGGGTGTGCGACCTTACTCAAAGGCTGGATGCAAAAGGGCCGCACGGTAGAATAATTGGTGTTTGTAGATAGTTATAGCACTACAGATTCTACATCCACTTTTGGAAAGCTCGGTGAGGGGGAAGAACCTGGTACCTTGGCACGGGAATACGGCACCATCGCTAGCTGATTTTGGCTTCCTTGAACTCCAGATTGAGGACACTTCTACTTTAATCTTTCAGAGAGTCTTTCAGAATCCGTATACAACTTGTCTGCTTTAAGCTTCGTGGTGTAGAGAATCTGGCCAGTTAAGAGCGCTGAGATCGTCCACCTCACCTTCGCTCCTACGCCAAGGCTTCGGAGCTTCAGCGACGGCGGAATGAAGTCGTGCCGTAGGCACCGACGAAAGTGGGCAAGCAACTTTCTAGCTGAATTTTCGATTACGCATAGAGAACAAATCTCTCTTTAGGTGATCGATCATGCACTACGTTTACATCCTTCAATCCAGCAAAAACAAATCCCGTCGTTATGTGGGTCTTTGCACCGATCTCCAAAACCGCCTAAAGGACCACAATGCAGGGGAATGCAAAACGACGGCAGCCTATCGTCCGTGGCACATAGAAACAGCAATCTTGTTTAGAAACGAGAAGTAAGCACATGACTTCGAACGTTACCTCAAGTCCGGTTCTGGTAGAGCATTTTCGAAAGGGCGCTGCAAAGTGATTTACCTTCCGACGGATCATCTTCATCATGCTAAGACCATCTCTTTCCGATCATGATAAGCTGCGACAGTCGACACAGGTCAGTCGCTAGGCTTCAGGAATTGCAAGCTCACGATCGTATTGCCTTGGCGGTTCAATTGTTCTTAGCCACTTCACCGATTCTACTTTCCACGCCGGATTGTGCTGCTGTAATAGTTCAACTATACCGAAAAGGTGGTTCGAACCGTAAGTTATGAAAATCTTCTCATGCGGACCTTCAGTAATACGTTTCACCAGGGCCTTATTACGATAATCAACAATGATGGCGTTAAAGGGACCGGCAATTTCTTCGTCCTTTGCCCCGCGAAGATCCGGATCGGCGGTTGAAATCATCATGGGATTTAGATCTGGAAGCGCAACAATGACAGCGAGTACCATCTGAGGCTTCATAACATAACGCTGCAT
>JAGRAN010000217.1:0-19149 GCA_020434585.1 Bdellovibrionales bacterium
GCTCGTGGTATTGGCGGCTTGTTTTTCGATTATTTAGGAAAAGATGATCCTGAAAACATTGAGAACTACTTTTCTCTGGCTTCGTCTCTGGGTGGGCGGTTTTGCGATGCATACTTGCCAATCGTTAGTCGGCGCAAAGCGGAACAGTTTTCTGAGCAGCAAAAGCACTTTCAACTCATTCGACGCGGCCGCTACGTAGAGTTTAACCTCATCTGGGACCGCGGAACCTTATTCGGACTCAGGACAAATGGACGCGCTGAGTCGATTCTGATGTCTCTTCCTGCTGAAGTGCGATGGGAATACGATTTCGAAATAGATCCAGGCTCACGCGAAGCTGAACTAATTGAAGTTTTAACAAGCCCCAGAGAGTGGATTTAACTTATTCTCTGATAGTTTTTAACAGATTGATAAATGCAGTTCGCGCTTGATCGGGCCCGCTCAGGGACGGTTCAAATGGAACCCAGACCTCTTTCGCACTGGCTCCCCTCAGCAGTCGAACACTGAAGCCGCTTGCGGAAACAGCGGCTAGTCTAAGAGCAGCGCCCCTCAATTCTTCATCCGAAAAGGCTTGAACGTACTGGCCAAGAGCATCCTGATGATCCTCATTCATGTGCTCGATCATCGATGCAGAATTATACGCGACCTCATCGCGAGGTTCCGCGCAAAATTCCTCCGCGCCAATCCACGCAATATCACCGAACCCACCGATCCATCTGACATGCTTTATGCAACCTTTGAAAAATACAAAGTCATGAGCCACTCGATGATCCACCGAAGCAGGAAAACGTTTAACGTATTTGGCTTCCGTTTCCCCTTTCGCCGCATCGTCGACCAAGGAAAATTCAGCCATTACAGTGATTCTCGGACACGACAAAGGGGCGCTGCCTGCGTTTGGATCGGAGACAAAAATGCTCGCATGCGGCTTCTCGAGTAGATTCTTATAATGCTGCGCAATGCGCGACACATAAATTATCGGCTCACCCTGCTCAGTTACATCGTACTGAACCAAAGAACCGAAGGGATAGTCCTGGTGCACTTTAGAGTGAGAGCACAAAGTAGCTACTTGCCCCGCATCAAAAAAATTTCTAGCTTGTCTAACCCTCATCCCTCTGACTCAGGCTCTGCATAAGAATACAACAAACGCATTTCAGCAACGGACCAATCGTAATGGTCATCCTGCCGCGTTTGCTTGATTAGCAAGCAGTTCGTTTTAACTGAACTGCCGAACACCGGTCGAACATAATTCTGTGTTCCGAAATAAGGCAAACCTGACTTCGTGAACAATACAGGGCCCTGCCAATCGTCTTCGTTAAACAACGCAACAGCCGTACTCGATCTCTCCAGCGTTTCCTCAACTGACGAACCACAGGCGCTGCCACCGTAAACTGCAATGCCTCGAGGATAATCAGTCACGTATTGCCCAGTGGACATTTCAACACCCTCGATCTCAGTAGGTGTCTTAAACTTAACATATAACCATTCGTTGCCGCTTTGGTGTCCACCACCCGCAAACCATCTAGTGCTCTCCTGGCCGTCCGTAAGGCTGGAAATCTTTTCAAGGTTCGAAGATGCACTTATAACTTCAACGTTGTCGAGAGCGCGATAGTCTCTGCGCTGGTAGCGCTCGACGTTATCAAGGAGACTTAAACCTCTTAAACGATATACAGCGTAGGAAGGAGAGATGACTTTTTGAAAATCTTCTTCATATTGCCGAGCGGCTTGCTGTTCGCCGGTCTTGGCTCTCATGAGCAGTTGTTCAAAAACTTCGCCGCGATCAGCATTATAAATTTGTCCAAAGCGAAGCGCTTCGATAGGTCCCTCTTTTAAAACTAAGCTGCTGGCAGCACCCACGATCATCATGCTGAGCGCTATCGTCCATACCGGCCATGATTTGCTGTTCATCGCACAGACCCTGAATGCATAATACACTCCCAACGCTAGACCAATTGAAACGAGCGGGATGTAAAACACCCCGCCGGGAACTAAGCGTGAAAAAGTCTGTACCGGCATAATTGACGCAAGCCAGGTCGGCGTCCAAGCATCCCCTAAAACGAACAACAGCAGTACTATCGGCAAATACTTGAACTTGCGCACGAGCTTGGCGGGTGTGCCGTTCGCTAGAAAAAATGTGGATAACATCAGAGCCGCTATCACAGCGGTTAAGCCGCACACCGCATAGCGCTCCGCAATCCAATTGGAAATCGGAATGGACGAATCAGCACCAAGCAGCGGTCGCAGCATTCCGCTCAAGCCGTCGTCGGGAACGACGCGGGCCTGCAGCGGATAATCAGGGAAGATTGGTGCAGGAGCGGCAACTGAGTAAGCAGCAGCCGGCAGAAGTGCTATCCAGAATATCCGTTGAATTACGCTGTCTCGCGACTTAGCTTCAAGCACAAATAGCGAACCGACGCAGCACACAAAAATACCAAGCGGAGCAAGTTGCTGTGCAAAAAGACAATAAAGCAGACCGGCGGTAAACGCGGCAGCGCAGCTGCCCAAGATGGACTTCGGACGAGTACTCCACAACACCGCTGCCTCTAGCGCTGGGAAAACACTGATAAAAGCCAGTACTACTTGGTCGCATCCGAAAAGCCAAAGCAGCACCATCCAGCAAAGCACCGCACCCGACCAGCAAACGAGCGACTCACTACCGCTAAGTCTTTGGCTGGCAGCAAAGCCTAAAGAAAAAACGGCTCCCAAAAGAACTACATACAAGCGCCACCAGTGCTCACCTGGCAATATTGCAGCCGCGGGATCCTGCTTCCAGGGATGAAAGGTATTAAAGTCAAAGTTGAGCAGCATAAACCAGCTGCCCGGCATCCTGCTGTCTGTTACGGCAGCAGCATTATGGTGAGCCAAGTCGAAAGCACCAAAAAACAGTGGCAGCGACACAAACGCCAAGGCTGTGAACCACGATATATGCCTAAGCCAAGCCATCTACGATCCGAGGAACCACTCGCTCAAAGTTTTACCGTAGATGCGAACATCAGTATTGGGTGGACAGTTATCGAGCTTAATAAAACTGATGTCATCGGTAACCGAATATCCCGAAACATCGCAGGCGCTAACCCGAACAGTGTCAAAGTAGTTGAACTTCAGTATAGCACTGCCCGATTCAATACGAACAGTCACACCGTCAGAGTCCTGCCTCAGCACTTTGCCTTCGCCGCTCAAAAAATACGACGGGGCATAGTCGACCCGCGAGTACAGGTTAAACAGCTTTGAATTAAATACTCGGTGATACTTCGCTGGACGCTCTTCGAAATATTTCTTCCAAGACTTTTCATGAGCAGAAATTAGGCTAACATTTTTTAAATCAAGATATTCTTCGATTCCTGCATCTCCCCGCTGACGATAGGCCGCAGGAATGACATCGTCGCGCCACCAAACATTATGGACATGGCTGCGCGCTATCATCGGCTTGCCGGTCTTCAGAACGAGCGGTGCAATATGCGCGTGATAGAAGTCATGGAGAATAAATCCGCTAAATAAGACTCGTCCTTCACCGCCGTAGCGCTTCACTGCTTCAATGAAAGGCTCAATTTCATCGTCCGCAAAGTAAAAGTGATGAAGAGACCTGTTCCAAATAATTGCTGAACCACTGAATGGAGCAATCAGGAGAAAGCCGCCCGCGAGGCAGGCCGCAACAATTGAATGCAATCTGCGGAAAGTCGGTCGAGAGGTTTGGCGCAACGCCTGCTCCGCGCGTCCAAACAGCGAAACCAAAGCAAGAGCGGCTGGAATACTTAAACACTGCGCTAGCAAGACGAGCATCCGGCTTAGCTCCAGCTGCGGTTTTAACGGCGCGGCAATTGTTCCCAGCAGCAGCATCCAAACCGCAGTCGCAATGAAAATTCTTCGCGAGGCGAGCGGAAGCAATGTCAGACCGGCGAGTCCGAAAATTAGAATCAATGGATTCGTCGACATGCCTTTCTCGCGAAGCATTGTTAAACTCTCGCTCAAATTCAAGCGCTCACTGGAAGTGTCGGCCTCGCGCACTTCTTCACCATCGCGATCAACAAACACCTGGCCTTCACGCTTAACTAAGTCGTGTCTTTCAGTTTCAAAAACACCTTTGTTCAAAAATCCGCCTACGTTAGTCGCAGACAGTAGAAGGTAGAGCCAAGGTAGAACAATTAGCGAAATTAAAATGCTGGAGCTGATAAACGAAGGTTGTTTAATCAGACGCGGCAGCGCAAAAATCGCGAATACAAAAGCCGGAGCAAACACTAAAGCAGCTGGCGGCCAAAACACCATCATTGGCAGCAACGCACTAAAGAGCAGCGACTGGCGCAGTGTAAGCGGATTGGATTTTGAAATCAGTCGAATTACGAGCGCCAGATTCAAGGGAGCTAGTCCGCAGGAGGTAAAGAACCCCATTGTGCCGTACTTAAATCCCCAAGTGTACCAAAACAGCGAGCTGCAAACCGAAAGGATAGCAGCAATAGAAGACGTGTTTTTTGAACAACCAAGCAGACGCGCTCCATAATATGCGGCAAGCGAAGTTACTCCAAAGGCTATGAACACAAACAGCAAATTATAAATCTCTGTTGGCGGCGCAAAAAGCAGCAAAGGCGAGCTTAACAGGAAAACATTGAGCGACCCTGTCGCTAGCAGATCTCCGGCATACAATCCGCCATTCCAGAATGGATTGTAAATTAAGGTGTTCGGAAAATGTTCTCGCAGTAAATATAATCGGTATTGAAAAGTGCTGTGATCGTCTGTCCAGAGCACATGGCCGCTGGCGCGAATAAAAAATGAAGCGACCAACAGCAGAAGTCCAAGCGGATATACCCAGCGAAAGACGCTGCTGCCTCGGTAGTACAAGAGGGCAAATGATAAAAGTGAGCCAACGATCAACTCGCCTCTAATATCTGGGCCTTGATAGAAGTTATAGCCGCGGCATAGCCAATCAGAAGCAAAAAGAACTAGAAGTGCCAGGCCAAGAGCGCTGCGGCTAAGTCTAAGCTGCTCTCTACGCAACCGAGACATAACAAGCCCGATCAACGTAATAAACACTGCGCAGGCTGCGGCGCGCTTAAAGGTCGGAAGCAGCGCTGTCCCGTCAATGCTCCACAAGGAGAGCTTTCCCGAAAGCAAGACTATCACTAGCAGCGAAGCACCAAAGGTTAACAAACCACTTGAAAGGTTGCTTGCTTCTCCTAAATTTTTGCCTGACTGTTCCACTCGTTCTGACTCGACTCTTAAAGCTGACTGCACAACATCATGCCCTGACAATATGGGATTGGACAATTATATTGGTGCGTAATTAGAGTGAGTTTATATAATTAGCTGCTACTCGCGCGTTGCACAAATTATCGCGGGTGAGCCCAGCAGGCCGGTTAGGCCAAGTGCTTTGAAGGCATTTTCGACAAACCGAGATAGTTTGGGCATTCCGAGAAAGCGGTGGAGGGCCATTGGAAGAAAAAACTCTCTACCAACTTCAACATTAGCAAAACCATGACTGGCTAAAATGCCGCGTAGTTCAGCCGTAGAAAATCGCTTGAACGGCCGCGTATCTCCTTCGATCAGCTTTTTCAGTCTAAAAAATATCGGGTAAGTAATGTTAAAGCTCCACAACGGCGGGTAATCAAAAATCACTCTGCGCTTCGCAACTCGGCACATCTCAGCGAGCAGCATTTCCCAATCCGGGGCGTGGGCAAGAGTTCGGACGGAAACAACTACGTCAAATTTATCGTCGGCAAACGGTAGTCGGTTTAAAGGCGATACTACCTTGTCGAGCGGAGACGAAACGCCTCCGACCAAGTGCTTAATTGATTTAAAACACTGTTCGCTGCTTCCATGGACACAGACTGCAACACCAAGACCAAGCAGCATCGGAAGGAGCTGGCCATGTCCGCCCCCAACCTCTAGTACCGTTTCTGTGATGTAGTTGCCCCTTGAAATGAATTCTTCGATCAAAGAATTCTGCACATCGAGGAAATAATCCCCCAGCTGGCCGCTAAAACGCAGGCGATACGCCTCGCTTGAAGTCTCAATATCGGGGGCGTATTCACTTAATGAAGCGACCATAAACAAATTTCCAGGAGACACGATAAGGCCCTTTCACTTGCTGGGAAATATGGACTTAATTTGTGCAAATATCAAGTGGCCTAATATACCAACTATACAGCATTTTATTTTTCTCGATGCCGCTTTTTATCCGGTGAGAATTATACTATGTTTCTCTGCGAAACACATTCGAAATGATTTATTAGTCGTGGTCCCGTTGTGAAAATCCTGAACGGAAAGAAGCTCTTAGTTACAGGCGCTACCGGCTTTGTCGGTGGTCACCTAACCCGCCGCCTCTTAAAAGAAGGCTATGATGTTTCGATTCTAGTTAGAACGACTAGTGATCCCGCAGAGGTTGATGAGCTAAAGCGTCTTGGCGCAAAGCTCCATTACGGCGATGTTACAGACAGAGAGTCCGTATTCGAGGCGGTTAAAGGTAAAGACATCATCTTTCATATCGCTGCGCTGTTTCGTGAGGCTAAATTCCCAGATCAGGTTTACTGGAACGTAAATGTAAAAGGCACTGAAAACGTTTTAGATGCCGCGGAAGAGTTCGGCTGTCAGCGGGTTATTCACTGCAGCACTATCGGCGTCCACAGCCACATCGAAGATTCCCCTGCTGATGAGAATGAAGCTTATCGCCCCGACGATGTTTACCAAGTAAGCAAATGTGAAGGCGAAAAGTTGGTTAAAGAACGATTCGCCGCGGGCCGCATCAAGGGAACAATTATCCGACCAGCGATGATTTGGGGCGACGGCGACCGTCGTATACTAAAGCTTTTTCGCGGCGTAGCTCGGCGCAGATTCCCAATTATCGGAAACGGTCAAACTTGGACCCATTGGATTTATGTCCACGACCTGGTCAACAGCTTCATTCTTGCAGCTGAAAAGGACGAAGCAATCGGACAGACGTATATTATCGCCGGCAACGAACCGCATACTCTTCAAGAAGTAGTTGAGGCCGTAGCTGAAGCCGCTGGGGTAAAACCGCTACCAATAAAAATTCCAGCTGCTCCTGTTCAGGCACTTGGGTCGCTAGTTGAATTTGTCTGTAGGCCCTTTGGCATCGAACCGCCGCTTCATCGCCGCAGAGTGGATTTTTTCACCAAAAACCGCTGGTTCGACACGCGAAAAGCAGAGTCGGAACTTGGCTTTCATGCGACGCACGACTTCCGAACCGAAGTTAAGAAGATTTACAATTGGTACGACCAGCAAGGCTGGTTAAACTGACCGCTTAACCCCTCAAAGCGGAGTTGAACAAATGGCCTCTGCGCTTTCACTTGAATCTATCCCGCTACTCGCCTCACTAGACCAGGAAGCTAGATCACTTATCGCATCAGATATGCGCGAGCGATCGGTACCCAAAGGCAGTTTTATCATTTACGCAGAAGATCCTGGACCAAGTCTAATGTTCCTTGTCGAAGGAACGGCGAAGATTACTTTAGTCAGCGAAGACGGAAAGGAAATAATCCTGGCGCAAATGGGTCCAGGTGATTTCTTTGGTGAAATTGCGTTACTGGCCGGGGGAGATCGCTGCGCGAACGTGGTCGCATCAACTAACTGTAAGCTGCTTGTACTTCCTGAAGAACAGTTTCATCAGCAGTGTTCCAAAAATCCTGATTTTACCTTGGCGCTTATGCGTGAACTCGCGCTGCGTCTCCGCGCTTCGTCTGCAAAAATCGGCGATCTTGCTCTGCTCGATGTGTATCGCCGCGTAGCCCGCACTCTCGCAACCCTGGCAGTCTCCGACTCAGATAGTAACGACGGCACGATGCGAGTCGAGCAGCGGCCAACCCATCAAGAACTGGCTTCGATGGTTGGCACATCAAGAGAAATGGTCACCCGCGCGCTCAAAGGACTTGAAGAAGACGGACATATAGAAATCGAAGGCAAGACCATTCTCATTCACAGCCTGCCCGATTAGGAGTTTCCATGGAGCAGTCCGGCGAAGCTACGGATTCCAAGAATCAACTTGCTGGATACGATCCGTTTTGTGCTCCGGAAGAAGTAATTTCCGCAGCTGGGTTCCACGTCGTTTTTCGCATGGGGCGCCACGAAACATCAATTCGGGCTCATCTTAAGAAAAGGACAAAGGTTAAGCGCTTAGTGCTGGCTTTTCCCGGGGTTCACTACATTCGCTCTGAAAGATGCTACTACATTCCCACTCATTTACTGAACGACATTGTGCGAAGCCTGCGCGACTCCGAGTCGGCATTTGCATTCGATGAGGCATCGAGTCTCCGACTCAAGTCCACCGCGAAACTTAGAAATGCGATCATCGCCGGCACCCATGCTCCAAACTCACAAGAGCTTAAAGAATGTATGCTGCTGCCGTTTGTGGGACTTGCTCAGCCGCGCGAAAAAGGTGTTTTCTCTTTGGAGGGGTACACTGTCCAGCAGTTAGAGTGCTTTCTTCCCAAAGCTTCTGATTTTCGGCAGCGCCGCAGCGATGCAAAAACCTTATCTGAACGCAGCTGCGTAGAGGGTCTGTACAACTGCGAAGAAGGCAAAATCAAAGTATGGTTAACCAAAGAAGTTCAGCAGTTTCTTTCCAAACGCGAAGGAGCATATCTTCGTAGCATTAAACAGAACAAATCTGGTTTTGCAGATGCCCTCTTGTCCGTCGTCCAACCACCTTGCTGCTGGCGAATTGGACCCAACGGGATGGGGCGATTAAGCATCGCAGAGCAACTTGCAGAAGAAATTAAACTTAAGACGCTTACGGACGCGATACCGCCGACTGCTTCAAACCTGGATCAGGCTCACTATTTACAAGTGGACTTCGACGATAACCGCTTACTTGACGCCTCCGATGCCCTAAAGAATGCGCCACGCTCTAAGCTTTTCGCGGACAAACTTGAACAGCTAAAGCTTCGGCGGGAAAAGCTTGCCCTGCGCGATAGCTATCTCAACGCTGATGATTGGAAGCTAAATTTGGCCGACCAAGCTCTTGAGGCCAAGCTGTACCCTCATCAAAGGATCGCAGCCCATTGGCTGAGCATAACGCCGCGAGCATTCTTGGGCGACGACATGGGATTGGGGAAAACTTTGACTGCGCTGACTGCGTTTCGGATGCGGCAAGAAAAGGGCGAAAGCAATTTCTTGCTCATCGTTTGTCCGAACTCTCTCGTGCGCAACTGGATTGCTGAGTCTTGCAATTGGTTTTCGGATCTAACCTTGGCTGCACTTCCTGCGTCAAAAAAAGCGAGGGACAACTTCCTCGAGAGCGGTGACCTGCGAAACTACGACGGGCTTGTGGTAAATTTTGAAACCGTCAGGCTCGAATCGGTAGCCGGAAGATTGTTAAAACATCTGAGAAAATCAAGCCCGATGCTTTGCGTGGACGAGTCTCAGCGCGCGAAGAATCCGCAGTCGAAGACTTTTGCTGCCCTTCGTGAAATCTCCAAACAATGCCCGCATCGAGTGCTGCTTACCGGAACTCCGACGCCGAAAGACATTTCGGACATTTGGAGCCAAGTCTTGCTGCTTGACGATGGAGAACGCTTCGGGACTAACTATTTCGACTGGCTTAGCACGGTGGCTGAACTTGGTACTAAATGGAGTCGAGTTGCGGTACGCAAGTTTAAGCCGGAGGGAGTACGCACAGCCATCGAAAGAGTGCACGAAATACTTCTGCGCCGCAGGAAAGAAGATGTACTGGATTTGCCAGAGAAAACATTCGCCGCGAGAGACATTGCGCTGACCGGCGATCAGCTCAAGCGCTACGAAGAGGTCAGGAAAGAGCTTTTGCTTCGAGTCACTTCAGTCAGCGGAGAGGAGTACTTTAGAGAAGTTAGATCGATAGCAGAAGAATATCTGCGCGGCGTTCAGCTTGCGTCCAATCCGAGACTTGTCGATCCCGCTTGGGAAGGTGAACCCGCCAAGTTTCTTGAGCTTGACGAGATCGTTCAAGAAGTTGTTGAAGAAAACGAACAGAAGATTGTCATTTGGACTAACTACCTTGGCAATGTGCGCGAACTTGTCGAACGCTACAGTCGTTACGACGCTGCCCCGTTTTCTGGAGAAGTTGATACCCAACAGCGGGCGAAAACTATTCGTCAGTTTCAAGAGTCCACATCGCCAAAAGTTTTAATCGCGTTGCCGGCTGCTGGAGGAGTCGGCATTACGCTCACAGCAGCTCAAACCGCAGTTTATTTGGACAAGAGCTGGAATGCAGAACATTGGATGCAGTCGATCGATCGGCTGCATCGCATCGGCCAGCGGGGAACCGTCGCTATCATCTCGCTTCACGCGTGCAAAATTGACCGGTTGATTTATTGGAATCTTTCGAGGAAGTGGCGTGCCCAAGCCCGACTGCTCGGCGACGCCGCTGCAGAGGACACCGACATGCCTTCGCGCAGCGAATTGATTGAGGCTGTTAGCTAGTACCCTGATAAAGCACACCAATAAAGCATGTTTTTTCTGCAACTTACATCATGTTGTATACAGGGCTTGAAAAGACTTATAGCTCACGTTATTGTGCGCCAACCCTAATTTCTTCAAAAATTTGGGTAGCTTGAGTTTGATGTGCAGCATACCCCCGCAGTTTAGATGCGGGCCTGAGACGAGGTACGATGGCGAATAACTTTGATTTAGAAGCTCACTCAATAACGGTGCAGACAGTGCTGCGCAATCTGCCGCCAGCGATGCTTTACGAAGAAGCGCTGCGCCACGAAGAGGGTTCAGCGATCGTCTCCACCGGTGCTTTGGCAATCTACTCAGGAGCAAAAACCGGCCGTAGCCCAAAGGACAAGCGCGTAGTGCGCAACAGCGACAGTGAAGCTGATATTTGGTGGGGCAACGTTAACGTGGAGTTGGAGGAGACCAACTTCATAATTAACCGCGAACGTGCGATCGACTACCTCAATACTCGCAAGAAGTTGTTTGTGCTGGATGGCTTCGCAGGCTGGGATCCCAAGCATCGCAAGAAAATTCGGGTAATTTGTTCTCGCGCATATCACGCCCTCTTCATGCACAATATGCTGATTCGACCAACTGAAGAAGAACTGCAATCGTTCGGTGAGCCAGACTATGTGATTTACAACGCTGGTCGCTTCCCGGCGAACAAATACACCGCTCAGATGAGTTCTGCGACAAGCATCGACCTAAATCTCGAAAGCAAAGAATTCGTTATTTTAGGGACTGAATACGCCGGCGAAATGAAGAAAGGCGTTTTCACGATCATGAATTACATCATGCCCAAAAACGACGTTCTTTCGATGCATTGCTCCGCAAACGAAGGTGACAACGGCGACGTATCCTTGTTTTTTGGACTTTCTGGAACGGGAAAAACCACTTTGTCCGCTGACCCGGAGCGCAAGCTAATCGGCGATGATGAGCACTGCTGGACAGACAGTGGTGTATTCAACATCGAGGGTGGATGCTACGCCAAGTGCATTGGACTGACTGCCGAATCTGAGCCCGAGATTTTCCAGGCTATTCGCTTTGGATCGATTCTTGAGAATGTTGTGTTCGATTCACAGAGCCGCGAAGTCGATTACGACGACACTTCGATCACGGAAAACACTCGCGTGTCCTACCCGATCGACTACATTCCTAACGCCAAAATTCCCTGCGTCGGCGGCCATCCGAAGAATATTATTTTTCTCACGTGCGATGCGTTCGGTGTTTTGCCTCCAGTAAGCAGACTTTCTCCCGCTCAGGCCATGTACCACTTCATTAGCGGCTATACTGCAAAGGTCGCCGGAACTGAAGAAGGGGTTACCGAGCCTGAAGCAACGTTTTCAGCGTGCTTCGGTGCTGCGTTCATCATGTGGCATCCGAGCAAGTACGCGGAAATGCTTGCTGAACGTATGCGCACCCACGGCTCACATGCTTGGTTGGTCAACACCGGCTGGTCCGGCGGGCCTTACGGCGTGGGCTCCCGCATGAAGCTTTCATATACCCGAGCAATTATTGACGCTATTCACGACGGTTCGCTTGCTGAAGCTGAAACTGTCACAGACTCAATTTTTGGATTCGCTGTTCCGACAAGTTGCGCTAACGTACCGTCTGAGATTCTTATCCCAAGAAACACTTGGAAAGATGCGGCAGCGTATGATGGAAAAGCGAAAGGCCTGGCTCAACTGTTCAATAAGAATTTTAAGCAGTTTGAAAGCGGCGCTAGTTTGGAAATTATTGAAGCCGGTCCGAAGGTCTAAACCTACTCGAATCACTTTACTCGGTAAGAGATGAGCATTGTTTCAAGCAGAACAATGCGAGCCGTTGGATGGGCATTTTGCATCATCGGCCTCGCAATTTGCTTGAAGTTTACAGCTGCTTACCGAGCGGTAGGGTCCGATTTCATGCAGGACTACGCTGCGGCGACGGCACTTCGCAGCGGGTTTCCGATTTACGGCGATTCTATTCAGCAAATAATCGATCAAACTGTGCCCGGAAACTGGCATATCGCCAACAATCATCCCCCTTCGACAGCTCTTTTATTTCTGCCGTTCTCAGTGCTGCCTTATCCTATCGCGTTTGTTGCACTCAACATTCTTTCACTGTTAATCGTAACTGCAATGGTAGTTGCGAGTTTTAGGAATATACCAATCAACCCCAAGCTGCTCCCACTGGCCTTAGGATTTTGCTTTTGCTGGTATCCGGTAATTTACTGCCTTGGAACGGGACAGTCCTCCGTCTTAATTGCCGGCTGTATTACGTTCGGGTGGCTTAGTCTTAAACGAGGCGGCCAGCGAAGCGCTGGTGTGCTGTTCGGGATAGCTGCGCTGTTTAAATTGTTTCCAGGGATCATCGCGCTTTATTTGATCGCTCAGCGCCGATTTACAAGCTTATCATGGATGATCTCAGCATTTACTTTGGGCGTTTTTCTAAGTGTGCTGATTGGAGGAGTTGAGCCCTGGTCAGAATATGTCCATCAGATAATCGCGTCAGACATGGAACAGTGGAACGCTTTTGTCTTAAACGTGTCTATTTGCGGATTCATCGAGCGCTTAATTGGGGCAAAAACGGCATGGGTCGAACCCTTAGTTGAACTGCCGTTAATCGCGCGCACGCTGCAGTTAATTGTTCAAGCCGGGCTAATTATGTGGCTCGCAGCAACTCTAAATAAAATCAAGGGAGATCAAGGAGTCGGCTTTTCGCTGACAACGGTGCTAATGCTGCTAATCTCTCCAATCATGTGGGCACATATGTTCCCTGTTCTAATTTACCCAGTGCTTTTATTAATTGCACTGCAAACAGGACCCAAAAAACGAAACGATCTTATTGCCGTCCTGCTGATTGTGGCACTCCTCAGCATTCCGGATGTTTTACTCGCTAGATTTCTGATGTCGTTTTATCTACCTAATCACATGCCCTGGTATACGGCCCTGCTGCTAACCGGACAGACAATCGGCTTGCTGCTGCTGCTTTGTAAATTTTCTGCAGCTTCTCGAGACAGTTTAGAGATCGTTTAAATCGCCTTCAGAAATAATCTTCTCGTCTTCGTATGGAGCAGTTTTTCGGCGATAAAACTCTAGCTGAACTCCTTCAAGAAAGCCAAGCACTTCATTATGATCGCAGTAGCGCATCTGCTCACCGTAAACACGCTCAATCAGCAAACTTACTATATAGTTCATGTGCCCTGGTCGTGCAGTACGGTCGCGCGGGACTGCTTCAGCTAATGCATTAATCGCTTCCTGATAAACCTTTCTCTCTTCTTTTTTTATGTAGGGCATAACTTTCTCCTTTCAAAGCAAACCGTGCTCCGCACCAAGCCGCTCAACTTCGTCTCTCTTAGGCATCGCCGGCGCGGTACCTTCACGTGTCACACTTAGGCCGGCGACAACGGTACCTTCCAATGCGGCTCTGCGCAGATCAGCCGAATCCCTCGACAACGCTGCAGCGAACCCCCCGCAAAATGCATCTCCCGCTCCAGTCGTATCGGCTGCGTCAACCGCGACTGCGCCGATTCGAAAAGTCTCGACATTTCTACCGCGAGCATCAAAGACAAAGCATCCGGCCTCGCCAAGCGTTACGACTGCACACGTCAGTCCTAATTCAGAGCAAACATCGGTTAGTGCCTGGTCATTATTAAAGTCAATCACGCTCCTGCCTAACAACTTTGTCGACAGAAAAGACAATTCAGATTCGTTGGGAATCAAAATATCTGCGAGCGCAAGAAGTTCGGCATCTACTCCGTCATTAATCGGAGCCGGATTAAGAATTGAGATCGTAGAGTTTTCACGGGCTATTGCGAACGCATTTTTAATCGAATCTAGGGCACACTCGAGCTGACAAACCAGTATGCTCGCCTTGGCGATGCAGTCAGCATTGCGGCTAACGAAGTCTGGGCTCAAGCAATCGTTCGCACCAAGCGCAACAACAATCATATTTTGTGCACTCGGACCGACTACTATCGATGCGGCACCGGATGCCGCTCCACTAACTACCTCAAAACGCGCGTCAATTTTTTCCTGTTCGGCAAAGGCTCGAGCGCCAGCTCCAAACACATCGTCTCCGACTGCGCCGATAAAATTGGTTTCTACGTTCTGTCTGGCGCAGGCAACCGCCTGGTTAAACCCCTTACCTCCCGGGCCAGTTTTAAATCGTCCGATGCGAGTTTCGCCCGGAGCCGGAAAATGCTCTGTTTTGAATGACAAGTCTTGAACGAAACTTCCTACTACGCAAACGGCCATTTACCGTCTCCCGCTATAAGAGGCCCTGCTCAACTTTACTGTGCAGGACCAGCTGCGCCTCCATCTCTGAGAATGCCTTCTCGAAGGAATCACCTGGCAACATACGCGCCCATTCGTAAACGTGCTTTCTCAAGATCTGGGGCAAGCGTGGTTTGCGTGAAATAACTTCATCGAAGCCTTCAACAACTTCGCGAGCAATTTTCTCCAGATAGCTATTCGCCGCCTCGACTGAATCTCGTGCAGTTCCTTTCGCGCGCGAACCAGGCTTCATTTCAGCCTGATACTTGCCCAAGCCATCGCTCAATACGACTTTGGTTCGCGGATAGTAACTGAGCATCAGGTTCCAAGGAAGATCGCCGCTGTCTCCCGCTGCGCGAAAGTCAGTGCGCAAGATAACAGAAGGTATGTCCAAAAATTTGGCAAACATAAATTCGACGACCGTGCCGCTATCGACTTCTGTTCCGTCAAAATTAAATAGGGCAACATCACTGCGATATACGGCTTCTAGATCTTGATCGCGAATTGCGCGGGGCGTAGTGCCCCGCTGCTCCAAAGCCTGCGGAAGTATGCAACTAAACCGCCCCTCTGAGACGGTCTCAATCGCAGCTGCAAGAACTGCATTGCCAATGATATGTTTGGCCGAGAACAACTCCCCGGCAAAATAAACATCCATACAACTACGAATCTTTCGCGACTCTCACAAGGGTCCGGTGCCCAGGCGGCTGGGTAAAGTCCTCTATCCTGCAGGTATCGCCGACTCGGGACTCCCGGCACACGTTCATCTGCAAACCTGCATCCTTACAAGTGTATGGGCAGGTTGAAGAGGTAATCAATCCCCGGCGGTCGGGATCGACCATTAAAGTTGTTTCTTTAGCGCGAGCGTTGGAAAAATTCTGAGCCTCCGGTGCCGCATCCTTTCCAACACGGACCATCGACCGATGACCTGGAGGCTGGGTAAAATCTTCTATCTGGCAGCTATCGCCAACCCTGCGCTCAGCGCAGTCTTGGCTATTCAGTCCGGCATCCTTGCAGGAATACGGGCAGGCAGCTGTCGTAACCAAACCTCTGCGCTCTCCGCTAGATTCCGCCCGGGTATTACTTACTTGAGCGAACGCGAGAATAAATGCTGCGGCAACGATTCGATTCATAATAAAACTCCAGTAAGGTCCGGCTCTTCGGAATTGAGGCAAACAGTCAAAATAGACATAATTAAAATTACATGGAAATAATCACGCAGCATCGCAAAGCCGTCAAACTTCAACACAACAATAGTTAAAGTGAATACGATTATAAATCCTCGGGAATGGTATGACGCAAATCGCACTAATTGTCGGGGTATTGCTGTTGTTGTTCACGGACTTAATACCAAGCCGCAAGCCTGTGAACCACTTTGCAAGGCTCTGGCGCAGCGCGGTTTTTCGTCGCTGCGAGTCGCGTTAAGCGGCCATTACACCGGCAGCATGGAGTTACAGAAAGTCAGCTGCCGTTTGTGGCTGGATGATATTGAAGCTGCGTGGAACGAGGCCAAAGGCCGCAGCTCTGGACTTCCACTTTTTTGCGTCAGTTATTCGACTGGTGCGCTGCTGTGCATGAGCGCAGTCGGTCGAGGAATGATCTCATTTAAGCGAATGTATTTACTCGCTCCTCCGATAGCTCTGCAGCCTGCCGCTAAGTTTCTACCGCTGCTGCTTCCATTTTCGCTCTTGGGCGTTAGTCTTCCGAGTTTGTCTCCCAAAGATATTCGCCTGCATTCGTGGACACCGCTTAATGCTTACAAGGCTATGTTCCAGGCGCGTAAAACTTTGTTCAAAAAAGCTGCTATCCAGAAATTAAGCTCAGTTCCCAGTCGAATAACTATCGACCCCCGAGATGAATTTGTTGCAATTGACGGGCTGCGCTGTTGGCAGCACGACATGCTTCTCGAAAACTGGGATATCGAAGCTCTACACAGTGAAGGTGAGTCCGGAAAATTTAGGCGGCATCTGCTTATTAGTCCACAGCGCATGGGCCGCGCCTGGAACCATATGGTCGACGATATTGCACACTTTCTTGGGAGAAAATGACTTGCTTTATCGTCGAAGCAAATGCAAGCTGTAGTTCTAAAATCAGTGAACGTGAATGACTAAAGACCGAAAAAAATTTTGCATAGAGCTTTTTCTCGTATTCCTAATCTTTTTCGGAGTGCGCCTGGTGATGCTCTCGACAGGTGTCTTTTTTATATGGATCCCGGGAGTTGATAATGCCGGGGTTTGGCTGTTGAGCCTTTTTACTTCCGAATCTTATCAGCGGATTAAACTCTGGCTCGAATTCCAATATCACAGCCTATAATCCGGCTGCCAGTTAACCCTCAACTCGCGCAAGCTTTTCTTCGATCACACTCCAGATCACATCTCGAGCCGACTCACACTCGACTTTAGATACTACATCGCTTGCGTACGCACGAACCAGCATGCGGCGGGCCTTGACCTCAGGTATTCCGCGGCTTCGCAAATAAAACATACTTTCATCGTCAAGCTGTCCGACCGTCGCCCCGTGAGAACACTTCACGTCGTCCGCCCAAATCTTTAGCTGCGGCTTAGTGTCGAAGGCCGCATCGTCTGACAAAAGCAATCCGCTGTTTGACTGGAAGGCGTTGGTTTTCTGCGCATCCGGCCTAACGATGATTGTTCCAGAAAAAACACCCCGAGATTTATCGCCGTAAATCCCCTTGTATAACTCGTGACTCTCGCTGTTGGGCTTTGCGTGATCGAGAAGTGTATTGTTGTCTACGTGCTGATCCCCACCAAGCACAGACAAGCCGTTAAACGCGGCAACTATCTCTTCACCACGAAGGACGCTGGAGGCATTATTGCGAACTATTTTGCCGCCAACTGAGAAACAGTTTGAAGTAAACTTGCTGGACGACGCCTGCGCCGCACAAACTGCCGAAACGTGGTACGCAGACTTACTTTCCAGCTGAAGGCGTGTGTGTTCCAACACCGCAGACTCGCTCACATGCGCTTCAAATACCGAATTAGCCAGATACTCAGTGTCCGCTGCGCCGATATAGCACTCTAGCAGCGACGCTTTTGAATTATCGCCCATCGACACAAAGACTCGACTGTTAGACAGTCCGTTTTGCGCATCGGAAGTTGTTACGAAAATTAGTTCGACAGGTGCAGTAACGACAGCACCGGCTTCGACTATGACCAGTGCTCCGTCAGTCACAAATGCTGTATTTAACGCGACGAAGGACTCGTGCTCATAGGACGCGACTGAACCTAGGGATGACTCAATCAGCGTTCTGTCTGGATCACCCGCCGAATCCTTCAAGGTCTGCGCGATTGACTTGACCTTAAGTCCAGCAGGCAACTCGCTTGCCTCACTCAATTCAGCAGCATAGCGGCCATTGATGAAAACGAGCTTTGCTGCTGGCTTTTCACTAAGCGTGGCTGCGCCAAGTAGTTCAGCTGCCTGCGCGGCATCGTACTCCAGAGGCGGCAGCGCAAAGCTGTGGTCAGAAATCTTAGCGATGTTGGTGTACTTCCAGTCTTCATTCTTAGTCGACGGAAATCCAACTTTTTCAAACTGGCCGAAAGCTCGCTTGCGAAGCGCATGCAGTGGCGCATTAGCCTGTCCGTTCAATCCGCGCTCGAAAGACTGAAAGCCAGCGGCGCTCCACACAAGTTTATTCACATCTTCGCGCGAGGAATCCATCGCATTCTCCATGAAAACTTAAAACGCTTATACTGCGGCAGTTGAAGCCGAAGACCCTGCTTTAAAAGATTGATATCCTGATTGTTCGAGTTCGAGCGCAAGCTCTTTCCCGCCGGACTGTACGATTTTACCGTCGAGCATTACGTGAACGAAATCAGGAACAATATAATTAAGGAGGCGTTGGTAATGTGTAATAAGTATTACGGCGTTGTTATCGTTTCTAAGTTTGTTCACCCCGCCGGCAACAACTTGCAGCGCATCGATATCCAGTCCGGAGTCTGTTTCGTCAAGGATCGCAAGTTTCGGCTCGAGCACCGCCATTTGCAGTATTTCGTTCTTTTTCTTCTCTCCTCCGGAAAAGCCTTCATTAACCGGACGATTGAGCATCGAAACGTCTTTATCTAAAAGTTCCGCCTTTTCTTTGACTAGGGCAGAAAATTCACGCACGCCCATTGGCTCTTCTCCGCGGTATTCTCGAACTGAATTTAACGCGGTGCGGAGAAAATACATCCCATTCACACCCGGAAGTTCTACGGGATACTGGAAGGCCATAAATAGCCCTGCTCCTGCGCGCTCTTCAGGGTCCATTTCCAGAAGATTCTCACCGCAAAACGTAACGGAGCCGTCAGTTACTTCGTAACCATCTTTTCCGCTAAGCACGTTTGCCAAAGTGCTTTTGCCGGAGCCGTTAGCGCCCATGATTGCATGGACCTCACCGGGATTCACTTTCAGGTTAAGACCTTTAAGAATCTCTGCTCCTTCTTCAACCGATGCATGTAGATTTGAAATTTCCAGCATTTTC
>JAGRAN010000217.1:19290-20021 GCA_020434585.1 Bdellovibrionales bacterium
ACGGCATCCTCAGTCGAGATGCCACGCTGATTGCAGTAAAATATTTGATCCTCACCAATTTTCGAAGTTGTAGCTTCATGCTCAACCTTTCCTGTCGGATTTCGAACTTCGATATAAGGAAAGGTGTGGGCTCCGCATTTGTCACCCATCAGCATCGAATCGCACTGTGAAAAGTTTCTCGCGCCGTCCGCACCCTTCATCACCTTTACCAAGCCGCGGTAAGAGTTTTGCGCGAAGCCTGCAGAGATCCCCTTAGAAACGATATTGCTCTTGGTGTTTTTTCCGATATGGATCATTTTTGTTCCGGTATCGGCTTGTTGACGACCTGTGGTTAGCGCGACAGAGTAAAACTCTCCGACTGAATTATCGCCCTTCAAAATGCAGCTGGGATATTTCCACGTAATCGAAGAACCAGTCTCAACTTGGGTCCAGGAGATTTTAGAGTTCTCGCCAAGGCAAATTCCGCGTTTAGTGACGAAGTTGTAAATACCGCCCTTTCCGTCTTTGTCGCCTGGATACCAGTTCTGGATGGTAGAATACTTAATCTCAGCGTCCTTTAACGCGACAAGTTCAACTACCGCGGCATGCAGCTGATTCTCGTCGCGCATTGGAGCGGTGCAGCCTTCCATATAGCTGACATAGCTTCCCTCATCCGCGATGATCAACGTGCGCTCGAACTGGCCAGTGTTTTGAGCGTTTATGCGAAAATAGGTGGACAGCTCCATCGGGCA
>JAGRAN010000218.1 GCA_020434585.1 Bdellovibrionales bacterium
TATCGCAGCAGTTTCTGCGATTTGTAGATTTCTCGAAACGATGAGTGGCCATTTCTTTTTCTCCCTTGTCGCTGCCGCAATTTCTTGGGCTGTAAGCCTCGCGATGGTCTACGTAATGGCAATGATCATTGAAGCAATTGCACCTAAATTTGGATCAACCGTTTGCTCTCGAACCGACGCAGTGCGACTGCTTGCGTATTCGGCTACACCAGGGATGCTTGTTGCGCCGATTATCGGGCTGTTGCCGTGGACGCTATTTTCGTTCATTGCTGGCTTGGTGGGGCTTTATGGACTCGTAGTCCTCTATAAAGGCATCACACCAGTTACCGGCATTCCCGAGCAGAAGCGCTTGGTGTTTACATTAACGTGCATCGCAGCCGCTGTGGTCCTCTCCATGGTGGTGTTTGCGATACTTGGACCCGTGCTGGTTGTTACGCCGCAAATCGCTGCGAACATGTAGTCCATAAGCGCAGAAGAAGCGCAGGCGCCTCCAGCGTCAGCGCTTCTTTCTGCCTTTCGACGGTTTAGCCTTGCCTTTTACCGGTGAGGTCAAATCGAAATCTAGAATCACGCCGCGCAAAGTTCCGACGTAAAGCTTCGAGTCTGAAACGAACATCGACTGCGGCAAATCAGTCACACCACGAAGGTCAATCGTCTGCAGCTCTCTGCCGCTGTCAATAGCCCAGACCCTTATCGAAGAATCAACCGATGCCGTATACATTTTGTGCCCCTGCCCAAGGGCGATGGCGACAACAGCCCCCTTGTGGCCAGCGAATGTCCTTTCTTTTTGTCCCTCTCCCAGGTTCATTAAACGCACGACACCGCTAATTGCGCCGGACAGAACTTCAAGCCGCTTCCCGTAAAACCGAACGGCGCTGACTCCCGAGCGATGTTCACGATAAGTGTGTAGCCACTGTTCCCGGTCCGCATCCCACAAGCGAATCGCTCCGTCGTTGCTGCCTGATACGATTCTAGAGCTGTCCGGCGAGATATCTATACTGTTTACCCGGCCCTTATGCTTGCCGAATGCCTGAAAGAAAGCTTTGCCCAAATAGTCCAGCACTCCGCTAGACTTCTCAACCGGAATGCCGTTCTTAACTTTGAGTAGAGCAAAAGTGTGGTCGGCGCTCGCCGAAACAAGGTAGCGTCCGTCCGGAGAATATTTCAAATCCGTCACGGCGGCTTCATGTTGCTGAGTTGAGTACTCTAGCTCCCCGTTCTTGTAATCAAAAAACAAAACCGCACCGTCTTCAGTGCCCGCTGCCAATATATCGCCGGAACGAGAGTAAGAGAGCGCCATGTACCCGCCTCTGGGTTTAGCTTCTGTAGAGAACCGGCGCAGCTCTTTGTGGCTTTTTGCTTCCCAGACGATAATTTTGCCATCCGCTCCTGCCGAAGCGAGTTCCTTGCCGCCAGCAACCGCGACGACAGCTCTAACTGGTCCAATATGTCCCTGCCTGTCAGCTGCGCGCTCCTTGCCGGTCGCTACGTCGTAAATCCTAACTTTTGACCCTGAGGCAACTAGAAAAGATCCTCGGTCCTGCGCAAGCACTGCATCGTTAATCGGCATTTCAGCATCAACAAGAACTTTATCTGGGTCGCTTTCTCCGTAGCGCCAGCTTCGAATAGTACCGTCCAAACTTGCGCTGAAAAATTTGCTGCTGCCAGGGACTGTAATTATTGAGTAGACCCAGCCTTCGTGTCCGACATATTTGGCTTCCGCTAAGCCCGAATCAATTCGCCACTCCAAAATGATATTATCAGCAGCCGATGCAAGAACACTCCTGCCGTTGTTGCCGAACGAAGCGGTCAAAAGCCAGCCCTGATTTGAAAGAAAGATTTTGCCCGGACTCAGCGTCTTCATATCCCAAAGCCTAACCGACTGATCGTAGCTGCTTGAAAGAAGCTTTGAGCCGTCAGTGGAAAACTCAAGTGAGCTGACAAATCCGGTATGCCCTTTAAACTGAGCGATAGCCTTACCGCTGACAATGTCCCAGATAAAAATGACCTTATCTCTTCCAGCAGAGGCAGCAGTCTTGCCGTCCGGGGAAAACGCCACTGCCAGCACCCAGTCCTCATGCCCCTCAAGCGTTGCTAACTGTTGGCCTGTGGCAACGTCCCATATTCGCACCGTGCCATCCTTGCTGCCGCTCAGCAGCCGCGATGCGTCCGGAGACAAGGCAACCGATGTAACGTCTGAATCGTGACCGATAAAGGCGCGCACTTCTGTGCGAGTCTGAAGATTCCATAGCTTGGCGGCGCGATCTGCACTGCCGGTGACAGCGTATTTGCCGTCTTTCGAAACATCGATCGACCAGATGATTCCGGCATGCGACAGATCGTATTCGCCGAACATTCCGTTCAGTCGCACATACTGCCCCTGACGCAGCGCCTCGAGTGCTGAAATCTCCGAATCATCAGCCGCGGCGCCAGCAGGTATAAGGCTAGCGCACAGCACTAGCACGAAATAACAGTTACGAAGCTGCCGGAAGGAACTGACCTGGATCCGCGCCGTCAAAAGAGTCAGCGAGAGTCGTTTGAATGTTTGATATAAGATCTTTGAATCCATCCCGATTCAACGCCGAAATAGGCAGACCTTGCCAGCGACGAAGCAGCGGCCGTAGCTCCATTTCGCTTAGCTCGTCGACTTTGTTTAATACCAGGCACCGAGGTTTGTCTTCAAAACCTAGACTGCTTAGCGTCCGCTCGACCGTTTCAATTTTTTGGCCAAGTTCAGGGTCGCAAGCGTCCGCCACGTGCAGCAACAAATCGGCCTCACCTACTTCTTCGAGTGTTGCGCGAAAGGCGTTTACCAACTCTTTAGGAAGTTCCCGGATAAAACCGACGGTGTCAACAAAAATTACTTCTTTTTCGTTAGGAAATCTCATTCTTCGGCTAGCCAAATCAAGGGTAGCGAACAACTTGCTCTCAACTAAAACCTCCGAGTTCGTAAGTGCATTTAGCAAGGTCGATTTACCGGCATTCGTATAGCCGACGATTGCCACAACCGGCACCCCCCGTTGCTGTCTGCGAGAGCGGCGCAGTGTACGCTGGCCGGCTATCGAATCAATCTTCTTCTCTAAGTCTGCAATGCGCTGGCGGGTTCGACGCCGACTAATCTCGAGTTTAGTTTCACCTGGGCCGCGACCGCCGATTCCACCTGTGAGCCGACTCAAGCCGCTGTCTCGCTCTGTTAGCCGTGGAAGTGAATACTTGAGCTGAGCCAACTCAACCTGGAGTCGGCCTTCACTTGTTTTGGCACGCTGTGCGAAAATATCCATGATCAGCATGCTGCGATCAACCACGCGCAGTTCTGTAGCGTTTGTAATCGAACGCAGCTGCCCGGGACTCAACTCACAGTCGAAGACAATCAGGTCCACACCGCGATCGAGGCAGTGCAGCGTAATATCTTCTAGCTTGCCGCTGCCGATAATCGTTTTTGGGTCAAGCTTAGTTCTGCGCTGCATTAGTTCATCAACGACGGTTAATCCAGCGGTGCGTGCCAATTCGCGCAGCTCATCCATGTTGCGACGCGCTTCCTCGGCACTGCCCGTATAGGCACCAATTAAAATAACTTGGTCCCCCTTCGCAGACTCAGACGATACCCGCTGGTCTCCGGCAAGGCGGTTTTCAAGCTCATCGATACGAAGGGCGAAATCGACATCAAGTTTCTGCAGCGACGCAGCGCGCTCAAACGATATGCCAAAGTGACGATTGGCATCCGAAGCTTTGGCCATCGGCGATTCGGTACTGAGCACTTCAACATGAGCAAACGAGCAGGGGCCGAGGTCGCCGCGCTCCGATACTGCAACATACAGCAGCCCGTCCAATCGCAGCTTTTCTAAGTCGGTGAGCAAATCAAGCGGTACTTCAGGGCTCAGCACAAATTTGCGAGAGTCAGAACCTACGTTCAAACTCTGATCAACTGTTTCGCCTTTAGCATCACGGCGAATCCACAGTTCGCTTGGAGCTTGCCGCATACACTGTTCGTCCGCTCCGGGCGCAAACACAACCAGTCGAACTCTACGGAGCTTAGCCTTGTCGAGCCTGAAGCGCCCGAGGTCAGGTAAATACAAGCGCTGGCGTGTGCCCACTACTACATGTGAAGCTCGCCCATCGCGCCCAATCAGCACACCAATCATTCGACCCAACTCGGCAGCTGCTGCAGCCGCGCGCTTCGCCAGCGTTGAATCAACTACATCCGAGGGTGCGCTGCGCTTTTGCGCAAGGCGCTCCAATTCGGTTTTAGTTCTGGGTTTAAGATCCCTGGTGTTGCCGCAAATAGAAACTTTCATCAGATAAACACATTATACATTGAACTACTGCCCATGCCCTACGCAGCCCGAATGAGTAGTCGAAACACGGACGATGCGGTCGAACATATATTCCATGCTTAATTATTTGTTGGTAGCTCTGCAACGTTTCGTCCACCGTTTCGCGCCCTTAACAGCGTCACTTAAGCTAGTCCAATCTTTTTCGTTCATGGGACTTGAATAAGGGGTCTGCGCCTAAATAGAATGGGGCGTTATTTTAATCGGTTTTCACTCCCCGCCTGCTAAGTTTTTCCGAAAGGTTGTTCTACGATTAGCATGTTTACGCATTGCCGCGTCTCACGTACCGTTGTTGGACGATCAGAGACTGCGACGGAGAATATATGTTGAGTTCCGATAGTATTGAACACCAGCTTTCACTCATAGACCGGTCGCACCCGGCTTCAGAGCGCAGTACAATTCAACGCGCCCCCCGACATGTCACCCGGACTCGTATCCCCCGAACTGACATTTCGATCAAAGCCGTTAACCACGATAATCATAAAAACGCAGATCAACTTGCCGACCTATTTCGACGCTGCTACGGCGCATCATACCCCGCCAAAGAAGTTTACGATCCTGAGCATTGGTATTCTCCAGACAACGATTGCTTTAATGCTGAGCTTGGACACTGCATGACCAGCATGGTCGCGACTCACGGCAACAGAATTGTGGCCCACATGGCGCTGCGCCACGAACCGCACGCCCGACGCGTAGAGTTTCTCTATCCCGCGATTCACCCGGCCTACCGTAAGCGTGTTTTTGAATTCTGCAGATTATTTTGGAACACAGTTACCGATCTGGCCGACCGACAAAAATGGGAATTGGTTTACTTCTACAATGTGCTTGCACATCCTATGTGGCAGCTTGTAGCCAACAAGTGCTTTGATTCAGTTGAGACAGCAATCATTCCGAATTCGACTGGGGCCAAGTCATCTTTTTCTCGACGACAAGATTCCCGCAGCAGCTTTCTTGTCATGTACAATATCTTTAACGCCCAAAATGCCTCTCCTCGGCCGTTTTTTGCACCTCGGGAGCACCGTGAATTTATCGCGTCACAGTTTGAGAGCTTAGGTCTACTAAGAATACCCGGCTCGAATTCCGCAGCTCCGACTTTCGAGTCATCCCCAGAAGTCGCAGAAAAAGGCATCTCCTTACAACACAAGGAAGGTTTCGGCATTTATAATGCAGTCATCGATCCCGAACGTCTTAGCCGTCCTGAGGAAATTGAGCGCTGCACGGCCCAACTCAGCCACAACCAGCGTCAACGCTGCGTCCTTTCAATCGCAATCGACAACAGCAATGCTCCAGCGGTCTGCGAGTATGCGACGCGCACCGGGTATCGCTTCTGCGGCATCCAGCCGCTGAATTACGGCAGGGACAGAATTCTTTACTCAAAGTTCGATCCCGAATCGCTCTCTTCAGTCAGTCTCTACAGCCCGCACGCTAAGCGCCTGCGCGACTACATCGAGCGCAGCTGCCGAGAAATCGGCTTTCCCTTCCACTAATAATCGCTATAATGAATCAGACTCAAAGATTAGGTAGGCAATGAAAACCGACCCCCGCAAAGCTGCGCTTGGCTTTGTCGCTTTCTTTTTAAGTTTTGGAGCAGTACTTGGAGCGGCGATTCTGTTCTTCACCGGACTTTCGCTGATTCTGCAGCATTTAATGTAATTTGCTGGCTTTAGCTGCACGCTCGACTTGCTGCAATTAACTTCTCCGCACCCTGGTCTAGCAACTCTTGGGCAATTTTCAGCCCTAGCTGATGAGCGTCTGCTACATCCGAAGCTCCCTCTGCCTCGACGGCTTCTGCCCCTGAAGCCGAGAGGACTCGGCCGATCATGCTGACTCGAATGCCGTCAGAAGACGCGTATAGTCCAACTGCGCTATGACAATCCGCCCCTAAAATCTCAACTGCGGCACGCTCCGCCTGCCACTCGGCCAGCGAAGGAATCAATACCAAGTCTTCCAATACTTCCATTGCGCGTTCGTCGTCTTCACGAAACTGAACGACGAGCATCCCTTGGTTGACCGCGGGAACGACTTCGTTCGAGTCAAAGACACTCGAAATCTCACCAGCCAGATTGAGGCGCTCTAGTCCCGCCCGTGCCAGCACTATTCCACTAAGCTCGGTACTTTGATCGAGCTTTTCAATCCGCGTAGGAACATTACCGCGGTGTTCAACAACTTTTAAATCAGGTCGGAGCCTCAGCAGCTGGGCAGCACGTCGGACACTTGCTGTCCCTACAACAGCTCCTTGGTCCAAATCAGCAAACTGCATACGTGCACCAGTGCCTCCTCGGCGCGCACCAATGAAAACGTCCTGCGGCGCGCCACGCTCCAGAGCCGGCCAAATCATCGTTCCGGGTTCTATGTCGTGCGGAATGTCTTTGCCCGAGTGAACCGCGCAGTCGATCTCGCCGTCTAGCAGCGCCCGTTCTATATCGATCACCCATTTCTTTTTGTCTGGAATTTGGGCATCTGCGGTACCCTGGCGTCGATCGCCTCGAGTGCTAATTTCGCAAACTTCTACAGTGGGTGGGGTCGGCCGCTGTTCAAGCGCCGTACGTATCATTTGCGTTTGCGCCAGTGCCAACTTACTTGCGCGAGTTCCTATCTTAAACTTCAACTTATGCGCCCCCTATTGTTAACTGCTGCGTAAGCTCTCATGGTAGAACTGAGGCGTCAAATACACTAAGGTTCCGGCGAAGACGCGGCACTTTCATCACTAGCGCTTGCGGAATCAACAAACATTCGAGCCAAAGAGGCGTTTGAGCCCCAATGGGCCTGCATTGAAGTAACTAATACGTGCGGCAGTGGTGAGTAGCCCTCTTTCATCATAAGAGCTGAAGCCGTACCGTCAGACTTCGCATGACGATCTGCGACTTGAAAGCATCTGAGAACTTTTTCGTCAGTCCTGATTAACCACCTCGTGTCTCGCAGGCCCCTAAAGACATCGCCGGTGCGGGACAGAATTGTCGCCTGATTTGTGACGACTTCAGAGTAAACGGGATCGACGACGCTCGTTTCTTCAACGCTTGAGGTTGCAACACCTGGCAGTAGTCCAAGCATTTTGTAGCTGATGCCTGAATACAGCACAGCCTCCCTGCACATGTAGGCGATAGAGTTGCCCTCGGTATAGATTGCACCGCCCGCATTAGCAAAGTTGCGGATGCTGCCCAACATTGACTCGTTTGCGCTTAAATCCTTGGCATACAAGTGGACGTATCCGCCGGGAATATAGATTCCTCCTGTCTTTGGCGGAAGCTTAATATCAGCCAGCGGAGAAAAGGCTACGATTTCCGCGCCAGCGCGCCGCATCAAATCAAGATTGTCCTGAATTGTCAGATGAAACGCGGCATCGTCAGCTACGGCTATGCGGCAGCGTCGGTTCTCCCCTCTCGTCAGGGCTTTGTCGACCAAAAAAGTTCCCGCGTGACTGGCAACTTCCCGCAGCGCATCGAGATCAAGATAAGTGTTTACTAGGCTTCCAACTTCAAGCAGGCGATTGCGAGTCAGCAAACTGGGGTTGCCCTGTGCTTGGCCGAAAGTTCCACCTGAGATCAAGCGCTCGTCACCGATCGGAATACCAGCAATGTACTTAGGACCTCCGAGGCGCTCAACAGCATCTCGCAGACAATTGTTGTGAGCTTCATTGTGGACTCGATTTGCGATGACGCCCATAACGTGAGCGCCGCCGTACTGGCAAGCACCTTGGACAATCGCTGCAATGCTTTCGCGAAGGCCGAAGGCATCGACGACTAGCACGATTGGCGTGCTTAGGTTTCGTGCAAATTCGGCTAGAGTCTCAAAACTACCGCCTGGTTCACTCTTGTCGTATATGCCCGCATTGCCCTCGAAAATTATCATCTCGGCACCAGCGGAAAGGCGCGCAGTAGCTGACTGCAGCTGCTGCTTATCGAGCATCCAGGAGTCCATTGTGTGGGAAAGCCGTCCCGCAACTCGGCGGTGGATTGTCGTATCCACCAGGGAAGGACCAACCTTCGCCATCGCAACGCTGATACCGGCACGTTTTAAGTTGACCAGAAGTCCGAGAATTACGGTCGAAGTACCGACCTTGCGGCCAATACCGGCGACAAGAATGCGCGGGGTATCTATTGCTGCGCTTGTTGGATCCTCTGACACGACCTCAGCGACGACGCTGCCTTCTCCTACTGGCCTTTAACACGACCAAGCGATTTGTATTGGTCCCTTTGCGGTTGTTATCAACATTAAAACAATTGGCGAGCTTAGTGAAGTTCTGCTTGTTGATCAGCACCTCATGGACATTTAATCGCGTTTCGCCGTCGCTTGCTTTAGTTGCCTCTTCAGCTACAACCTCGTCCAAAAACAGCATATTCCCGCCGCTCTCGACCTCACCGACCTCAACAACCGCGTAGCCGCCTGGCTTTAGGACACGAGCGAATTCTGCCAGCGCATCTCGGATAAATTCCTGCCAGGCGTCGAGCGAACTGCTCATCACAACATTTTTCGCAAATGTATCCGGCGTGCTGCCAATGAACCAATTCTCAAGCCAGTTATCGGTAACGTAATCAACCTTATCGAGAAATGGCGGCGATGTTACAATTAGATCCACTGAATTCGATGCCAGCCAATCAAGTTTTCTCGCATCGGAAACTCGGTAAGCGTTCGCACTCGAAACAGAGAAGAACTCCGAAGTAAATCCGTCACGCAGAGCATGCGCAGCTTTTTTAATAATTCTCGGAGCAACCGCGCGATACTCAGGCACTTGCCCGCGCTTAATATTAATCTGGCGCTGATTCTGAGGCGGAATCGAAATCTGCGGAAATGAATAGACTGAAAAGAATCCCGGCGAGTGTCCATGCAAACGAGATATCGCGATTAGCTCGATAAAACGATTTACTCGATCTGGATCACGAGCGACGAACGAACGGAGGTTAATCAATTCGCGATATGTATCGGGATGATAAAACGGCGCAAAAGTGTCTTTATAGGCGCCGAGATCAACCGGGCGTCTAAAATCGACTTCGTTTAAGCGCAGTACGATCTCATCAAGACCAACTGGTTCAGTTTTGGCGCGCGCCAAGCGAACAGCAAGCGGATTAACATCAGATGCAATGCTTACCCGACCCAGCAGGTTGGCCTGCAGCGGAGTTGTTCCCCTCCCGCAGAACGGGTCAAGTACGACCGCTCCTTTCTCGGAATAACGCCGTATGCAAAAATCCGGCAGTTCCGGCTTAAAGCTCGCGCGGTAACTCACCACATAGTGCAGCGAATGCATTTGGCGCTGCTGCGCCGTCCACAACTCCCCTACCAGCCGTCGATACTCCCGATTGGCATCAGGATTCTCTTCGACGAGTTTAAGCGTCGTTCTCTTGGCCATCCTTCCTCCCTGACGTCACGCAGCCAGCATTTTGCTGTGCGAGAATCTCAGCCTAGCACAAGGGCAAAGAATCTTGCACCAATTTTGTACGTTGCTACAAGCTAAATAAATTACGAGTGAGCACCGTACGTTAGGACAGGAAAAGTTTTCTTGAGCTTAAAGCTAATGAGCAGCGGCCGAACTAAAAGAAATGAGACAGTGGTCCACTGCCACGACCTAGGCGTTTCCCGCGCGCTGCCGAAATCGCTGAGTGCACGTAATCCCCTGCTCGCTCAACTGCTGACCGCATGTCTGCACCGTCGGCGAGAAAAGCAGCTACTGCAGCAGAAAGCGTGCATCCAGTTCCGTGTAAGTTGTTCGTCTCAATCTTCGAACGCACAAACGTCCGAACGATGTCTCCGCTGACAAACACGTCTTCAACTTGGTCGTCAGCCGCGTGTCCGCCCGTTAGTAACACTGCTTGGCAGCCGAGTCGGCAAAGGGCTTTAGCTGCTTCCTCTCTTGCTGAGACAACTTTCGCCTCGCTCCAGTCTAACAGCTGCGCAGCTTCGGGAATGTTCGGGGTCAGCAGCGCAGTCATCGGCAGCAACTTGGACCGTAAAACTTCGATCGCATTTGGACTTAACAATTCCGCGCCGCTATGTGAGCTAATTACAGGGTCTAGAACTAGTGGGAAACGAACCTCGTGCAGCACTGCAGCAACCACTGAGACATTTTCTTCGGAGCCGAGCATGCCAATCTTTGCAGCTCGCACGTCAAAATCAGCGGTAACCGCTTCGATTTGCGCACGCACTATATGCGCACTAAGGATTTCAACGTCGGATACACCTAGCGTGTTTTGCGCAGTTACGCTGGTAATCGCAGTTAGGCCATAGGCCCCAAGCGCTGCAAAGGTTTTTAGGTCAGCTTGAACGCCTGCGCCAGCGGAGCTGTCTGACCCCGCTATCGTAAGGACGCAGCAAGAAGCGGAATTATCAATCGAGGGTTTCTTCGCTGCTTCCATTTTCAGAAGCTTGAGCGTCGTCCGACTTCGTCGGCGGCTTGCGGTAGCGACGCACTATTCGGCCGCGCGTTAGGTCATATGGAGAAATTTGAACCCGCACGTGGTCCCCGGGGAGCACGCGGATATAGTACCTGCGCATCTTACCCGCAAGATATGCGAGCAGCTCGTGGCCATTCTCGCACTCGACTCTAAACGTCGTGTTTGGGAAGCACTCCCTCACGACGCCGTCAAACTCAATGTGGTCTTCTTTTCCCATTAACTTCCTTCTATAATCGCGAAATCGGCCTGTCAACTGCGGACACATAAGAGTTCGCAGCCGCATCTAAGCGGGACAAACCTAGTTAAACCGCAGTTAAAAACTTATTACTTTCGATTCCCGCCGCCGCTGCTGCGACGTCCACCGCCACTTCGTCCGCCACTGCCTGACCCACGTGGGTTCTTGCTGCGGCCTTTGCCGCCTCCTCCGCCGCCGCTGCGGTTGTTGCGTGAGCCCCCGTTGCCGCTGCCGGACTTGCCGCCGCCGCGGGATTGATTCTGCTGTGATGAGCCAGAGTTACCAAGCGTGTGGGACGTAAGGGGTATATAACCTGGAGGTGTTCTATTCATACGTATTCACTTCTAGCTATAAGGGTTAATCAGTTCATTAATACACTATGCAAGATTGGCGGTTTGCATGTCGCATTTGAGCACTATCAGCATTTGCAGCAGAGCTCACGCATATCCGCCAATATGTCGAAACTTTTGGTAGCGCTGTTCAAGTAGTTCATCGATGCTCATCGAGGTCAATTCGAACAGATGTTTCGCTATCGACTGTTTGACCAACTCCGCCGCGCTGTCATGATCCCGGTGGGCTCCCCCGACTGGTTCCTTAACCACCTCGTCAACGACACCGGTATCTTTAAGTTCATATGCGGTAAGTTTTAGTGATTCAGAGGCGACCTTTGCATACTCTCCGACGTTGTCTGCGTCAGACTTGCCCCACAAGATTGAGGCGCAGCCTTCCGGAGTAATAACGGAGTAGATCGCATTCTCTAACATTAGTAATCGGTCACAAACGCCTAAAGCTAAAGCTCCGCCGCTGCCACCTTCACCAATAACAACCGAAATAATCGGCACTGTTAGACCAGATAAAATCAATAAATTTCGGGCAATTGCCTCAGCCTGCCCGCGAGCTTCGCCCTCCATACCTGGGTAGGCGCCCTGGGTGTCGACAAACTGAATCAACGGAAGCTTGAATTTCTCGGCCAAGGAAAACAAGCGCTGGGCTTTACGATTCCCTTCTGGCTGGGGCATGCCGAAATTCCTTCGGACACGCTCCTGAGTGGAGCGGCCGCGCTGGTGGCCGACAATCATCACGCGATGATTGTTCAACTTAGCCAATCCGCCGACAATTGCCGGGTCATCGCCAAACAAGCGGTCTCCGTGAAGCTCGACGAAGCCTGTTGTCATGCGCTCTACGTAATCGAGGGTAAAAGGACGTTCAAGATGTCTGGACAATCGAACACGCTGGTACGGAGATAAATTTCCGTAAACATCTTCTCGCAGTTTTTCGAGTTTGCGTTCGGATTTTTCGACGTCGTTAACGACTGAGAGATCGCCGTTTTCAACGGCCGCACGAAGCCTCAGCAGCTCTTCTTCCGCTTCGATAACGGGCTGTTCAAAGTCCAGATATTGATTACTGCTCACGGTTCTTGATTATCTGCCGCATCATAATTGCCGACGCCGTTAACGGCGTCCAGCCTAGCCATCTTCCGCAAACCAACTCTCATGCAATGCGATCGCAAGAAAACACGTAGGTCCCGGGAAGCAAATTGATAGACGCCGATAGGGGGCGTCAGTTCCGGCGCTGTTTCAAAGCTTGTCGGACGGCATAGCCGCCATCCCCTGCGCCTGTCTAAATCAGTATACCAGTAAGCTAATCTTGTAAACAAACTAGATGCTCTAATCGCAGCTATCTGCGCTTGACAATTTCAGAAAGCATATGCTTCCCGGCCGAAAAAATGGTCGTTCTGACTCAAAAAACCTAGCAACAATATCTGTAATCATCTCGGCGCTATCGCCTTCACTATGGCCGTAATCTACGGGTTCCAGTATGTGCCAGCCAAGTTTGCCGGGCTGATTGCGCCACCAGGTCAGCTGCCGCTTAGCAAAGCGTCTGGTATCACGCTTCATGTCGTTAAGCATCTGCTCGTAAGGTATCTGCTGATTGATGAAGGCTGCTGCGTGAGAGTAGCCAATCGACGCGAACGCGCGCGCATTCGCTGGGTAACGTTGCAACAAAGACTCCACTTCATCAAGCAAGCCGTCTGCAATCATTCGATCGACTCGGTCGTCAATTGCTTTATACAGCTCATCGCGGGGCGGCAAGATTGCAGCAATCAACGCGTCGTAGCGCGGCGAAGACACATGCTCTCGCTGAAGCTCAGCAAGCGACTCCCCTGTTGAAAGAAATACCTCCAGCGCGCGAACGACACGTGCGCTATCTCGCGGATTAAGCTGCTGTGCGCTTAAGGGGTCAAGCTCTGTGAGCCACCTATGCAGCTCTAGCGCAACCTCGGACTGCTCTCCTGCAAAGCCTCTGACCCGCAAAGCAATCTGCTCTTTTGCATCATCGCTGACTTTGCCGGTATCGATTAATCCGCCAAGCAGCGCAGAAATATAGAGTCCCGTACCTCCCACGACTAGCGGAAGGCGGCCGGCAGAGCGGATTGCCGCAATTGCCTCGTCGGCCATACTGGAAAAGACACCTGCGTTAAAATCTTCGGTCGGCCGGCATCTAGAAACTAAGTAATGCGGCACAAGTTTCAAATCAGCCGCTGAAGGTTTGCTTGAGCCAATATTAAAGTCTTCGTAAACGGAAACGGAATCGGCGTTAATAATCGAACCGCCGACTGCTAACGCTGCCTGAAGAGCAGCACCGCTTTTTCCGCTGGCGGTGGGTCCTGTGATAACTGCTATGCGTTGGCGTTCTACGCTCACTGCTCTACTCACCGAGGCGCGCTACGCGCGTCCGAACATGCGCTCGACTTCAAAATGAGTCAACACACAGCTTACTGGCCTTCCGTGAGGACAGAACGCGCCGGACTCCACTACTTCAAGCTCTTCAAGCAGATGATAAACTTCCTCTCGCTCAAGTTTGCGTCCACTACGAATTGATGCGTGACAGGCGAGCCTAGCAACTGCCAGTTTAATTCTATCTTCCAGATCGGCAGTTTGATTGGCCCACTCTGGAATTGAGCAAATATCCAGCAGCAGCCGTCTCGGCGAAACGTTTGCAAGAAGCGCTGGGACGCTGCGCACCACCACACTGTCATCACCAAACAGCTCCGCATCAATTCCCAGCCGAGCAAGCTCGGGCTTAATCTCGTCAAATCCCGCAATCAGCTCCGGCGGCGCCTCTACAACCTCCGGCACAAGGAGTTCTTGCGCCGCAACGGCACCGCGGGACAGCTGCTCACCAATGCGTGCGTACATAATGCGCTCGTGGGCAGCATGCATATCAACAATCACTACGCTGTCGCTGCGTTCCATCAGCAAGTAGCACGAAAAAACCTGACCGATAAATTTTAGCGACGAAAGTTTTTGTTCCTCCACGGGATCGTTTCTGTCAACAACTGCAGCTGACCGTAGTTGAGAGGCAGAACTCGCTCTAATTCCCGGAGCAGACCCGAAATCCATTGAGGCATTTATCGGCTGCACGCTGACGGCGGGAATTCTTTCTGATGAGGGACGAGTCCCGCTAATTTCCCGACTTCCGAGGGAATGACTCACTGCTTTGGCGAGAAAAGCAAAAACAGTTCCAGAGTGACGAAACCTGATTTCAGTTTTTTGGGGATGAACATTGACGTCAATAGTTTCGGGCAGTACGGACAAACTGACTATACCCGTTGGAAATTGGCCTGGCTTCAAGAACGTCCCAAACCCTTCGCGCACAGCTCTAAGCAGCAGTTTATCGCGAACCACGCGACCGTTGACGATTAAACGCAAACGGGACCCGCCGCGAATCGCACCCGTCGGTTGCGACAAGACAGCCTTGAGCTGCATCGGGCCCGCGGTCGTTATCGACTCCTGGTCAATTTCAATGGCGGACGGTCCGCCGAATTTCAGCTGTCTGGCACGAGAGAAAAAATCTCGGTCAGCGCTAACGGCAAGCACTTCCCTGCCGTCGACCACGAGCTTGAATCGAATTTCAGGATAAGCAGCGGCGTAGTCCAGCACCAGCGATTTAACCTGAGCAGCTTCAGCTCGCTCGGAGCGCATAAACTTCTTTCGCGCAGGAACGTTGTAAAACAATGAGGCAACTCTCACGCTTGAGCCGGATGGGCATGCAATCTCGTCAACTGCCTCCCTGCTACCGCCCGCGATAACGACTCTGGTGCCGCTTTGCTGTTGATCGGAGCGGGGACGAGTCTGCAATGTAAATTTTGATACCGACGCAATCGATGGCAGTGCTTCCCCGCGAAAGCCGAGAGTAGCTACGTGAGTGAGATCTTCTGCGTCATGAATTTTAGAGGTCCCAAAACGCTCAACTGCTTTTAGCGCATCGGCGCGGCGCATGCCGTGACCGTCGTCGATGACTTCAATACTTGACCTCCCACCACTCTCCAACACGACTGTGATTTCACGCGCATTTGCGTCAATCGCGTTTTCTACAAGTTCCTTTACGACCGACGATGGACGTTCGACCACTTCGCCTGCGGCGATCTGATCGACAACTACGTCTGCCAAAATCTGGACTTCAGGGAGCTGCATTTCAGGCATCAGTCGAGAACAGGTTTGACTTTTACTTTTCTTGCTCTGGTCCGATCGAGACCGCGTCGAACGAAAACCTCGATTTCACTGTCAGCGTCGGCGTCTTCTAATTCGTCAATGACTTCTTCTCGCGTCCGAACCCGTTTTCCATTTACGGCCAGCACAAAATCGGCTGCCGACAAATCAACATATTGACTAACAAAGGGTCCACGTCGGGCAGTCTGCCGCGCTCCGCTAAGCCCGGCCTTCTCGGCAGGGCTTCCGGGGTTGACGTGCAGCAGGAGTGGTCCGTACTCGCTGTCGACTACAACAACGCCAATTTTCGGCCGCAGCACGCGTCCAAACTGTTTCAACTGAGGAATCGCTCGCCGAACTTGATTGATTGGAACGGCAAATCCAATTCCGGCGCTTTCTCCGGTTCGACTAAGAATCGCTGTATTAAGGCCTATTACCCGACCTGCTGTATCGAGCAGAGGTCCTCCGGAATTGCCTGGATTAATTGCGGCGTCAGTTTGAATGATATCTTCGATCAAACGACCATCTTCAGACCTAATCGCTCGACCCAAACTTGAGACAATTCCCGTGGTGAGCGTGCGATGCAGACCGAACGGGTTCCCGATTGCTAAGACACGCTGCCCCACTTCGAGTACCGACGAGTCCCCCAGTTCTGCAGCAACGAGATCCTCGGGTGGATTGACGATCTTCAGCAGCGCTAAATCGCTTCCTCCATCACTGCCTACCACCTGGACTCCGTAGGACTTGCCGTCAGCTAAAATTACTGAAACCTTGGACGCAGCTCTGATGACATGGTTATTAGTAATGACTAGTGCATTATCTCGGTCGATAATTACGCCGGAGCCTGAACCTTCCTGCGGCATCCTTCCGAATATGTCGTACGACTGATTTTCCGTTACGACGTTCACGACGGAACGGTTGACCTTGCGGTAGGCCTCGATGATCTGTGACTCGGCTTCGGTTCTCGGCGCTTTGGACTGCGCAGACGCGGCCAGCGGAAACAAAACAAGCCACAACAACAACAGCACAATTCGCTGCTTTAAAATCTCGATAAAACTGATGCTTAGCTGGTGCATAAGTAGCGTAAATTATATAGTATAGCCGTCAGTACACATTGAAACAGCACGGGTTTACATGGACAATAGCTCAGCCATCAAAGCTATAGCAAACTGCCGGGAACGCAAAGACAAGATTGTTTTTACCAACGGTTGTTTCGACATACTTCATGCTGGACACGCACGCTACTTAGCTGCCGCCCGAGAGCTGGGCGACTGCTTAGTCGTTGGCCTCAACAGCGACGCATCCGTTCGGCGGATCAAAGGGAGCAAGCGCCCGATTGTTCCTCAGGCTGAGCGAGCAGAATTGCTTATCGCACTTGCGTGTGTTGATTTCGTATTAATCTTTGATGAAGACACCCCGCTAAATTTGATCGAAGCCGTTCGTCCCGACGTGCTGGTTAAGGGCGGTGACTGGAAAGTTGAAGATATTGTTGGCGGTCCGTTTGTAAGCTCCTACGGAGGCACCGTAGCTTCCCTCCCATTTCATGAGGGCTATTCAACGACTAACATTATCGAGAAAATTCGCGAGTCGTTAGCATAGGTTTGATCTTTACGCGCAAATTCTAACAGCCGCGCGCTTGCCCGCGTACTGCGGCATTGGTAGACATTCTACAGAATTTCTCGGGTAGATTGACGTAATCGTCGTACCTCTGCCGCCCATTTTAGCGG
The DNA here is from genome assembly GCA_020434585.1 of Bdellovibrionales bacterium. Classification (GTDB taxonomy): domain Bacteria; phylum Bdellovibrionota_C; class UBA2361; order SZUA-149; family JAGRAN01; genus JAGRAN01. The sequence goes on from JAGRAN010000218.1 coordinate 17,173, forward strand.
TAGAGGCAACGACCACTCGGTACGCTGGGCCATACTGTGCGCCCAAGCTGGTTGTACCAAACATTCCCCACCATCCCTGAAAACGGAGATTGACCATGACGATGATCAACGGCATCGGAAAGTCCTCCGGTTTCAATCCCGGGGACTGTTTGAACGAAGCGGATGTACTTCTGTTTGACCTGGACGGGACGCTGGTACGCAGTCCTCTCGTCGAAGTGATCATTCAGACTGCGAATCAATTCGGCGTTGCTGTCTCGCGGCAGGCCGTACAGCAGCTGAAGTTCTCCGGACGCCTGACGTGCGGATGGAGAGCGACTCACGAGATCGTCAGCGCTGCTCGTCCGGACATCTCGTTCGCTCGAGTAAAGCGCTGCTTTGAAACGCTGTACCAAGGCTCACATCGACGCCCTGGGCTCCACGCTCTGGAACAGCTTGAACCTGAGCTTGAGAGAATGCACCGTCTGTCTCAGTTGTTCCGCACCGGCGTCGTAACCGGCCGACCAACTGCTGATGCTCTGCGCTTCCTGCACCGCTTCGAGGTTCACTCTCTGATGAGGGTTGTCGTATGTAGAGAAGACTATGCTCCCGTACTCAAACCTCATCCGCGGCCATTGAGAATCGCTCTGCAAAAGCTGCGCGTTCGTGCATCTGATCGCGTATGGTACTTCGGCGACACGCCCGAGGACATGCAGTGCGCGGTCACGGCAGGTGTTCGCGGCGCTGGAGTAATCGCCCATGGTGATGACCCGGCGCTTGCAGAACGAGCTTTGCTGGCAGCTGGTGCACGATTCGTGCTCAGCAGTCTTGACGAGCTTTAGGTAATGTTCAGCTCGTCCTGCGGCAAACTGCTCGGTCGCTGCTGAACCCCACAAGGTTTCAGTGCGTACCGAGCGGTCTGCCTCAATAATCACCCTCCTAATGCGCTAAATTGTTTTCATCTCCGGAAATTTCGACCATAATGTCGTCTGGCAGCTCAAACAACGCAGCGCTATGGAAGATAAAGAAAAACCCGGCAAACTCTTCGAGGATTTTGTACAGGAGCCCCTGCTCGATCAGGAGTCCGAAGAAGAGCCGCCACCGCAGTCTCCGCAGTCCGTCCTGCGTTTTTTCCTGCTGGTAGTCCTCATATCCGCCGTGGTCAGTGTGTTCGCCGTAAGTTCTCCTCAGGGCAAAGAAGGCACTGTCGAAGAAGAACACGAGCGCCAAGCCTATCTTACCTGGTTCACTGAAGACAAAGCAGTCAAACCATTTAAAGACCAGTGGAAAAAGTCTCGCTTACTCGAATTTAGTCAACTCGTTCAATTCGCAAAAGATATCGAGCAGCAAATCGACGAAGAAGCAAACCCGCGCTACGAAGCTCTGCAAACGACCCACGAGCGCCGTCTTGCCCTGTTGAAAACCTACTTCGGCGACCACGATGTAATCGGCGTGGAGATTGGATACGAGCTGTTCCACAACGCAACTCAATTAATTGACTCGAATCAAATTGTAATACCAATCTACAAAGGTCCGCGTGACTTGTCTGACGGCGGCCTAGCCGACTTCGAATTCTCTCTCGTGTTATCAGTCGATCCAGCCCTCATTCGTGAGCATCTTTTCATCAAACCAGAGAAAGGCGTCGACACAGACGCGGCGATGAACGAAAAAATTTCGATAATGTTCTCTGCTGTCGACGCTGACTCGAATGAGTCAAGCAAGATGGTAAGGCCGATGAAGGTTGCATCGAGAAGAAGCAATCCTACAATCACGACTCGCAACGAATGGGTTCGCTACCGGGACGACAAGGCTCAAATGTACGCTGAACTTGAAGGAGCCATGCTGGGTGATGGCTCAAACGGCCACGCCATGATTAAAGGCTTTATTTACCGCTAATACCGGCCACCGCGATGATCGCTTGCCCGCTCGACACGAATCACCCCGTCAAGCTTCTCTAACGCACGGATTATTGAACTCAGCTGGTCGGTGCTCTCCACACTAATCTCGAATGTGTTCATCGCCTTTCCGTCAGGCGTAGCAGACGCATGCACGGTTACCATATTCGCACCAGTGGCGGAGATCGACTGACTCATGTCGGCAAGCATACCGACTCGATCGGTCGAGAGTACGCGCAGGCGAATCATCCGCTGGGTCTTGGCATCGCTGTCCCAATCAACAGATATCAAGCGCTGCGGATCGAAACTAAGCGTCTGCGGACATCCGCGTTTATGAATAGCAATTCCACGGCCGCGAGTGATGTAGCCGACCAATTCATCTCCTGGCAACGGCTCACAACATTTCGCAAATCGAAAAACAACATCATCAAGACCATTAACCTTGATCCCGCTTCGGTCGCGAAACACCCGAGCGGCGCTGCTAAAAATTCGCTCCATCGTCGTCTGTTCGCGTGCAAGCTTTTCATCTATCGCGCTAACTTGAGGACAGACTTTGCGAATAATCTGTTTAGAGGTGAGTTTGCCGTATCCGATTTCCGCAAACAGCGCTTCTTCATCACGCAGCCCCAACGACTCTCCTACTTCCTGGAGTTTTCCGGACTTGATCAGCTTATTTAAGTTCTCACCAACTTTTCGCAAATCCTTGGAAAGGACCTCACGGCCGACTGCAATCGACTTCTCTCGCTCTTCCGAGCGAAGATAGGCACGGATCCGCTGCTGCGCTTTGCTCGTAACAGCAAACTCCAGCCAATCTTTGGATGGTTTTTGCTGCTTGTTGGTTTGGATTTCGACTGTATCGCCGTTCGATAGCTTGTAGGATAACGGCACTTGCTGGCCGTTGACGCGTGCTCCGGCGCAGTTCCTGCCAACCTCAGAGTGAATGTGAAACGCAAAATCTACGGGCGTTGCTCCATACTTCAAAGCAATCACATCGCCGCGCGGTGAAAAAACAAAAACTTCCTCAGGGAACAAATCCCCCTTAACCATCGCGAGAAACTCGTGTGGATCCGTCAAGTTCTTCTCAGACTCGACCAAATCCTTAAGCCAGGCCAGCTGCAGCTGAGCGTTTGAAGCCTCTGCTCCCTCACCTTTCTCTTTGTAAACCCAGTGGGACGCAATTCCCCGCTCAGCAACATCGTGCATTTCAGGAGTTCGAATTTGAATTTCGACTCGCGTGCCCTGTGGTCCGATCACAGTCGTGTGCAGCGACTGGTAGCTGTTTGGTTTGGGCATTGCGATGTAGTCTTTGAAGCGTCCAGGAATCGGCTTCCAAGCGGCATGAACCACCCCAAGCGCTGAGTAGCAGTCCATTGTCGTCGGAACTATTACTCGGAAAGCGATCAGGTCGTAGATCTCATCGAAGTCCAGACCCTGCGTCTCCATTTTTCGATAAATCGAATAGAAGTGCTTAGAGCGACCAGAAACATCGCCGGTGATTCCGTTGTCGGTCAGCTCTCGTTCGATCAGCTTCACGACGCTTGCGATATATTTGTCGCGCTCCTTCTTTTTTTGCGCCACCCGATCCTTGATCATCGCGTAGACATCGGGCTTGAGGTGACGAAACGACAAGTCCTCCAGCTCGGACTTCATCCAGTTGATACCCAAACGGTGCGCCAAGGGTGCGTAGATATCGAGCGTCTCTTGGGCAATGCGGATTCGCCGCGACTCGGACAAAAACTCAAGCGTTCGCATGTTGTGGGTGCGATCGCACAGCTTAATTAACAGTACCCGAATATCACTGGCCATCGCCAGCAGCATCTTACGGAAATTTTCCGCCTGCTGTTCAGCCCTAGATTGAAAATTAACTTTGCTTAATTTGGTGACACCATCGACAAGTTTGGCAACAGGCTCTCCAAACTCTTCTCGAATATTGTTGATTGTCGCGTCGGTGTCTTCAACCGTGTCGTGAAGCAGAGCAGTCAGCACTGAATCCAAATCAAGCCGCAGCTTCGTCGCCAAATATGCGACTTCGGTCACATGTGTGACGTAAGGCTCGCCTGATGCGCGAGTCTGGCCCTGATGATGGTGTCTGACAAAGGCGTAGGCCTTGCGCAGCGGCTCGGCGTCCACTCCCGGAATGTAGTCTTGAATACTGGCAACTATTTCCTGCAGTCTCACAAAACGCCTCTCGGCAACGGCCTAAAAGTATCCGCCTCGCAAGAAACGCCGTGTGGAGCTATGCCTAATGCTGATCTAGAAGGAGAGCAGACTAAGCTGACCCTCCCGCTGCAGAATCAATAGAGACTTCAGCCGAACCACCCTCACTCTCGCCGCCGATGTCAGACATAGAAGTCAGCTGGCCAGCAGCCAGCTCTGCTTCAATCTTTTCTCGTTCGATGAACTGCACTTTCCCGGAGGCGATCTCGCGCAGTGCTGATACGATGCACTTATTACCTTTAGTATCCGTTACGGGGGTCTTGCCCAAGAGCAGCTGCTTTGCTCGGCGGGATGCAAGCATTACTAGTGAAAATCGGTTGGGCTCGTTTTCTAAGCAGTCTTCAACTGTAATTCTGGCCATGAAACGACTTGCTCCCTAAATCTCGCTGTGAACTTCCGATTATTCTTATTCGCTTAGCCTCAGCAGCCGCTGGCAGCGGGTCTTAGCGCCGGGCAAAGGAATCAGTCTTAAAGCCAAACTCGAAAAGAGTCCAGCAATTTAGGCTGGTAAGCCTCAAAAGGTCGCTGGCCGCAGGACTTACGCAGCGAGCAGCTGTAATAACCTCTTAAAATTCTAATATTTTTTGCCAGACTTATCAAGAGCCCCCTGCGAAGCCGTGCGGTGCGGCCGTTCATCGTATAAACTAGCTGCTACTTTAATTCGGAGACCTCTTGTATGGAAGCGGATCAAATCAAACCGCCATCCCGCCCGCGGCTAGTTCGGGGCAAGCTGCAGGGAAAAATGTTCCTGATCCCGAGCTTGATTACTGTTCTTAGTAATTTTTGCGGATTCCTTGCGATTATCAGCGCAGTTACGGGACATTTTGAATATGCGGTCAAAGCAATCGCCGTCGCCTTCGTTCTCGACGGACTCGATGGACGGGTAGCGCGCCGCCTAAACGCCACTAGCGAGTTTGGCCGCGAATTCGACTCCCTCAGTGACGTGGTCGCCTTTGGCGTGGCACCTGCCGTGTTGGTGTATATGTGGGGTTTTCAAAACATCGCAGACGAATTTGGCCTAGTCGTATCTTTCTCATTAGTGGCTTGCGGAGCTACCAGGCTAGCCCGCTTCAATATCGACACTGCCCACCGACGGCATTTTGTTGGACTGCCAATACCCGCCGCTGCCGGCGCAATTTGTTCCATAATTTATATGATGCCTGAACAGCTCGGCACAGCTGGTGTCGTCTATCTCATGCTCCTCTACACCGCTGTTGTTGCCGGACTGATGGTCTCAACTCTGCCATTTTTCAGTGTGAAGCATCTCAAGTTCACGGACGGCAATCCGCGACTGAATATCGCAGTCCTTGCTGCAGCAGTGGCGCTCGTTTGGTATCAGCACAAAATAGTTTTGCTGATCATTCTTAATGGCTATGCGATGAGCGGATTATTTTTCTACTTCGGCGCCAAAGTGGCACCCAGCGCATTTTCGAGATTCGAGCCTATGTTCGGCTTAATTCAAGACGACGACGAAGTTGCTGAAGCGTAGCGCGATTTAATTTTCGCTGCGCTGCTATTCGATTTTGACTGCATCCTGAGCAAAGATATACCCGCGGCGGCCTGCTGTAGAGCGCAGCTCAAGCCACTGGCCCATCTGTGAAACCACCTGTATTTTGGCGTTTGCTTCAAGCCGCTCGACAGAAGCGGCTAGCACTGAGGGTGCCTCAAGCACCGCGGTCGCGGTTACTGTGCGGTAGAGCGCAGGTTTGTTGAACTGTTGGACTTCGACTCCCTGTACAGGGGCACCGTCGAGGCCTCGCGCAGACGCCGGCGGAGGTCCATACATCCGCCCATCTCTACCCCGCTCTACCCTGGCACCGCCGGGACTTCGACCCAGATCTTCAATCTTAGCGACGTTCAAGTCCGCGGGGTTTATCAGCGGAACCTTTTTGGGATCTACTTTCTGCGGCTGTTCCTTTCGCTCAGGCTCCAGCGTAGCAATGTCGACCTGCTGGGGAACCTGCATAGCTGCTTGATCCACGCTCGGATCGTTCGCCACATCTTCTATTGTCGGCGCAGGAGCTGCACCATCTTCCCGATCGGAACGCGAATTTCCAATTGCCAATTGGTTTAAGCGCGACTGCACGGATTCAAGCTCCGAAGTGTCGATGGCGCTGGTGCCGAGTTTACGCGGGACTGGAAGTACCGGAATTGCCCCTCCCGTCACAGGTGAAGCCATCGCGAGTTCAACATCGCCAAGTTTGACCCCAAGACTGAATATTTTCTGAAAGTTTAGCGCAAGCGCCAGAAGTAAACAGGCCGCTCCGCCAATCAATAAGGCCTTAAGCGCCCCGCCTCTTCTACGTTCCGATGCAGTGACCGCGTCCGCGATTACCGAGGCCGATTCGCCTACAACACTTTTTTCCTGAGACGCGGGCGCAGGCGATTCGGGCGCAAAAGTTTCTTCCAAAATGGATTTACTGTTAAAAACTGCTTTGTTTTTCTTGCGGCTGCCTAGAGCAGACTTCGGCTCAGCGTTTGATATGTGCGCCGCTTCGTCCTCATCCTCGTCTTCGATGCCGTCCAGCTCCGCGCGAAGGCTGTCAAGGTATTCAGTCTTCTCAAGCTTGGCCGATGCTCGGTCAAGTTCTTGCTGAACTATTTGCCGGCAGGCATCGGCTACGACATTTCGATCCTTTGCAGTGTATTTCTCAGCCAAACGACTCAGTTGGTAGGCACGCTTAGCCATAATTACAGCAAGACGGAGCTGTCCGCGCTTTGCAAGAAGCTCCGCAACGCGCAGAAAGGCTTCACATCCTGCAGGGCGCAACTTATTTTCCTGCTCGACTTTGTCGAATATTTCTTCGAGCGGAGTTGTTAACGCCATCGCCGGCAAAGATTTGAGCTCGAGCTGACACAAAACCCACCAGAGCCTTGCCGTAAAATGTGCGCCATCCGCGTGCAGCTCTGTTTCGATCTGCTGCAGTGCGTCCTGGTACGCGCCGGAAACGACGAGACCGCTCCATTCGGACGCGTCTTCGCAGCTGCGAAGGCTCTCCAAAGAAACGTTTCTGATGTGCGCGACTTGCTCAGTCATTTAGTGAAACACTGTGTTAAAAGGCGCTGCTCCCGCATTCCAGCCGCTTAAAAAAACACCCTCGTTTTTGTTATGCAGCGAACGGATATAAATGATAACTGTATGGAATTATTGAATCGTGCAAAATACCTGCGAACTATAGCTCGAGAATCTTTCCGCTAATCCTTGAATAATGCGTATTAATTACAGCATGTTACCCATACGGGCCAACATTAATTGCCGCCTGCTGCTTTGCTGCTTAGCTGTCACATGCCTCAGCGGCTGCTTCAAGATGGGCTTAGTTGAGAACTATGCCCCCTTAATTAGCGCACATCAGCTGGAGGGCCGCGGCAGGCCATCCACTGAAGAGCCAAGCGGAGAGCGTTCGAGGATCCTAGTCCTGCGCCCCACTCACTCGGCTGCAAAGCATCAAAGTTTAGGTCATCAGTACGTCCTGGGCTTCATTCCAGCTACTAGACTTTACCTAGAACAAGGTGCGGAGGATTTCGTTTTTGAAACCGTTCTCGAACAGCTTCAGCTTGAGGGACATGATGTTCTTACTGCCGGACCCGAAGCAGTCGCGGCAATGGTGCAGATCTTCGAACCACACCATATTGTCGGCATCGATATAAATTCGCTAAGCGCAACGGCATACGACGGCTTTCTCGTCAGAATCGCCTCGGCAGATGCAAGCATCACTTACACCACCTATCATCTATCTCACAGCGGAAAGCTAGCAGCATCCGCATCCAGCAGCTTTGATCGCAAACGCAAGCTAACCAAACAGTCTGCTCGCGCGCCAATTCTCAGCGAGCTGCTTAAAGATGCAGTTGGAGATACACTGAGTGCCTTCGTCGAGAGTCCGGAGATCCAATTTCCCTCCCGACGTG
>JAGRAN010000219.1 GCA_020434585.1 Bdellovibrionales bacterium
ACCAATCCGAGCCTGACAACTCAGCGGATGATGCTGACCTCGATTTAGCAGAAGAACACCTCCCGCCCACTGCGCCAGAAGCACAACCCGCAGAAGACTGGGGCTCTCTCGACCTCGCATTTGACGAGGAGTCTAAAGATCTTTCAAAGGCAAAAGGTAAGGACGAATCAATTACCGATTCAAAGCGGCTCCCAGTCCCATCTGACCTTGATTTGTCGTTTGATGCCGCAGCTGAGGCGAGACAGGCCAAAACTGAACCGAAGCAAACAGCTAAAGCCACTAAGACCGCTTCCACATCCGACAGCGCCATTTCTTTTTCAGAAAACGACACTTCAAGCCTTGCAGCCGAAGAAGTCGTTGAAGTTGCCGACGACCCAAACGATTCAAACAACGATTTGGTAGCTCAGGCTCTTGAGACTGCAGATACCCCTGCAAGTTCGACCAGAAAGATTCTTAGCGACGACGAACTAGATTCATTGTTTAACGACATAGACGACAATGCTGAGACCAGCGTCGAGCCCAGCCCGGAAGTCAGTTCGCAGACTACCCATCAGCCGGCTGCGGCCTCCCACACCGTCGAGCGACTTGAGGAAGGCGCCGATGAAGATGACGCAGTTGAAATCGAAGACGACCTTGATTTTGATGACGAAGAGTTCGAAGAAGAGTTCTACACTCCGCTGTTTTCGCGTCCTATTATTTGGGTTATCGGCTGCGCGCTGGTAGTTGGAGCTGCGCTGATCGGATTCACGATGGGCGGCGGACCGGACACTACTCCTGCAATCAATATTTCAGGCGAAACCGCAACACGTCTACTCAATGAGCAAAAAGCCATATTGGTCGTAAAGAAACCGACTCACGGCGCTTTATCGTCAAAACATCGTAAGGTATTTGTCGGGACCCTGGACGAGGCTGGGGTAAAGACAGACATACAGATTACTTCCGTTAAGGAAGATCTTGTCGATCTAGTGTTGGACATAACCACACCTCCCCCACCGAAACTCACTCCGAAAGAATTGGTGGCTGGCAAGGATCAGCCAGTTTGGCTTAATCGCTTTGAAATCAAACGGCTTGAGCATTACGAAACTTTTGACACTACCGACCCTTCTAAGAGTAAATATTCGATTGAGAAGTTCTCTCTACGCACCAAGGGCCGCGCCTACATGCGCGATCATGCCGGACGGGGTCGCCGCATAGTCGCTCCAATTTTAATTGAAGGCTCGTTGAGCGCTGACGGTTCTACAATCAAAGGTAATTGGAGTATCGCTAACGGCGCTCCTGGCGAGCCTGTGCTTCCGGAAAACTCGGCAAAATTTCTTGGCGGGAAGGCTTACCGCTTGTTTTACTCCTCGCCGTTCCGTGCGAAACTAATGCAAAACGAGGATGAAGAAGAAAGCAATCAGGATGCAAATGCGGATTCCTCCGGTGAAATAACGCAGGAAACTGAAGCTCCAACGGACGCAGAACAGAAGTCATCAAAGTAGTAACAAGGTGCGCCGCGAATGCCAAAACGAATTAGCACAGGAAAAGGAAGCCCTCTGCGGGAAATTATTCCTGAAGGCTCCTCTAGACGTGAGTTAACGGAACTCCACGTACATTTGGGCGGCTCTGTTCCAATCTACCGCTTGTGGGAAATGGGCATCGAGCGGGGAATTCGCGGCGTAGCCGGCTCCTACGAAGATTTTATCAATCTGCTGCATCGCAGCACATCCAACACCGGCGACCTCGACCGATACCTAGAAGTATTTGATATTGTCGAGCTGATCCAAGCCGGCCCACGCGCCGTCGCTGAAGCGATTATGATCGCAATCAACGGCGCTTACCGAACCGGCGGCATGCGCAGGTTAGGCCCTGGCGGCGAAGGCGGAGACCCCGACCCAATTTTTGCAATTACACAGCTGGAAATTCGCTTCAATCCAATGAAGCGGACCGGCCTGCTGCTCTCGAAGCACGGCGTCCAAGGTTTGTTTGATGTCGATCGAATCATTCGCGCTGCGTGTGAAGCAGCGACGAATAGTGAGATCGCATACAAGAACGGAATTTCCACGGGCTTGATTATCTGCTTCGGACGCGACCTTTCTTGGGAAGTCAACGAAACTCTGGCCGACAAGGTTTGTCACTGGAAGAAGTCTTATCCGAATAAAATAATCGGTGTTGATATTGCCGGACCGGAATCAGAGTTGCCGCTGGATAAACAGCAGAACTTGGAGCGCATGGCCGCCCTCTACAAGCGCGCGGGCGCGGGCATCGGAAAGACTGTTCACGTGGGTGAAACTCCGCATGTCTCAATTGACACCTTTATCAAGACAATCAAAGCCCTCGAGCCAAATCGCGTAGCCCACCCGGTCGTGGCCGCTAAAGCATATTGGGAAAACAAAGATGCCCGCGGCCTCGAACTGCTTGCGCAGGAAAAAATCGTTTGCGAACTGTGTGTGCACTCGAACTTGCTCACCGGAGCAATTGCGTCGATCGAAGAGTATGGACGGTTTTTGCGCACCCTCGACGAATTTGAAATAGCTTACACTTTTTCAACAGACTCACCCGCACTGCAGCTGACAACTCTTGCGGGAGAACTTGAAATGCTGCTTTCGAGCGGAGCAGCCACGCCGGAGCAGATTATCGGTGCCTTGGAAAACGCGGACAAGGCGACCTTCATCTCCAGCGACCCCTTTTCACCCAATGCGGAGGAACAGTGATCGGAATTTCAAAACGCAAAACTAAGATCGTCGCTACAATCGGACCGGCCTCCCGCTCTGCCGAGAAAGTTGCTGCTATTATTGCCGCCGGCGCAAACGTATTTCGCTTGAACTTTTCGCATGGAACACACGAAGAGCACTCCGAAACGCTCAAAACAATTCGTGAGCAGGCAGCGCTTGCCGGAGTTACCGTGGCAATCCTTCAGGACCTTTGCGGACCAAAGGTTCGAATCACTGTGATCGAAGGCGGTGAAACCACTCTTCACGACGGCTCTCAGATAATTCTTCGCCACGGAAATAAGAAGGAATTTTCCTCGAGTAGCGAACTGATTGTTGATGCGTTCGATCCAGCAAAAGTCATGCGCAAAGGCCAGAAGGCATTGTTAGCAGACGGACGTGTAGAGTTGCACGCAACAAAGGTAGAAACCGACCGAGTTATTTGCGACATAGTCAGCGGCGGACCCTTGCGCGGCCGTTCGGGAATTGCCCTACCCGATTCCAGACTGGACCTGCCCTGCTTAACCGAGAAAGATCTTGAAGACGCAATTTGGGGAGTTAAGCACGAGGTCGACTACATAGCGCTTTCGTTTGTAAGTTCAGCCGCAGACGTAAACTCCCTGCGAGAACACATCGCTGCTCAGGGCGCGAAAATTCCGATTATCGCTAAGATCGAACGCTCGCAGGCCTTAGACAATCTAACTGAAATTGTCGGCGTCGCGAACGCAGTCATGGTGGCCAGAGGCGACCTCGGATTAGAGCTGCCGCTTGAGCGGGTACCTATTGCACAGAAGTTTATTATCGATCAGGCGAATTTCGTCGGAACTCCAGTTATAACTGCAACACAAATGCTGCAGTCGATGGTATCGGAAGTTAGACCAACTCGTGCGGAGGTAAGTGACGTTTGCACCGCCGTACTGGACGGAACCGACGCGGTAATGCTCTCCGAAGAAACTGCTATCGGCAAACATCCGATCGAAGCCGTCAAATATCTACACAAGATTCTGCTTAACAGTGAACAGGAGTTCCAATTCGAAGAGCGCTCCTCAAAAATTAAGGGCTCGGATCGTGACTCAGTTGCTGATGCGACATGTTTTGCTGCCTGCGGTGCGGCGAGCAAGATTGACTCTACGGCGATTGTAGCCTGCACAAACTCCGGTTATACCGCGAGACTAGTGGCGAAGTACCGCCCAAGACAGGTTCTGTTCGGAGCCACCTCGGAGCCGAAAACTTTGGGGCGCATGGCGCTGTACTGGGGAGTGCAGCCGGTGCTGTTCAGTATTAAGGAAGATACGATGGCCGAAAGCGAAATCGTTTCTGCCTTGACCACTATTCGAGAGAAATACGGCGTCAAGCCCGGGTCAAGAATAGTCGTCACCGCAGGCTTGCGTGCAAAAAAATCAGGAACTACAAACCTGATGGAAATTCGCGAAGTTCCGCGAAACACCTAACACAAGCCGCTGCTGACAACTCCTGGATATTGTGCGTATACTTCCGGCAGTTACCGCTTTCATATCAAGAGTTACGATGAACCACTGTGCGTATACTCGCAGGAGCTCCGGCGGATTCGGTCGAAGCGAGCTGCTGCTGCTGATTGGCTCTATTTGCTTCACTCTCTTAATCGCTGAAGGCATCGCCCGCTGGCAAAATCTTGCACCGACAATTTATCAGATTCAGCCGGGACGTGAGAAAACTTCCTATAAGATCTCGGACAACCCGATTCTGGGCTATGAACTCAAGAACAATTACCGAGATATCCGCCCTGACCATTGGGAAAGCTTTGAGCGAATCAATCAACACGGCCTGAGGGACGTCGACCGAGAAATTGCCAAACCTCCTGGAACACAGCGGGTTATTTTACTTGGCGACTCCGTCGTGCTCGGCATTGCGTTAACTGACATCAGCTACACCATCTCACGGCAGCTTGAACTGATGTACAGCAGCGGAGTAGAAGTCCTCAACTTCGGTTTGGCCGGCTACAATACTCTTCAGGAAGCTGAATTACTGCGGGTTAAGGGCATTCAGTTTTCGCCCGATGTGGTCGTTGTTTTGTTCACCGAAAACGACTTCCACGACAAAAGCGGAAACATTTGGGCTTACAGCTTTAACCGACCCCCTGGAATTAACGCACTGTTCACTTCTTCCGATCTTTTTCGCTGGCTTGCCTTAAAGTTTGATTGGTTTCACTTTAGGTCCGAGCTTGATCCGAACTACCAGCAAGAATGGAACTACCAAGCGATCGGCGAAAACAACGTCCTTGCAGGTCTGCGCCTGCTGGCTAAGCTTCGCAGGGAAAATGGATTCAAACTTCTGCTCGCTGCGTGGCCCCAATTCACCGATACCGGTCCGAATTATCCAGATTACTTGATGGACCAAGCAGAGCCTCAGAAATTAAAGATTGAGGCGCTGGCAGAAAAGTTCGACATTCCGGTTGTCAGGCTCGACGCTGCCATACAACAGGAAGTCGAAGCGATGAAAAGCGAAGATCCTGCCCTGACAAGTGGCGGAACAAAAACTACCTTCACCACTGACGGCATGCACCCCAACAACAACGGCACGAAGGCAGCCGCACGAGCGCTCAAGAAGGTATTAGCTGAAAAGGAATTGGTCGCCGCCGACAGCTAGTCAGACTTTGCTCTATCAGGATTGTTTCTCGCCGCGGCCAAACCACGGCAGCCTAGATAGAAACCCGCCGCTGCTTTTGCGGCTCTCTCGGGCGAGGCCGCGTATGGTTTCTAACTCTGACAGCATTAGCATTTGATCACGCTCGCTGCGCGTTTCAAGCTTCTCCAAGCGCTCACGCAGCCACGCACGCTCTTCCTTCAGGTGCAGATTCTCGTCGAGCAGCCGCTGATTGTCAGCCTCAAGCTTAATCATGCGTTGCTCAGGACTCCGGTCAGCCGAGTCTTCGACACTTAGCACTTCGATTTGTCCGCGTAGAGTTGAGTTGTCCTTACTTAAGCTCTCTGAACGCTTAGAACCGGACTTCGGATCACTCACCCCAAACAAAACTTCAAGCTCTGCCGCAGAAAACCGCAGCTGCCCATCAATTTCACTGGTCTTGAGAAATCCTTTGGTGGAGTACTCAAGGAGAGTTTCTTCGGAAATACCGACCAAACTCGCGCCATCTGATGCAGAAATTAAATCTTCCACGGCCTTCACTCTCTTGGAACTGCAAACAGCTTACGGCCTGAGGGAGGCAGCGGACAAGGTAGAAACTTTTTCTCGGATGAAAAAATGGCTTGTACCTTGGGTGGGGATATGACAGGCTAATCACTGAAGATTTTGATTTTTTGATTCTGAATCGTCAGGGAGGATATCGTGGACCAAGCTCAGCAAGAATACAGCGCTTCGGAGGTGCGCAAGCTACTCCAGAAGCTGTTTCCGCACCGTCGATTGGTTTTGTCGCAGTTCACTTACTACAACCAGTGTGGAGTGGCTAAGCCGCTTGGCAGCACTTACCGTAGAGGACGTCGCTGCTACCGACTAATGGACATTTTGCCAATCGCCTGCGTTCTCGCATTAAAAGAGGAAGGAATACCCCTCAAGAATATCGAGACGCTACCACCGTTAATACACGACAATTTAGAGCGTATTTTCGCGCTCGGTCCCAACACTCGGCTGCACGGCTATGGTGATTCAATCATCCTGCTGTTCCCGAATCAGGACGCCTCAAACATTCCTTTGGAAAATTTTCTCGCGGAAAACCAATCTCCATCTTTGTTTTGGAGTTTCGATCTCGGACTACTGGCGCGCCAACTACAGGCACTGTCGGTCGAGTCGCTGGAGTTTCGCAGAGACAGATCTGCCGCCGCTGCGTAAACCGCGCGGAATTTCTCGCTACCAACAAGTCAGCAGCCCGCAACCGCGGGCTGCTTTTTTTTGTGCCAGCTTCTGTCCGTTAGCGTCGCGCTCCGCAGAGCGGGCAAAAAAAAGCCCCGCTCGAAGGCGGGGCTTTTCGAAGGGCTAAATTTTCTGTGAGGCGACTAGGAGGCGCCCTGAACAGAGAACTGAACACGTCGGTTTACAGCACGCGCCCAATCTTCTTCTTCAGCGAAAATCGGTCGGCTTTCACCGTAGCTAACAGTGGACATGCGAGCAGGGTCAATGCCGAGCTCCTGCAGTTCACTCATCACAGCGGAAGCGCGTCTTTCGCCCAATGAATTGTTGTATTCGTCAGTGCCCATGTAGTCAGTATGACCTTCGACCACAATGTTCAGGCTCGGAACCGAAGCCAGCAGCTGGCTAATTTGGCGCACGCGGCCTTTTCCGAGGTCTGTAAGCTTGGCACGGTCGAATTCGAAGTTAACATCTGGGAAGAATACCTGACGCTCGCCAGCTCCGCTGTTCATGACAGCGTCTCCCTCTCCACCTTCCATGCCATCTGACGGCTCAGCGTATCCGCCGATTTGCGTCATCGGGGGAAGCTTATGACAGTCGTAATCTTTGACACCGAAACAATCCGGCTCGCGATAATCCAACGCATAGCGGTAGCCAAAAAAGCTTCTTGTAAATTTAGTGCTCGAAACCAGAGCACTCCACGGACGGAAAATGGCTTCACGGAAAACCCAGCCTACCGGATGAAGAACGTAAGCTGTGATCCGCAGCGGATGCGACTCGCTTTCACGCCACTCCGGAGATTGGTGGTAAGTAAAAATTCCGTTGTCTTCCGGAAGAAGATCCTGCGCCTGCGCAGGCATACTCAGTCCAAAAGAGAGTACTATTGCTGATAATGTAAATCTGATGCCCTTCATTGTAGAGAAACCCTTGGTTATCAGTTTATCTCTGCGCACGACGCCAAACAGCGCCAAGCCCATGCACTACACTAGGTGTAACGACTAGCTAAACAGCTCGCTTTAACTGATTATATGAGTTCACGCGGCAACAACACAATCCACGTAAACTAAGATTTAGCTTCCTGACGCCGCTAGTTACCTAAGTGTGAAGTAGAAGCATTACGGTCGAGTGTCAAGGCAAAAACAGTACAGAACGTTGCGTTCCCGGCGACTTACCTGCTTAAAGCAAGCTAACTTCAACTCAAAAGAAATCAACAAGCTGCGTAATCATTGCGTATACAAATCAAATGAAGCTGCACGAGCTGTCTGGTTGAGCAGAGTATTTTAATCTGAAAAAAATTAGGATTGGCTCAGATATATAGTCTGTTATTCTGCGAAATTCGAAAATTGTGGCTACTGTCGCATCCATACACACACCCCGCCGGCCCTTCCGACCATCTAAATGAGGGGGATTACAGCAGAATGATCTCGGCAGACGCCATTA
>JAGRAN010000220.1 GCA_020434585.1 Bdellovibrionales bacterium
CGCTGCTCTCCATCGAAACTGAGCTTGGCCGCAAGCGAGGGGATGACATTCTGCCGTGGTCTGCTCGGCCAATTGATTTGGATTTGCTCGCGTTTGGAGAGCTTGTGTTGGTCGATGACGGCTTAGTTCTTCCGCACCCGCGGCTGCATCAACGTGATTTTGTTCTACGGCCGTTGGCAGATCTCTGTCCAAACTGGACGCACCCCGTCACAGGTCAAAAGGTCGAGGAAATGCTCGCAGCGGTCGATCAAACCATTTTAAGGCGTTTCCACGCACCGAAGAACTCAGACAGCATTGCGACGTTGTGAGTCCGAATAATTTTAGCTCCCTTCGCAATTGCAGCTAAGTGCAGCAGCTGTGAAATCGGGTCGCGCTGCGAGACAGCTCCTCCCAGAAAACCCTTTCTTGACGCACTAAGTAGAATGGGAAACGGAAGGCTGCGCTTAAGTTCATCAAGCCGCGCGACGATCTCCCAAGAAATCTCCGGATCTGCGCTGACAAACTTTCCCATTCCCGGGTCGATAATAATCTTGTTTCGCTCGATGCCGGCGCTGACCGCCCGCTCGACCGCGCGTTCGAGGAATTCTGTGGTGTCGTTGATCACGTCAGAGAAAGCACGCTCCAATTGACTGGCGTGAGGAGAGTCGTCCAATTCTTTTGAGTGCATCAGCACTACGTAAGCATTGTGCTCGGCTGCGACCTGTCCCATGCGCGGATCGTATCTAAGCGCAGAGACATCATTTACTACGGCGGCACCCAGTTTGAGTGCGCGCTCAGCTACGTCCGATTTGAATGTATCTATGGATAAAATACAGCGGTTCGAAATGGCTGCGACCGCCCCTTCAACTCTACGCCACTCCTCCTCTGCGTTTACCGCACTGCTGCCAGGGCCAGTCGATTCACCGCCAATGTCGATTATCGCCGCTCCTGCTCGCATCAGGGTTTCAGCGTGCGCGGCAGCCGCTTCAGGCTCGGTAAACTCTCCGCCGTCACTGAACGAGTCTGGGGTCGTATTGAGGATTCCCATGAAGAGCGGCGGCTCGGCGGCGACTAAGCGTTCAAGGTTTTTTACACCAGCAGTGTTCATTGCAACTTGTCGCGTTGGTAGTTCGTGAATATCTGTGAGATGCGCTGAAAGTTTTCACCCGTCGCGAAACTTCTATCGTCAACCTGCATAACCGGCGTTAGGCCGGTTGTGCTCTGAGTAATAAAAATCTCCGCAGCAGTTGTGAGGAATTCATCGTAAGCCAAATCAACTGCGTGGCAATCGACTAACTGCTGGAGGATGCGTCTGGTGACGCCGGGGAGCACGCTGCTTTTTGAGGTGAACAGAGCGCCGCTGCGGTCGAACCAGAAAATGTTCGACCAAGCACCTTCGCGCACTAAACCCTCATCGCTGATCAAGAGCGCTTCGTCGGCACCGGCAGCAGCCGCATCACGATGAGCTAACACGCTTACCGCAGCGCTGGTAGTTTTATGCTCAGGTAGGGCTCGCTGCAGTTGAAAGCTTCGCAGTTTGATTGTAGAGCCAACTGGCCACAGCGTCTGAAATGGGGAGGCGCACAGGGAAAATCCTTCTTCTGACGCGACAACTCTGACGCTAAGCTCGTCTGGAAGCGATCTATGCCTATAGAGACTACTGATTGCGCTCCGGAGCCGCCGTTCGAAGTCGGCAACTGCGGGAATTTCTGGGAGGATGCCGAGCGAGCGAACGCTGGCAAGCAAACGTTCGACATGATAATCAAGGTGCAGGATCGCCGGGAGAGGCAGGCCGGGCTCAAAATTCGCGCGAAAGGTCGTAAATACGCGCAAGCCGAGTCCGCCCATTTGTTCACGGCGGAAGTCTTGCAGTTCACTGTAAGCTGTAAGCGGGGGCATCGTCTTAGGTGTCGCTCTGCTACTGGCGCAAAATTCAGCAAGGGATTGTTTCATTGAACGAAGAAAAGCTCAATGGCGCGGCGAAAACACTTCTAATGCCGTTAGATTGGGGCCTCGGTTTCGCCCTGGCTCATAAATGGTCTTTGATGGCGTTGGCCCTGCTGCCGACCTGTCTGGAGCTGACTGCCAGCTACGTAATGTACAACCACCGCCTACTGCGCCAAGAGGCGATGCTGATGTTCGTAATGACGTCTGTAGCGAATGTCTGGCTGTTAATTGCAGCGGTGATGCTGGTAGTCGAATCAATCAAGGGTCGAACAGGTTCGCTTTGGAGCCTAGGCTTTCGTGCGTTTGTGCTGTTGCCAAAAGTATTGATTAGTTACCTGGTAACTTTCTTTTTCATCACACTTGGGCTTCGCGCATTTATTGTCCCCGGTTTAGTGTTCATTGGATTTTTGATTTGGGCGCCGGCATTTTGTGTTGGTGAGTCCTATGCCAAACGCACTAAGAAAAAAGATCAGGACGAACTGCCTAACGACCTCGAGCCCGGAGCGGCGAGCGGTCCCAAGCCGCTTCCATTTTTTACCGATCGGCCGATTTGGGATTTGGGCCTGGTGCGATCTTGGCGTGTTGCGGGTCCGAGTTTTTTCTCATCATTTCAACTCGCATTGCTATTCTTGGCTTCCTTTGTTCTCCCAATGGCGCTGGTCGATTTGTTTGGCGATGCCTCGCTTGGATATGCGTCGCAAGGCGTCAAGGTGGTTTTGACGTCGCTTCTCGGTGCATTAGTTAAGGGTGTTTGGGCTGGGGCATTTATCTCAATTATTCCGCCTGACGCCAGGGCGGAAATTGGCATTGAGTCTTATCCAGATTTGCGCGCGGCATGTGCGCCGAAAGTGCCGTCAAACCGTAAATACGAAGGCCGCCTCGGTCCGCAATTTGCAGTCTTATTCCTTTGCGCTGCATCGACGTGGATTGTTGTCCAGGAAACAATCGAAAGAACCAACTTGCCCCCTCAGGTAACCACAGAGCTGCTCAAGGTCGAACAGCAAGATGATGAGCTGGTAGTTACGTTAAGATTGGTCGATCCCAATGAGCAGTATCGATGGTTTACGCCGGAAAGGCTCCGACTGGAATTCGACTCTAAAAAATCGGAAGTCCCAGGAGCCTCTGAAGTTCCCTTGCCCAGCACAGAGCAGGAAAAAGATCCGGTAGCGTCGTTCTTGAGCTCGGCATCGGGTGGGGAAGATACGCGTGAGTTTATCGGCCCCTCAACGATTGTAGTCTTTGATAGTGAGGGTGTAATTCTTCCACTCGACAACCTGAGTCCTTATGACGGGCCAATGAAGATTGTGCTTAACTTCCGCATGCAGCGTAAGGATGACGTCAATCGCCCGTTTTCCATTTTCTACTATTCGTTCTCGGGGCCGGGTGAACCGCTCGTGAGCGGCGGACTCGATTCGACCTGGTCCTGACCTAAAATTTCCCGTGCGTGATTGCTCCCGGTGCGCAATATTGGCGGTATGGCAACCAGCCTTACCAAATATGGAGCCGCTAAAGTACATGGAAAAAGTCTTAAATTTTGATCGTGCTGCCCGCAGGGCGTTGTTTGGCAAGGAGCAGGAGATCCCAGGTGCCGGCTCTTCAGCGGCCAAATCTCCCGGTCGCCACACCCGAGTCAAAATCACAATTAACTTGGATGACGATATTATCGAGCACTTCAAGGAACTCGCCGCGGTACAAGGCCGAGGCTATCAGCAATTAATCAATGACGCGCTTAGAGAGGGCATCGAAGGAGGCAAGCCCGAGCGTGTCGCTCAGGACGTTGGAAATCTACTCCTAAATGACGAAACTTTCCTCGCACGCTTGGCGGAATACATCGCAGGCTAGCCTCAAAACATAACGACTCGGTTCATGGCGCAGAATTTTATTCTATATAGCGACGGTGGTGCAGAGCTGCGTGTGAGCGGAGCAGGGGCCTGTATCTTGGAAGAGGAAGATACAGGTCGGAGACTCTATTTAGCTGTGAATCTCGGCGGGGCTACTAACAACGAAGCTGAAATTTTTGCCGGACTGCTGGGCTTTGCCTACATCCGCTCTCAGGACAAGAATTTTAGTGGTTCGATCCGCTGGGTTTGTGACAGTGAATACGTTCTTAAAAGCGCAACTCAGTATATCAATAATTGGAAGCGCAATGGCTGGCAGACTGCTGCAAAAAAGCCGGTAAAAAATCAAGGGCTATGGCAGGCGTACAGCGAGCTGTCCTCGGGAATTAAAGTTACGGCGGATCATGTGCGAGGCCATACCGGACACCCCGAAAATGAAGCTTGTGACGCAATGACAAACTGGGTTCGAGCCAATGAAGACATGCTCCCTGAAGGCGGGTCTGGAGTTCAGGTTGAATTTGAGGGTGAGGACTGGACGGTTTTTAACTTAAAGTCAGCGCTTAAAGAGTTTCGCCGCTCGGATGAGGTAAACCTCGAGACCATTGGTGAGTTGATTGAGGTGTGCGGGGGAGCGCAGGGGGCGAAGCCGGCCGGGAAAAAGAAAGGCAATGACTCCGCTGCCGTCAAACGAGCGAAATCTATGCTCGAATCTGCCGCCAAGGAGCTGGCAGG
>JAGRAN010000221.1 GCA_020434585.1 Bdellovibrionales bacterium
TGCTTCACGACGGCAAGGTTTTTACTTCCGGAAACGTTGAGAACGTTTGTCGTACACTTTGTCCCAGTACTTACCGCTTCAGCACGAACTCTCTCTCAGACCTTCCGCGATTATTGCAGCTGTGTCGGAACTGCTTTCCCGAGTGCAGAGTTGGGAAGTACCACGAGCAAGTCTCCGTTTCGGGCCGCAGCGTGGACCCTCAGCGCCTAGTAATGGCCTGCGGTGAGGCCCAACTAGATGGTATTGAATTTATCGAAGCCCCCAGCAGCTTGCCCGATGCGATGAGTTTCCACTTAAGCCAGAACGCTCAACCTGCTGAATAGACAGCATTTTTAGTCTTTAGCGATAAAAATCCAGTCAAAACTGAAGCAAGCTGCGGTCGACTCTAGATTAGAGCCTGAAAGGTAAGAGAAAGTGTGCGGGGAATACTAGAGTAGGAATTCGGTTTTTGCGCGAAAGGCGCTCCCGAAGTGGAAAGATGTCAAAATCAAACGCTGCAATAAACAAAATAATTTTCGAAGACACCAACCCAACGCGTCGGCCGTATGAACGTCCTAAAACTGACGTTCGACGCAAGCTGACTTCTTGGGAGGAGCCGGAACACAAGATCGTAAAGACTGACGCGAAGAAAACCTGGAAAGAGGAAGCGCTTGAGTTGGGCCCTATTTACAGCGAGCGAATCAAAAAAGCTCGATTTATGGCCTTCGCCGTAACGTTTTTCCTAGTCGGCTTTATTTCTTTGCTAACTCAAGCAATCTACCCGTCTACGGTGAAGAGCGCCCAACCCGAAGCGACGGCAGCAGCCTCGTCTCAGGCTCCAGCCGTGGCGAAAGACCATGTTCTGCGATACAAAATTACTCCGATTCGAGTAAAGAACCAGAACGGAGGCCGCCAGTCTGCGTCGCTTCCGATTCGTGCAACTCGGGGCGACATCCTAGCCATGAAGGAAGCATGGCCAGATATGGCTAAGCCCCAATAGCACCCGGTTGTGCGAATAAATAGTTTGCACTAGAATCTCCTGTAAATTTAGCTTACTAGCTTTGGCAAATTGCACCAGCCGAATGCGGCTGCCTGCTTAGTGCCGCCGCCCAGGAGAAAACCTTATGCTGCTCGCCTATGTTGCCTTCCAGGAGGGCACGCAGGATTTTGCTAAACTGTGCATCATTCCAAATGAACAGCACCGTAACGCTATCCCTGTAAATGTAGATTTGCTGTTCCAGACGGACTCTTCCGTGTTTTGGATTGGCCCCAAAGAAGCCGTTACAGTGAGTTTTGAAGGCGACGACGAAGCCAAAGTCATTCGGCCAGTCAGACCAGCCGTGATGTTTTTGACGCCTGATACGCCCAATTCACCAGGAACCCGTGCGATGCTTGTCAAAGTTGAGTATCCCGAGCAAGGGCTTCACAAGGTATATTTCAAGCGGGAGCTGGAGTCCGATTGGATGGAATGGAACCCGAATATTCAGGTGCGCTAACCTTCGTTAGCTGCAAAAGCAACGAATGAAGAGAGGGACTCCTGTTCCTCCGCAGCTGATCGCTTGCCAAATAACGAGCTGAATGCGGGCCGCAGCAGTC
>JAGRAN010000222.1 GCA_020434585.1 Bdellovibrionales bacterium
GCGTAAGTCTTGCCGGAGAGTTCCATCGTGACCGCAAATCCCTGCGCGTCCTCGACAACATAGAAGAAGTCGCGATTTGCGATTCGGTCGATTTCAGCAAGACGCACTAGGGAACGTACCTTATCAGGTTCCACGGCCAGCTCGCTCTTATGACCATAATCTAGTGTCAGCGATTTTGGTTCGAAGCTCTTAACTGCTTCAAGCATTAATAGCGCATCAGAGCTGACGTTGCGAAACGGTTTGCGGCTAAAGCGCGGAACTTTTGTTTGAAGCACCTTGATGCCTGCCGCGAGCCGCACCTCAGAGGAAAACAGGTACACGTCGCGACTTGAGTCGTCGACACCTACGCCAATCGTGCGCAGTGTTTGATCGTCCGCAGCGGCAGATCGCGCCTGCACATCGCGCGGAAGCATGTCGAACTTACTTTGCTGAATGAGACAATATAAAACTTCGCTGCGAACAAACTCTAGCTTGCGCAGCATTGCCTCTCGTTCCAAGTCTGCAATGGACATAGTGTTCTTGCCAGCCTAAGTATTAACGCTGAACAGCCTCCCAGGAGCCGCGCTGATTTTGAGCAGGAATATAATATCTCCCGCGCATGACATTATCTCGGCGGACTCCAGTCAATCTGATACCGAACGATTCACCGCGAATATTAATTTCCAATCCGCGGGGATAAACCTTGCCGTCCGCATTAAAATTGCCCATGCCATCAATCGACGCAGAACCGCTGATCGTATCGTCGGTAAAACGCAGCGAAAGTGTTAATCCACGCTGCTGATCGGCACCGCCTTCAGATTTCATTTCGATTGTACCGCGAAATACTTCCGCCGGAGGCGGTGGCGGCGGCTGGTTTTGCATTTCCAGCATTCGGGACGCTACCACATCGGCATTGGCTTGATTTAAGGCGTTATCCCTTACAAGTTCGATTGAAGATCGGTTCCAGTTTGTCCCAGCTGATGAGCTCGGCGTGTCGATTCTTCTGGCCGGGGGAAGCGAATTCGTGTGAGACGGTGGTTCACTTCTCACTGGAATGTTGTCGAACGTCTGCACCGGCGGCAAAGAGGGCTGCGCGGGCGGTGCATCAAATCCTGCAGGAGGGAGAGAAGGTTCACTTTGTGGAGGAAGCCGCGGTTGGCTCTCTGGGAGCTCCGGCGACTGAGCGTCCGTGCCCGTAACTGCAGGCCCTCGGACAATCTTGATCGCACTACCGCCTGCCGAACCTTGCGGTGGACCGCTTAGTCTGACCGACGCTTTATAAAGTGCTAAGGGTACTGAATCGAGAACTTCGCCCTTGTGAACGAGATCGAGTCGATAGTCCCCGACCGCAACGTCCGCTCGCTTTAGTCCGCGTAAATCGCCTCCAACTTTAACGCTGCCGCCGTCATTTGAATCAAGCAGACGTGCATCTAGCTTCGCAACCAGCGAAGCGCTGTCAGGCGAGAAGACGTTTACATAAAATTCCTGAGCCACAACATTCTTAAGCGCGCTGCGGGACATCTTTGGCAGACCTTGAATCTGACCGGTCCAGGAGACTCCGCCTAGTGCGTCGACTGAAAACGTACCGCTGTGCTCAACCTTTCCTCCGCTGCGAAATGCCACCTGCCCTCTGACTGGTTCGGGTGGAGGCGGCGGCGGAGTCGGCTTCGCCGTTTCGACTGGCTTAGCTTCCGGCTCCGGCTTTTTTTCAGGCTGTTTAGCTGGAGCTTTTTCCGGCGCAGGTTCAGCCTTAGCGGTTTGTTGAGGTTCGGGCTTGGGCTCTGGTTTGGCTTCAGGCGCCGGCTTCGGTTCGGGTTTTGGTTCCGATTTGGCTTCAGGAGCTGGTTTTGCCTCCGGCTTTGCGGGCAGCGCAGCGTCATCAATTCCAAGATCTTTTAACAGTTCTTGGCTGAGAGCTTCACGCTCTGCCGCACGCGTTGGATCAACTAACGCGATATCCTTGGCCGGTTCAGGCTGCTCGGGTTTACTGGAAATTGTCACTCCTAGAATCTTGGCCAGAGTGCTGTAATCCACGTCAGATTCGACCTGCATTTCACCGAGCGTGTGCCCGACATAGTCATTGAACGCCGGAACAGTTCTAATCGTGACAACGAGTAATCCAAACAGAATACCAGCAGCTCCTAAAAACAATACGCCTGCGCTTGTTCCATGCTTCTTAGGCTTCTGCCGATGAGACGCAGCATAACCGATACTGCGTTCAGACTTAACTTCGTCGTAGCTGCCTGTTGTCCAGCTATCACCAGGGACCTTGCCGGGCTGACCGCCGGCTGAATCTCCTAAAATAAATCCTTCTTCATCAACAGCCAGTCCTCCCGGAGCCGTTCCGGTGGCTGAAGCCGACTGAGTGCTCTTTGCGGACCTTTTTTCGTTCTGACTGCGAAAGAATTGAGTACGTTCGGTGAGAAAAAACGTGCCTTGATGAGAAAGCTCGGGCTTCTGCTCAGCCAGCGCTCGGGCAAATTCGTAAGCGGAACCGTAGCGATCAGCTTTGTCTTTTGCTGTAGCAATGCGAACTACTTGTTCAAACCAGTCAGGGATTCCCTTTGCCGGGTTTGCAAACGGAGGGATCGGCTCATGTAAATGCTTATACGCTATTGCTACGGACGTATCTGCGTTAAACGGCTTCTGCCCAACCGCCAACTCATAAGCAATAATTCCGAGTGCGTAAATATCTGACGAAGCGTCTAGCGTCTTGCCCTGAATCTGCTCGGGCGACATGTAGTCTGGTGTTCCGATTGCTTGGCCAGTTTGAGTCAGCCCCCGGGTTATGCCGAGGATGCGCGCCGTACCGAAGTCAGCAAGTTTAATTTCTCCCCCGCGGCTTACCATCACGTTGGCCGGTTTTAGGTCGCGGTGGATGATGTCTTTGTCATGCGCATAGGAGACGCCACTCAGAATTTGATAGAGCACGCCCAGGGCGTCGTCGAATAACAGCGGCGGAAACGGTTTACCCTCCTTATCGGTAACTTTACCGGTAATGCGCTCGCTCAAGCTGTAGCCGTCGACAAACTCCATTGAGATATAGGAAAAGCCCTGCGCTGCCGTGCCCATGTCGTGAATGCGGACGATGTTGGGATGTGACAAGGAGCGGGCAACAAGAACTTCGTTTCGAAAGCGTGCAAAGACTTCTTCGTCCTGGGCAAGGTGTGGATGAAGAAGTTTAAGCGCAACGACTTCGTCATTAAGGTGCTTGTCGATCACCTTATACACCAACCCCATACCGCCGGCGCCGATTTGCTCGACGACCTCGTAGCGATTGGCCACGATCGACCCAGGGGCGATGCTGAGCATCGTCATTGTGCTTGTGCTTTCTACCATCGATACCGCTGCACAGGTACTAATGCGCGCTAAAAAACTCAGCAGAGCAAAAGTCCGTCGTTAGGCCCTATTCACCCAAAAGTTCATCCAGCAGGCGTTCTCTCTCCGCCTCGTCATCGCCGGCGGCGGCTTTTGGGGGTTCTACCGCTGGCTTGGCTGCCGGTTCATCTGAAGTCAATTCTTTAAGCAGGGCATCTGTGTCGTCAGACTTCTTGTCCGGAGCGGCTGCTTCTTTCGGAGCGGAGTTGTCAGAGCTTCCGTCGTCACCGAGAAGTGCAGCGAAAGGATCGTCCTGCTTTCCGCTCGAATCCATCGGCTTATCACCGGAGTCCGCAACGGGTTTATCGTCGTCAGCAGGCGCATCCATTGAAGCGGTTCCGCCAGCTTGTTGACCAGATGCGCTGTAAAACTTGCGCACGTATTCTTCTGACAGCGGCTGATCGCGCACGAGAATCGAGGCAGGAATGTTGATCTGCTGACCGATGTTGATTCGTTCCGGCTGCAAGCCGGGATTTGCAGAAGCTATACTCTCCCAGTTGCGGCTGCTGCCGGTGTACCATCCGGCGATGATGCCGAGTGTCTCACCCGAATATCTAACCGTATGCATATAGTGATCGGGAGACATATCGCCTGAGTTCATGACAGGCTCCGGCTCCGCTCCCTGCTTCACACAAGCGGACAACCCGACACAAAACATAAGCACGGGGAAAAACTTAGCGGCCCGTATTACAATACCAAGTCTACTGATCATAAATTCCTCGCTTACATTGAGTAACGCGCTTCTCCTGTACCAGAGTCGCCGCCCTGCTCGATTGGCTCCGGCGGCACCTCCCTCGCAACTGCTTCAATCGATCGATCTAATATCGCAATAACTTTCTCATTTTGTTCTAATTTTCGCCGCGCTTCAAGGGCATTTAGAGCTGTTCGGGTATGAATCCCCCCTAGAATCTTCGCAGCAAATCCCCTAACGAGAAAATCAGTGTCATCCAAGCGAGCGGCAACCGCAGCAATCGCATCTGGCCGATCCACATGCGGATGCGCCGACAAGGCCTTGAGGGACTGGATTCTGATTCGGAAATTCTCGTGCGCGGAGATAAATGACAAGAGTCTAGTAAAATCAATTCCGCGCTTATCAGCAGCTGCGTCGATGACATAAAGCATCGACTCTTCGCTGAGGGTGTCGTCAATAAACAGCGAGGCCAGTTGTTCGTTCGGCAGCGCCTCAATCGCGCTCTTGGTCCATCCACCAGTAGGAGCAGCAGACGCCATTGGTTCAAAAGAGAGAAAAGCTAAACGAGGGTCTCTTGGTGGAGTGGCGGGTGCGGTATCGCGAACTACCGGTTCGACTACGGGTTCTGGCTCGGGCTCAGGCTGCGTCGTCTCATCCGCGTCTTCGTCTGGATCGATTAGATCCTCGTCGTCACTATGAGAACCGCCGCTGAAATCCTTCACTACTTTTTTAAATCCATCGTGCGTCATCGCGAAATACGCCCCACCGCCCGCAACAGCAAGCAGTAGAATCAACGCGAAAAGCTTCGGCAAGCCCGATTTCTTGCGTTTAGCGGCCTCGTCTTCAACCGAACCGAGTTCCCACTTCTCACCAACATCAGCGCCGTTAGTTTCTTGCTTCTTACCAAGGACTTCTTCGATCTCAGGCAGCGACGGCGGCGTAATTTTAGCGGTCACTTCAAATTCGTCCATGGCTTCGTTCCGCATATCCGGACGAAATCCTCCGACAAGTCCCATGTCATCAACTTGCAAATCAAACACATCGGCCAATGCTTCAACGAAAGACATTGCCGACGAATAGCGCTCCGTTTTGTCTTTCGAGAGGGCTTTGTGGAGTACCGCCTGCAGCCCCGCAGGCAACTCAACCCCGATGTCTTCGAAAGTCAGCGGACCTTTGTGGATAATGTTATTTACGACGGTGGTAAAATCGCTGCCCGGGAAAGGCCGAGTTCCGCAAAAAAGTTCAAACGCCACTACGGCAAACGCGAACACATCTGTCGCACCGTCGAGTGTTTCGCCTCGAATTTGCTCCGGTGACATGTAGCTGGGGGTTCCGACGACAGTTCCAGCAGGAGTTAGCGAAGTGTCGCTAAGTTTAGCGACGCCGAAGTCAAGCAGATGCGGACGGTAGTACTTATCTACAATGACGTTGCTCGGCTTAATGTCGCGGTGAATGACAGTCTGGCTGTGCGCGTAGTCGATGGCACTTGCTACCTGAGCCAGATAATGCAGCGCTTCTTTTGGATGCATTGGGCAGCGATTGGCAATTGCCTCTTCCAGCGGTTCGCCGTCGATATGCTCCATCGCAATGTACGGGCTGCCGCTTTCAGTTCTTCCCGCTTCAAAGATCGTAACGATGTTGGGGTGACGCAGCTTTCCGGCAGAACGCGACTCTTGGCGAAAACGCTTTAGTGCCTCTTGGCCAGCTGTATCATCGCCCATAAAAACAGAGCGCAGCGTTTTGATCGCGACAACACGGCCGATCTCAGGATCTTTGGCCTTGTACACGACGCCCATTGAGCCTCGGCCCAGCGTGGCAATAACTTCGTATTTTCCTACGTAGCGTAAGCTCATCCTAAAACTATGCTTGGTCCCGTACAGCCCGCCCCCAGCCCGGCAGAGCCCGACACGCACAAAGAGAAGTCATTTCAGGGTTATAACCGAAGTGCCCGATTTTCTCGACTCTCCTGTGCACAGTACCACAGAAAATATGACGCGACTTCAAGGACTTTCGGTGCTTCATCCAAGTTGCAAGCCACTGCGGCGGCTGCTCGGTTGGCACCCTGTATACTGAATCGCGGCTTAGTCTAATTTGTTTTCGGCACTATTTAGCTGAGGTAAATAGCGAAAGTGCCTTAAACCATTGATCTATCTGGTCAGGAAGCATAAGCGCCACCAAAATCAGCACCACACCAACAGCCGCGGCCGCAGCACTGCGAATTCCCGGCTCTCCAAGGAGGGAACCGTTCAAATCACCGAATCGCCCGGGCATCCAGCTGCCGCCATCACCAAGTTCCTCGTCGGAGATCTCGATCACTACATCAGTTTCTTCTCGCGGACGCTGCTGAGGCTGCTCGACCTTAGCTTCGCGCTGTACTGGAACAGCTTGCACGGCTGCATCGTCAAGCTCATCCTCGATATCTGCTTCGAATTCTGCTTCGTCCGCTGACGGCTGAAGCAAATTAGCCGCCTTATCGATGATCGTAGACAAAGCATCTTCGCCATCTGCCTCGTCCTGAAGGTCATCATCCTCGTCCAGTTCGTCTTCGTATAAATCTGCAAGGGAGCGTTTACCGTTGCCGTTTGCAGTCCAGACTGGCGCAGCAGATTCATCGTCAACCTGCGTAGACATGCCCATGCGGGCTAGAGAACCCTGCTCCTCTTCCTTGACTTGAATTAGATTTCGATCAAAAAGCGAAAGCAGTGCTTCACGCAGTTTGTATTCGCTCAGCAGCGTTAAATCAGAGATATCTTTGAGACAGTCGGAAACTTCGATTGAAGTCCAGACAAGGTGCTCCTCATAAGTCAGCTCGTCATCTGAACTGCCTGACGCCTGCACAACGACATTTGTAGATTCCAAGCTATGAAAGCGCTCCTCAAAGCGCTCTTCTTCAGAGTCCAGCTCAACCAGGTCCAACAAGAACTGCATGGGAGGCACTGAAATCGACTTGTCTCGGTCGACAGCAATCATCTTGGATGAAAAGTTATAAAACCCGTTGCCGGCAGTGTGGCGCAGCGAATAAAGCACATCCATTTGGCAGGACTGGCTGGCCAGTTTGAAATCCTCAGCGGAAACATGGCCGCCCTGAACTAAGTATGCTTCGAGCTCGTCTTCTGTGCTTGAAGCACTGACAGCTTCTTTAGCAGCCTCTTTCGTCAGCCGCTTGCCCTTCAGCAGCTTGCGGCAGATCATCACCATCGGCGACTCTTCGCTCTTCACCGCGCCAACAATGCGGCCTTCCTGAAACAGAACTTCGATCTGCCCCTTGTCACCAGCAACTTCAAACACGCCGTAGCGGCGCTTTTGCGAAAGGCTGCGAAAGGCCTGCGTTAGCGATTCAGTAGTCAAGACTCCGGACAAAGAACTCATATCTTATGCTCTCGATTTATGTGCTCTGCGCTTGGCTGAATTTGCGGCTGCTGCCACTATCAGCGAAAGCCCACCCTGCAGGATCACGATCCCCGCGGCGACGAAGAAAAGTATTTCTTGAAGCGGAAGCTCCCCCGCAACCACCTCGTAATGAATATTGGGCTCGCCCATAGCGAGCATCACTACTAACATGAAAATCCCAAGCACAATGATACAAGTTCCGGGATGCCGTCCGGCACCGAAGTATCCACCCGGAACGAGTGCCCATGCTAAAGAAGGACTTTGAGCTCCGTCAGCCAAGAGGTATCTCGAAGCTCCAATGCTGCGGAAATTGACTGCACCAAGCCCAATCAGCACCAGCGCCCAAATAAACAGCACTGTCGGACTGCCGCCTAGCATCAGGCTTTCAAACAATTGCATCTCAGCCGCTTTGTCTTTAGCAGCCTGCTCAGGAGAACGTCCGGCGACTGGCTTCAAAAATCTATAATAATATTCTGACAAAGGAACGTTGACCGTTAGTACGGTAGATTCGTCAACCGAACCTTCAAGCTCGTGCGCATATTCGCGAGCCTTGTCGTAATATTCGCGATGCTTAACTGTATCCACCTGAGCCAAGTAGACCACGGCCATATTGTGGTACAACTCGTAGCCTTTTGCTCCCTGTGTTTCAGCGGCTTTAAATAAACGCAGCGCTTCTTCCAAATTGGAGCGCTGGTATTCGATAACGCCAAGGTTAATCAGCGAAGCTTGTCGAAAGACTTCCGCACGCGCAACGTCCTGGGCATGGCGAACCTTGGCAAAGATCTTCTCCGCCATATCGACCTTACCGCCGCGCAAATACTGTAGGCCCAGAGTAAATGCGACCAGGGGGTCCACATTCCTGGTCTGCAGGCCAGCCATGATTATCGTCTCGTCGAACTCACCGTAGCTTTGATTGCGAACATTTTCCAAAGTACGATTGATCGGCTCGCGCGACTGACCTCCGCCAGCCTGTAAGACTGGCACGCAAAACCACCAAGCAAGCGCCAACGCGCCCGCTGAAAATCCGAGCCAGCGGCAGCTGCGCACACAGCGGCTGAGAATCAAAGCCCAGCAGCCAATCACAACCAGGAGGCCTCCAAAGATGGGAACTCCAAGCAGAAGTATCAACATCGGGGGGCCAAGCAGACCACGCACACGAACCGGAAGCCTCCGATTGAAGCGTTTAATTATCGCGGTACTATTTACAATTACTTGAACCAGGCATGTCATAAAGAATGCCAGCGTAAATGCAACCAAACTCACAACTAGCACGTTAAGCATTACCGGCACGGCAGACGACGGCTGCTCCGGCAGCATTGAGAAGCCTTCGCGCAAAAACTGAATCGCGTCTGGACGTCCGATCGTTTCAAAAAAC
>JAGRAN010000223.1 GCA_020434585.1 Bdellovibrionales bacterium
GTTCAATCCGTTGTACACACTTGCTCCTATCAGACCCTTAGTTAAGGCCCGCTTTACTGACACTTAAATTGCGCAACAATTTCATTACGAATACTTGAGACAAATCCGCAACTATAAGTAGCAAATATGGCAGTACTCAGATACACAGGCAAGTCCGTACAGCGGGCTCAGAAATTGTCTCATTCGCGAAACATTTTCGACTGAGTTGATTGATAAACGATGCTATTTATAGAAAACTGATCTGTATCAACTCCACAGAGTTTCGTTAAGATTCTTTACCAAGATTGCGGCTAATGCCCCTCGAAACGATACTAAAATACCCAGTTGTCTTTATTGGATCCTTTTGTATCGCTTTTCTCCTCGTTCCAGTTGTTAAACGACTTGCATATGTCGTAGGGGCCGTTGATCAGCCTGGAGAGCGCAGATTAAACAAGGCTGCGGTTCCGAGACTTGGCGGTCTCGCGCTGTTCGCAGGCTTTCATTTTGGCTGCGCGTTAGTTTTTCTTCCTCATTGGCTGCCTTTTTCTGGAGAGTTGGACTCGACCTGGTGGCTTAATTTCCTACTAATTTCAAGCGGCCTTCTGTTAATTGGCATTGTCGATGACATCCATCAGCTAAGGCCGATTACTAAGCTGCTGGGGCAGATCCTCGTCGCGACTCTTTTGTACTACGCGAACTTTAGGTTCGGCCGCGTTCTAGGAATTCAACTGCCAGTCGCCCTCGATTACGTAGTGACGACGTTTTGGTACTTGGCGCTGATTAATGCGTTTAACCTAATCGACGGACTGGACGGACTGGCTGCAGGGCTAGCTTGCGTAGGTGCAACTGGCATTGCCGGAGCTATGCTGATTTTGCGGCAGCCTGGCGACGCACTAGTACTCGTTGCTCTTATCGGCGCATGCTTAGCGGTTCTTCGATTCAACTTTCATCCGGCCAAAATCTTTCTAGGCGACAGCGGAAGCATGTTCCTTGGATTGACCATTGCTACAATCGCAGTTTCGACCAGCACTAAGGGAACCACGCTTGCTGTAATCGGGATCAGCGCCTTGGCTGCCGGAGTTCCTCTGCTAGATACTCTGCTCGCAATATGGCGGAGGTCAGTGCGCAAGATTGCACTCGACAACAAAGACGCGATTAACAGCGCGAGCGTGATGGGAGCCGACATGGATCACCTGCACCATCGGCTGCTGCGCTTGGGACTCGGGCAAGATGCTGTCGCCATGCGCCTGTGGTCATTTAGTGCGGTTATTGTTGCCTGCGGCTTGGCCATTATGACGTTCAGCTCTCAGGCCGCCGGAATCTTTCTGCTCGCGTTTGTTTCCGCTACTTACGTAATAGTTCGCCATCTAGCGCATGTCGAACTATGGGACAGCGGCAGAGCACTTGTTCAGGGACTTAAGCGCCCGACCAAACC
This sequence comes from Bdellovibrionales bacterium, assembly GCA_020434585.1. Lineage (GTDB taxonomy): Bacteria > Bdellovibrionota_C > UBA2361 > SZUA-149 > JAGRAN01 > JAGRAN01. The sequence continues at coordinate 1,415 of JAGRAN010000223.1, forward strand.
AGTTCTTGCGGCCATACTATACCCTATCGTCGATTTCATTCTTCTTGCAGTCGCTTTTTACATTTCTGCTTTTATTGTTTTTGAGGAGACCAAGACTTTTTCTTTAAAAGGTTACTGGATCGAGCACGTGGCACAATGGAGCTGCCTCTCTTTTATCGCTCTAGTTTTAAGCAATTCCTACCGCCGTGTTTGGAGCCGTGCACGAACGGCAGACTTCGTTTTTCTTGGTCTTTCAATTCTGTCCAGCGTGGTTGTTAGTCTTGGCGTGCAATTGATTTTAAGCCCCATCGACAGGGTGCAGCTTACCAAGCTCGCTGTCACTTACATGTTCGTGTCTGTTTCCTTGGTCGTCGGCTGGCGGTCAATTCCGCGCATCATCAAAGAAGTTATGGCAAGCCGCTTCGCCAATAAGCTTAACAGGCGAGGAGACAACGGCCGCAGGGTCCTCGTCTACGGCGCTGGCGAGCGATGCGGACTATTCCTCAGACAGCTTGGCTACGCATCGATTATACGAAGAAATCGCCATACAGTTGTCGGGCTGATTGATGACGCGCGAAATTTACGCCGTCGCATTGTTTACGGCTTCACAGTCCTCGGCGATTTGACTGATTTGCCCACGCTGATCGACAGCAATGCGATCGACGAGATAATCATTTCCTGCACGCTTCCGGAAGAAAAGCAGGCGTTCCTAACGAGAGTCGCTGCCGACCGCGGCGTGGAAGTTTCCAGTTGGAATCTAAATACAAACGGAGCACCTGTCGCGGCATCCGACCAGCGCCGGGCAGTATCTTAGAATGCAAGCTAGCACTAAAACATCATCGGATACGAATCTCGCTACCTATGCGAGGACCCTGCGGCATCTGCGACCTAAGCAAGTTCTGACACGAATCAAACACCGAATAGTAGGCTACAGCGATCGCACTGCTCCAATAAATGTTTCGCACTTTCGGCTAGACCCTCTTCGCGCAGAACCCTTAGCTCCGCGACTTAACGGAATTCGCGGAATTCGCTCGAGCGGCTCGAAAATTACTTTTCTAAGCGAAACTCGAACCTTCCCCCAATCCAAGGCTGGACTCGAGTCGGCTTCGCTGCTGTGGCAGTTCAACTACCATTATTTGGATTGGTTATGGCAGCTCGAGCCTGAAGATGGAATTGCGCATTTACTGGATTGGCTAAACAGCAACCCTTTCGCATCAACTCCCGCGTGGCACCCGTATGTAGTTTCAAAGCGACTGCTGAATTTAAGTGTTATTTTCCGCTCGAGGTTACTACCTCTGCTACAGGACAATCCCCAATTGCGCCAAAACTTCGCACAGAGCGTATGGGACCATCTGTACTTCTTGTACAACAATTTAGAGTACGACGTTGACGTAAATCATTTGCTGACCAACTTGATTGCGGGAACGGCTGGGTGCTCGCTCTTCACCGAAGACTCACAGGGTTTGAAAAGGGGCTTTGAAGAATTGCTGGAACTCGAACTTAACCGCCAATTTCTTAGCGACGGTGGGCATGTCGAGCGCAGCCCTGGTTATCAAATCGAGCTTATCTATCAGCTTACTCACCTGCTTAACTGCTTGGCCAGCACAGGCAGTGATAAGTTGCGAGAAGTAATTACAGGTGGATTAAAGATTGTCTCCGCACTTTCGGATGCCGCCGGAGAACCGTTTGTTTTTAATGACGGTGCTGTCGAAGAAACTGTTCTAGTATCTGATTTGAGAAATTATGCTTCACGCGTTACCTCGAACAAGGCGCTGGCTGCCCTAACGACGAATCAGGGCATGCAGCTGTTTCCTGAAAGTGGCTACTGCAGAATCGATTGCGGTCCCTTTGCGCTTACAGCAGACTTCGGCGCACTCGGCGCACCTCACAACTCCGGACACGGTCACGCGGATTTCCTTTCTTTTATCCTCCAAATTGATCAAATGCCGGTAGTAGTAGATGCAGGTAATTTTGATTACCTGCCGGGAGAGAAGCGTTCATACTTTCGCTCGACTCGCGCCCACTCGACAGTGGAGCTTAACGGGGAGAGCTGCGCGGAGCTCTGGTCGGCATTCAGAGTTGGGCGTCGCAGCGTCCCCAGACTCTTACTGAATGAATCATTTGACGGTTGGGAAACAATCGTTGCTGCACATAATGGCTACCGCCACTTGCCCGGGAACCCGCAGGTTGTTCGCAGATGGGTTTGCACTACGGCAGCGCTGATAATAGTGGATTTCGTTTTTGGTCGTCAGTCATTGTCTTCTGTAAGCCGCTTTCACATCCATCCGATGTGGAGCTTAGAAAAGAACAGCAGCTCTGCCGTTTTAAGCTCAAAGTACGACTCAACTAAAATTTACGTTTCCGCAAGCACCGAAATTCAAATTGAAAGCGACCATTTCTTTAGTCCGGGCTTCGGCAAGGCACAAGGCAGTGCGGCATTGAGCTGCCAAGTCCCCGTCAGTCGACAAGCCAAGCCAGTTGCTGTTGTGTTTTCTCTCGACAATATTAGACCGGATTTCAGTGCCCTTAGTGAGCACTCTCTCAGTTTGGGAGAAGAACTAGTTTCCTGGGCTGACACATTCGTAAAAACCAGCGGCGCGCGAGTATGAGAATTTTATTCTTCTCGCATTACTACCCACCAGAAAACAATGCACCGGCAGTTAGAACAGCGGCGCACTGCCGCGCATGGGCCGCCGAAGGTCATGACGTGACTGTAGTGACATGCGCACCTAATCATCCCCGAGGAGAACTTTTCCCTGGTTACAAAAACAAATTTTTCCAGCAGGAAACTGTCGATGGCGTAAAAGTCGTCCGCGTGTACAGCTACCTCGCCGCGAACGAAGGGACGTTTCGTAGAATTCTAAATTTTGTCTCGTATATGGTTTCAGCCGTTGTTGCCAGCTTCTTCCTTCGAAGAGCGGACGTTGTCATAGCAACGAGTCCTCAGTTCTTTTGCGGCTGGGCAGGTGTTTTTGCCCGGTTGATTCATCGCGCCCCTTTCATCTTGGAAATCAGAGATATCTGGCCCGAATCGATTGTCGCCGTCGGAGCAATGAAGAATCGGTTTATCATTCGTTTACTGGAGACACTTGAGCGAATCATGTATTGGTCCGCTACAAAGATCGTCACAGTCGGCAAAGGCTATAAATCACAGCTTTGCGCCAGGGGCGTACCCGAGAAGAAAATCTCAATAGTTTATAATGGTGCAGATTTAGACTTGTTTCAGCAAGGAGATCCTGCCGAATTCGCTCTCCCGTTTCCAAGCACCGTCAAATTCATCTGCACTTATGTGGGTACTGTTGGAATGGCCCATGGCCTATCTGTTGCGCTGGAAGCCGCTCTGAAACTTCGGGAGGAAGGTCGCTCTGAAATTGGATTTGCAATTGTTGGTGACGGTGCAGAACGATCTAACTTGGAAGCAGAAGCCCGCCGTCTAGGACTTTCCAATGTCGTCTTTACGGGCCAAGTTCCGCGCACAGCTATTCCCTCGATCTTACGTCAAAGTTCGTGCTGCTTAGTTCACCTTAAGAACACGCAACTTTTCACCACTGTTATACCATCGAAAATTTTCGAAATGCTGGCTGCCGAGAAGCCAATCATCATCGGCGTTCGCGGTGAAGCCAGGGAAATCGTCGAAGCTGCCAACGCCGGCGTATTTATGACTCCGGGAAGTGCTACTGAGCTAGCCACGATCGCAGCTAAGTTAAGTAGCGACAGCGAGTTGCTGGCGCGGCTCGGTAGTTCCGGAAAATCCTTTGTCGAGCAAGAGTTCAGCCGAGAACACTTTGCAAATGAATATTTGCATTTGATTGAAAGTCTTTCTAGACGAGGCTCAGGGCGGCGAAGAAAAGTGCGCACCCAATCTCAACACCTGCAGTCCCACAAACTACACAGTTAGTTTACGCAGCGCTTCCGCAGTTCTCTTTGCTGTTTGGCCGTCCCAGAATTCTGGAACTGAACGCTCGCAGTCAGACGACTTTAAAATTGCGTCGACCTCGCTTGGTATTTCCTCAGAGGTGACGAGCTTGTTGGTTCCCATGGTGACGGTAATCGGGCGCTCGGTATTATCACGTCTGGTTAAGCATGGGATGCCTAAGTAGGTTGTTTCTTCCTGGATACCACCTGAGTCAGTCACCACCAAGCGGCACGCAAACAGCAGGCTCATGAAGTCGCAGTATCCAAGCGGCTCAGTACAAATAATGCCCTCGCAGTCCTCGAGTAAATGAAGCAGCGCAAACGCTTCTAGATTCTTCTTAGTGCGCGGGTGCAGCGGAAACACCAGCGGCAGCTTGCGGCTCGCTTCGACAAGCGACTGACATAAGGTATCTAGCTGCTCCGGATCGTCTACGTTTGAGGGACGATGGAGCGTAATTAGACCGTAACCCCCCGGCTTCAGCGAAAGCTTCTCCCAATACTTTGTTTCTTCTATGCGAGGGCGCACAAGCTCAAGAGAGTCCATCATAATATTGCCGACGCGAACGATCTTTTTCGGATGAACTCCCTCGCTCAGCAAATTTTCATCGCCGTCCGGAGACGGAGTAAGCAATAAATC
>JAGRAN010000224.1 GCA_020434585.1 Bdellovibrionales bacterium
CGGGGTGCAGTCGGTAGACGCCGCCAACGAGTCCGCTGCTGTCAGCTGGCTTGACCCCGGGGATCTCGCCTTGGCTGTTGCAGAGGCCGGCTCGCTTGAGCAGCGTGAACCAGGACTTCAGGTCGCCGCGAACCGGATCACCCGACGGCGGCTTGGCGACGTACACTTGAGCGTAGAGACGACGCAGAGAGCTCGTCTCCTGGCTGCGCAGCAGGTAAGCCCTGATCTGCCCCGCCGCTCGCCACAGGTGCCGCTCCAGGTCGCTGCCGCCCGGAACTCTCGGTGTCAGAAGGTTCATCCACACGGCGAAGCCGATGCGCACGAGACCGTCCAACTCCTCGACGAGGCAGCTTCCTCTGCTGTCCTTGTCGATTCCGTTCCTCGCGTCCAGCAGAGCGCCGACGATTGCCTTGTCGTCGTCGTCCTGCATCAGCTCGGCAGCCCGCTCGAGAGCGGTTTTCACACGAGCCGGCATCTTGCTACGCCTGCGCTCGATGAAGGACAGAAGCTCGCGCCCCAGCCCTTCCCAGTCCATTACTACGGCTTGAGTCATGACCCGTATTACCTCCTTGTAGGTGGGTCAAAGAGAAACCTTGTCAGAGCCCAGTGCTCGCGACAGAGGGTCTTTCACGCCGGCAAGCGTGACAGATCCTCGGCCGCAGAAAATTGACTACCTGCAAAAGCGATATCAGAGAGCAACAATTCAACTAATGTTAGGGAATTGTGAGGCGCGGATTATGTGCGCAGAACAGAGTTTTGGCAAGTAAATTACCCGGATATTTCGCTTAGCTATTAGAATATTTGAATTATTGTGCCCAAAGGAGTGAGGTTTGATCATCAGACAATCACGGGCTACAACCGGCAAATGCAGGCACGACAAGCTCTGATTCTTTTAACCGCCTTGGCCCTAACACCTCTGCTTATGGCTCCGAGTTTCGCCGTGGCGCAAACTCTGAACCTTAAAGGCTTCAGCATCGAGATTCCCAATGGATGGATTCAGGCCCCGCAAGAAGAGATTAACAAGTTTAACCAGCGCACGATTCAGCGCACCGGAAAATCGCAAAACTACGAGTATGGCTTTCAGCCGCAGGGCTTGAGCCGCTGGTTTGACTTTCCCTACATCTTAATTAGGCGCAGCACAGCAGGGCGCTGGACCGATAAGGACATCGCCGGAATTGACCAGGATTTTGCAAACGCGGGACAGAAATACACCACCAAATACAAAAATTTAATATCGAGCGTCAGCACCAAGCAAGGACAGTACGATCCAAAGCGTAACATCGTTTGGAAAGTATTTAATCTGCAATCTCCAAAAGTCGGCGGAGGTGTCTCCGGACTGTCGGGTTCAGTCCTTACCAGCAACGGCTACATTCAGATTATCGCATACGATAAAAGCGCTCAGTTTGAGTCCCGCTACAAAGCCTATCGCGCGATGATCGAAAGCATAAAACTTTCTTCTGAGCTGCGCTACGACGCGCCCGCCTCTACAACTGGGGGCAGACCTAGCGCGCCTCTCCCCGCAGGAAGAGATTTTGGTCTAGATAAGTTGGCTGCCCTAGCGGCGATGCTTGTGCTTGGAGCGATTCTGGTAAAGTACTTCCGTAAAACTTAACTAATTGCGAGAAGCTGCTAGCTAACCTTTTCAAGATAGTGGGTTTCGCAGAGGATTTTCTCTTCCGATTCCTCCGGAAAGACGCTCTTTAACGCAGTTCCGCACTCGTCGCAGACCCTGTCATAAATTTTTCTAGGCCTGCGAATACCAACACGACGCTGATAGCGCACCTCAGGACAATACGGCGAAAGCGGTAAGTTCATTCGACGGTGAAAAGCCAGCTCAGACGCCTGAATGCGATAGTTCTTACCTGACTCCACGCACGCAAGAGTTTCACGGCAAATGCTGTCTGGCGTTTGCTCAATTACGCCTGGAACTATTGTTTCGACTTTCTGATAGTCCTGCGGTTTCGCATCCTCCCAGCGGTAAGATCGCCCCTCGGCTTGCTCTTTACTTAGAGGGAAGTACTCCTGCGCCAAGGACTTATTATAGGAGAAGGGAGAAAGTTCTACCGGGAAGAACTGTCCCCATTCACCCGTTTGCTGCATGTGTTCCACAATCTTTGCAACTTCGCGTTCGTAGTCATCTCTGCTGTACTCGCGGTTAAATATACAGTACTGCTTATTCCTTAGTCCGATGCAGCCAAAGCAGTCTCTACAGCCAAAACACTGCTCGCAGTACCAAAGGTCTGATGAGTTAAAAACGTACAGACAAAAGTGAACGTTGTTTGTTCCAATTGTTCCGAGCACCTGGTACGACAGTTCAGGGTCGAGGTACATATTTGAGCAGTCGATTAAATCGCGGCACTTGACTCCAACTTGAAGGTTCAAGCAGTCCTCGCTGTCGACAACATCGTAACAAGCTTCGCAGTTCTTCGAGTTTCTTAAAAAATCTCCCGTGCAGGATTCGCAGTTCACTATTTCAGCATATTTGAACCAGCGACCAGCTCTCAGCTGACTAAAGCACTCCAGCGCCTCCATCAACTTCGGATAACTATGGGTGAACGCTTCAACCTTCCTGTGATAATCTTCCTTACTCAGCTGTTCGTTCAAAAAGCAGTACGACTGGTTCACTAAATTCGTACACAGAAAACAGTTGCTGCACCCCCGCACATCGTCACAAAACCAACATTCCGTTGCCTGCTGAGAATGGTAAACCCATTTGCAGTCATAGCAGTTACGGACATTAAAGCACTCGTACAGCAGCTCTGAGTCGTAGCAGTAAGACGAGTCTACTGTGTCGCGACACTTTTGCAGCAGCTTGGAATACAGGCAGTCCTCGCAGTTTTCGGACGAATTAATCATATAGCAGTTTTTGCAGTAGCCGGTCCCGGTAGTATATTCACTGTTTTCATTGTTGAAGGTAACGGTTGCGGCCCGCGGAACTACGCGCTGCATCTCCCCAAACTGCTCGAAAAAATCTCGGGAAAAATCGAAGTCCCTGCCGAACTGCTGCGCGTCCCAAACATCCGAAAACCACTCCGACCTAGAAACAATCGGTGCCGCTACATCAGGAGAATAAACCGAGATCAGCTGCTTCCCAGAAAATGCTGATTTGTTGCGATATAGATGCTGCTCGTTTCTGTGAAGAACACGCCTGCGCGTGCGTTCATCTGGCGAGAGGGTCGGCAGAGGTATTTCAAAACGCTTGCCGTCAAACTCCGGCGCAATCCTTTCGAGAAACTCTTGTTCCCGCTTCGAAATTTCAAAGATTTCGCCGCTTAGCGGACATGTTCTGACTGTCATAGCAATGCCTTAATTTTGTAGACACCATTCTACATAGCTTTCAAGCTGCATCAAATAGTTGGCCCCCTGGCCTTCCGTGGCAACTTACGGCCAACTGTAGTATCATCCCGGTCTCCTTGCTCTCTCCCAAAACAGCCGGTCCGAGTATTTCGTAAGACCACTGCCGCGTTGTTTGCAAGTCAAACATCGCGGTAGCGCTGTAACTACTGCAAAAAGGTTGTCTGCTCGCGCAGCCCTTTCCGCTTTTCTAACCAGACCGTCTGCCGCAGTTCGTTTTGCGGCTACTTACAGTTGACGGACTGGTGATTTTCGTGAGGCCAACCATGGAGGCCAAAGCCTGGATGTCAGCTGTAGACGCGGACATCCTCGAGGAGGTGCTCCGCGCTCAAGCTGCTCGTCTGAAAGGATCGCTGAATATCGTCGAATGGGGCGGCGGTATCAGCACGATCTATTTCTGTAGATTTCTGCTTCGTTTGGGAGTGCAGTTTACCTGGACGGTTCTCGAAAGTGACTTGGGCTACTTCAGCTCACAGCTCTACGCGGATGTGACTGCGTTCCCCTCCTACGAGATCGTCGTTCATCACAGAAACGGTCGCATCGAGCGCCGCTCGTCCCACGAACCGGGCTGCAGCATGCTTCTGCGCGCTGTGGTGTGGGACAAAGGAAATCTCAAGTGTGAATCTGCGTCTTACGCCTCCGATCGCCTTGTCGATCTAGACCGGTATGTTGACTTCCCCGAGGAACTCGGCCGACCAGTCGACGTAGCAATCGTTGATGGACGTAAGCGGCGCCGTTGCATGCTGGCCGCAGCTAAGTTGATGTCGCCGGCTGGAGTCACTCTGCTGCACGATGCCTGGCGCGACTACTATCACTGTGCTTTCAGCGCGTTTCGCTCCGGCAGGCGCGTTGGCGAAGAGCTGTGGATCGGCTCCCAACAGAACACCGACTTTTCCCAGATTGTTCCGGACGAATCGCGCTTCGCGCGGCATCGCGGCATAATCGAGCGAGTCGGCGTCGACCACCTAGTGCAACCCGCTCAAGTCGGAAGGACTTTCGCTGTCAGCAACGGCGAAGAGCGAATTATGGTCCTTGTCACACCTGGAATGGTCGGTCTGAGGTTTCGCGACCTCCCTCCATTCTCACACCGCCTGTGGATGTTCGCCAGGCTCTGTGCCCGCAGGTTGAAATACGCTGCTGCAAAAGTCCGCGACAGGTTCCCCAATCACCTGCCCGCGTAGCTCTCGAGCTGGCGGCTGCGTTTGGTTCTACCGAGGTTTCCGCCTCAGTCGTCCAGCGCTACCGCCCTATTCTGACCCAAGCAGTCTCCGCGCAAGCTCGGGCACTCCCTGTGCCGCGGGTTTGCGGATAAATTCAACTTTGCGGAGCCCCACCGCCTGCTCTGCCCCACTGTTCGGATCGACAAGAATAATCCTGCAGCTAGGCCGCGCGAAACTTACTAAACCTGCTGCGGGATAAACCACGAGCGAAGTACCGACAATCAGCAAAATATCTGCGTCTGCAATTTTTGGTACCGCGTTTTCAATCTCCGTAACTGCTTCGCCGAACCAAACTACGTGCGGCCTAAGTTGGTTGCCACGCTCGTCGCTGTCTCCAAGATTGATATCACCAGAAACTTCATACAATGTTTTTGGATCCTGCTGTGTTCGTGATTTGAGCACTTCGCCGTGCAAATGCAGAACTCTGGTCGATCCCGCTCGCTCGTGCAGGTCGTCAATGTTTTGAGTAACAATTTCCACATCGAACGCTGACTCAAGCTCGGCAAGGGCGAAGTGCCCTGCATTCGGCTCCGCCGCCCTAACCTGGGCGCGGCGCTCGTTATAGAACTTCAGGACCAACTCCGGGTTATAGCGCCAGGCTTCGGGAGTCGCGACCTCGTGAACATCATAGCCCTCCCACAGCCCATCGCTGTCGCGAAATGTCTTCAGCCCACTATCGGCACTCATTCCTGCGCCGCTGAGAACGCATATTTTAGGCTTGGCTGTCGCCACGATCGGTTTCCGCAATTTTTCAAGTTTTTTGTTTCTCCTTACCAAAGTTTTGTTTAGATTTGAACACTAGATGCTGTGATTCAGAACCACGGACTGCATGGAAAAGCTTCAGGAAACACTACAGCGCCTTGCTGACAATTTTGAGCGTTCACTGAAGGACCTGCATACGGACCTAAAACGCTCTGACGAACATATCTCTGACCTTGCCAAACGCATGGCGAAGGTCGAGCTTCTGCTCAGCCACCAATCCGGAACGACCCGCTCCTCCGGAGCGCTTCCCGAGCTAAACGTCTTTGTCGATTCGATCGTTAGCGAACGTAAACCATTTCTATTTCGTATAACCGGGCTTAGCTCCGGTAGCTTTCGCGCGTCCGCAGTTCGTGCTGCGATATTGCTAGTTCTGCTGACCGACTTGGACGAACGCCTTGACGGAAGATCTGGCATTCAAAACAGACAGGAAGCCATCGTCTCGGCATTTGAGCGGCTAGATAACGACCCCTCCATCAACGCAGGTGAATCAGTAAGGGTCGCCCTCTATCGCTTTAAAGATTTTTTCGATGGCGCGAAGATCACAAACACTGAGAGCTACTCACTTCAGTACGA
>JAGRAN010000225.1 GCA_020434585.1 Bdellovibrionales bacterium
AACGGCAAGCTGCTGAAAGAAGCAGATGTCGTGCTGCTCGACGAAAAGTCCGCCGGTGAACTTCGAGAAAACGTTTTGGCCAACTCGCCTGAGGTGAAATCAGTCGAAGAAAAGCCATATACCACTAAACCTTCTGCGCCCTTTGTCACCAGCACTCTGCAGCAGGAAGCCAACCGCAAGCTCGGCTTTTCCGCTAAGCGCACCATGACCGTTGCGCAGCAGCTGTATGAAAACGGTTTCATCACTTACATGCGAACAGACTCCACGACGCTTTCAACCCAAGCGCTGTCAGCAGCTCGTTCGCTGGTAAAGGACACCTACGGCGAAAGTTACCTGCCAAAGGAACCGCGAATTTACAAAACGAAAGTCAAGAACGCCCAGGAAGCTCACGAAGCTATCAGACCAGCCGGGGAGTCTTTCAAAACATTCGCCGACGTGAAAAAAGCTCTCGGTCAGGATGCTGTAAAACTCTACGAATTAATCTGGAAGCGCACCGTCGCTTCTCAGATGTCCGATGCCCGCGGCACGTACATTACCTTGAACATCACCTGCGGCCGCGGCACGTTCAGAGCTTCGGGTAAAACAATCGAGTTTCCTGGCTTTCTGCGAGCATATGTCGAAGGCTCAGACGATCCTGACGCCGAACTTGCGGACCAGGAGCGCGCCCTGCCAAAAGTAACAGAGGGCGAAGTCCTTAAGACGAAAAGCATCGAAGCAACAGAGCACTCCACTCAGCCGCCTGCCCGCTACACAGAAGGCAGCATGATTAAAGAACTTGAGCGGCGCGGCATTGGACGCCCGAGCACGTGGGCCACAGTTGTCGAAACTGTTCTTTCCCGGGACTACGCTTTCAAGCGCGGAGGCGCACTGATTCCGACGTTTACCGCGATGGCTGTCGTCAATCTCCTTGAAGACCACTTCGCTCACCTGCTCGACTACGAATTTACTGCACGTCTCGAAGACGACCTCGATGCGATTTCTCGAGGCGAAGCTGAAAGCCTTGCCTACTTGAAAACATTTTATTTCGGTGGCAACGGTGCTGGACTAAAGCCGCTTGTGACCAAAGGCGAAGAGTCGATTGACCCCCGCGAAGTTTGCGGTGTTCCTATCGGCAAGAGCGATAAACACGGCGAAGTTGAAGTTCGAATTGGCCGCTACGGCCCGTTTCTGACTAACGGCGAAAACCGAGCTGCTCTCCCCGACGGTGTTGCTCCAGACGAAATGAATCTCGACAAAGCTGATGAACTGCTAACAACGGCAGCGAAAGGCCCCGAGTCTTTAGGCAATCACCCTGAAACCGGACAACCCGTATACCTGAAAACCGGACGCTACGGTCCATACGTTCAGCTCGGCGACCAGGAAGAAGGCGGCGACAAACCAAAAATGGCTTCACTGCTCAAAGGTACTAGTCCAGAGACGGTCGACCTTGCGCACGCGGTTAAGCTCTTGTCGCTACCGAGAACTGTCGGCAATTTTCCCGATACCGGCGAAGAGATAGTTGCCGCCAACGGCCGCTACGGCCCGTACATCAAATGCGGAAGCGATACGCGTTCGCTGCCGGAAGACATTACTCCAATCGACGTGACCGTCGAACAGGCCACCGAACTACTGCGCCAGCCGAAGAAAGGCCGCAGCCGCACTCAGGCAAAAGTGCTTCGCGAACTCGGCAAGCATCCGACCACCGAAACGACTATTGTGATTAAGAGCGGACAATACGGCCCTTATGTGACTGACGGCGAGATAAACGCCTCGATCCCCAAGAACGACAATCCCGATGAAGTCACTCTAGAGCAGGCAATTAATTTAATCGAAGCACGAATCGCCAGCGGAAAGGCCAAGCGTAAGAAGAAGACTTCTGCCAAGAAGACCGCTAAGAAAACTGCCGCCAAAAAGACCGGTGCCAAGAAAACCAAGGCAAAAAAGACTAAATCAGCCAAGGA
>JAGRAN010000226.1 GCA_020434585.1 Bdellovibrionales bacterium
CACTGGCTGATTTCATAATGCTCTCAGACCCGAAAACGGCGGTTTCCGCGTAGTCGCGAGCTGCCTCTTAGTCTAGTATTTTCAGCCACTTAAGCGCTCTGTATTGGACACCCCTGACATTTTAAGGTAAAAGCGCTAGGTTTTTGTTGGCCGCTCGGCCGCAAATGTCGTGTAGAACGCTTGGGATTGTCGGCATGAGTCTCGTATCAATAGTAATTCCTCTGTTTAACGAAGAGGATAATGTTGAAGCTCTTTATCAGGAGCTCACCAGTGTTGCCGCTGCTGCATCGCTGAATTGTCAATTTGTCTTTGTGGATGACGGTTCGTCCGATCAAACGGTAAGCCGTCTGATGGCTATCGCCGGCGATGATGAGCGGGTAATGATCGTCAATTTCCGCCGTAACTTCGGCCAGACTGCAGCGATGGCTGCGGGCTTTGATTTCGCTGACGGCGATATCATCGTCACCATGGACGGCGACTTGCAGAACGACCCTGCAGAAATCCCCAATATGATCGCCAAACTTGAAGAAGGCTACGACATGGTCGCAGGCTGGAGAAAAAACCGCCAGGACAAGTTCCTGAGCCGCAAGCTCCCGTCTATGATTGCCAATCGAATTATCTCTTCAACCACCAACGTCAGACTGCACGATTACGGCTGCACGCTCAAAGTTATGCGCTCCGAAGTTGCTAAGAACATCCAGCTCTACGGCGAAATGCACCGCTTTATTCCAGCGCTCGCTGCAGAACTAGGCGTCAAGGTTGCAGAAGTTCCGGTTAACCACCGCGCTCGAGTAGCAGGAACTTCAAAATACGGAATCTCTCGCACCTTCCGCGTTCTGCTCGACTTGCTGACTGTGAAGTTCTTTCTCGGCTTCTCGACTCGTCCGCTGCATATGTTTGGTATGCTCGGCATGGTTACAGGTGCTTTCGGCTTCCTGATTCTCGGCTGGCTGGCAATTGAGCGCTTGATTATCGGTCTTCCGATCGGCGGACGTCCGATGCTGATGCTGGGCAGTATGCTGGTGTTGATTGGCCTGCAGTTTATTTGCTTCGGCCTGCTCGCAGAAGTGATGGTGCGCACTTACCACGAATCGCAAAACAAGAAGATCTACACTGTGCGTGAGGTTCTTCGCGGGGGCAAAGACGGCTCCACGCGCAAAATCGCTCACGTCGGCTAGCCCGGGCTTAAGCCGTGAGTATCCGCGTTTTTCTAGATGCGCGTAAGCTTGGCGACGGCGGAATCGGCGCATACATCGAAAATGTCGTCGACGGCCTACTCGATTTTTCTGCTGAAGAGTCTCCCGTTTTTGAGTTTACACTGCTCGCTCCTTCAGTTGAGGACAGCAAGAAGTGCCCGACGATAAGCTCTGCGCTTGGGCGCTGGGGCAGGGATGTTTCGGTTATTTACGACAGCACCCCGAAGTATTCACTGCGTGAGTACTTCGCCATGCCGCTGCGCTACCGCTCCGAGCTGGCAACCCATGACCTGTTTCACAGCCCGCACTACACGCTGCCGTTTGGGATAAAGATTCCCCGTATTGTTACTGTGCACGACATTATCCATATGACGCACCCTGACACGGCGCTGCATAAACCAATTTCGAGCATGTTGATTCGCTCTGCGCTGTCTCGGGCTACTCACGTAATAACCGTGAGCGAAGCTAGCCGGCGCAAACTGCTGCCGTATTCAAACGGCCGCACGCAGCTGACAGTTATACCAAATGCCCTACGCCGCTCGATTGCTGAAATTGCTCTGCGCGAACTTAAGCCGACAGTAAAAACCTACGGTCTCAAACACGACTATATCCTGTTCGTCGGCGGCGAACGGCAGCACAAAGGGCTGCACCGATTACTTAAGGCCTGGTCGATTTTCAAGAGCGCTTCTAGTGAAACCGCAGCGGAGCCGCTCCAGCTTCGTGTTGTGGGCGCGAACTTCTCCGATGACATCAGACGCCACGCAAGTGCGCTTGGCATTGCGGATAGTGTAGTTTTCTGTGAAGCGATCAGCGATGAAGAGCTTAAGCAGCTTTACCGCGATGCTAGGGCCGTAGCCGTTCCCTCCGAGGAAGAGGGTTTCGGAATGGTCGCACTTGAAGCGATGTCTTTGGGCCTGCCGGTAATCTGCACACCCGTCGACAGCCTGCGCGAAGTTTGCGCCGACTGCGCCTGGTTCAGTGAAGACTTTACCCCCGAATCATTTGCCGCTGCTCTAGCTTCCGCGCTGTCAGACGAGCGCGGCAGAGAAGCCAAAGTGCGCGAAGGGATTTCACGGGCAGCGCAGTTCTCTCTCAAGGTCCATGCGCGCCGCACGGCTGCGGTGTATGCCTCAGTTTGCGGCCACTTCGTAGTGGATCCGTATTTCAGTCGATTAGGAAAAACCGAGCGGGGGACTGCGGCGAGCCATGGCGGTTGATTCCAACGATCGAATCGAACAGCAGCCCACCACGAGCAATCTGCGCGTTGCAGTTGTTCACGACTGGCTGACTGGGATGCGCGGCGGGGAGCGTGTGCTCGAAGTGCTAGCCGCGATGTATCCGAACATGGAAATATTCACCGCGTTTTTGGACGAGGAGGGGATTTCCCCGCTGATTCGCTCCAAGCGTATCGAAGCCTCGAGTGCAAACTCGCTGCCTGGGGTAAAGAGCTACTACCGCAGCCTGCTGCCGCTCTACCCGCTGATTGCAAGCGACATTAGCCGTAGACTGCGTCGCCGCCACGCCGAAAAGCCATTTGATGTAGTCATCAGCGTAAGCCACTGCATCGCTAAAAATGTTCGAGCACCAAAAGGCGTAAAACATTTTAGCTACTGCCTTACTCCAGTGCGCTATCTTTGGGATCAATACTCCGCGTATTTCGGCGGCAAGCGCATGGAGCCGCTGATTAGACAAATCGCCAAGCTGCTTCGAGTTTGGGACAAACGCGGCGCGAAGCATGTCGACTTGTTTGCTGGCATTAGCTGCTTCGTCGGTGAGCGCATCGAGCGCTGCTACGGTCGTGAAAGTTTAGTTATCTATCCACCAGTCCCTACCGAATGGCTGCAGAAGGCAGAGCAGATTAAGCCGCAGTCCCAGCGTTCTGGTTTTTTAGTCGTAAACGCCTTGGTGCCATACAAGAACACCCACGTCGTTATCGAAGCGTTTAATAAACTTGGCCTTGAGCTGACTATTGTCGGAGATGGTCCAGAGCGCGCACGGCTAAAGTCACTTGCTAAGCCCAACATCCACTTTGCCGGCAAACTTGCCGACGAGGAGCTTGCGCGGCGCTACTGCAGCTCTCAGGCGATGATTTTCGCGGCTGAGGAAGATTTCGGGATGACCCCGGTCGAAATGCAGGCCTGCGGCGGCCCGGTCATTGCCTACGGCAAAGGAGGGGCATTAGAGACTGTGTGCACCCAGGAAGGCCAGGAGAGCGGCTGCTTGTTTTATGAGCTTTCTGCTGATAGTTTAGCGCGCTCCATACAGCAATTCCTGGACCGAAGTGATGCCTATACTGTAGAGAATTGTATTAGGCAGGCAGAGTTGTTTTCCCGTAGTCGTTTTGAGTCGGACTTTGAGCAAGCGTTAAAGTCGCTCGGCATTGTCGATACTTCGCGCGAACTCAAGCAGGAAGGTTTTGCTGTGACGGAGGACCGTAAAAGGGTTTCACTTGGCTGATGCTTAAGAAACACTCACAACTCTTCGAAGCGCTGCTGCTCGCAAGCGACCTCATCGTGGTATCCGTGGCTTGGATTGCCGCGTATTGGATCCGCTTTCGCTGGGGCTACATCCCAATCGACAAAGGTATCCCGCCGTTTGTTGATTACTTCCGCATGTTAATTTTTGTCTGGCTGATTTGGGCCTTCGTCTTTAAGCGCTTTGGTTTGTATATGCCGATGCGCCGCATGAAGCGCTTCCACGAAGTTTGGCTCCTCCTGCGCGCCAACTTGCTCGCGATTCTAGTGATCATTGCCTTTACCTATCTCTTTCGTGAAAAGAGCGTGCCGTTTTCTCGAGCGGTGTTCGTCATTTTCGGCGTGCTCTCAATTTCCTTGTCGATAACTGCCCGCGGTTCCATTCGCACGGTGTTGCGCGCTTTTCGCCGCCGTGGTTTTAACCTGCGTCATGTCCTGCTTGTCGGAAGCGGTGAACTCGCCGGCAAAGTTGCTAAGTCTTACTTAGAACACCCCGAATACGGCGTTGAAATTATCGGCTGCCTGGCGCGTTATCGCCCAAGCTCAGGTGCGCGGGCGCAGCTGCGAGTTGTTGGCGGAAGCTATATCCCCGCTGAAGCTGCCGCAGAACTTCATGAACCCCAGCTAACAGTTCCGATTGTGGGGATTTACGAAGAGCTGCCCGCAATAATCGACAGCGGCGCCGTGGACCAAGTAATCGTCGCACTCCCGCTCGAAGACAACGATTTGCTTAAATCCGTCGTAGCCTCAATCGGCGACTCAATGGTCGACGTAAAAATTGTACCTGACCTCCAAGGCTTCATTCAGCTCGGCGCGATGGTCGAAGATTTCGAAGGCCTGCCGATGATCAGCGTCGCCAGCACACCACTTAGCGGCATCAACCGCTACGCCAAACGGCTCTTCGATATCGTAGTCGGCTCGGTGCTGTTCTTAATTGCGCTGCCGTTTATGATGCTGATTGGTTTGATTGTTAAGCTTACGTCCAAGGGGCCGATGCTTTTCTCGCAAGAGCGCATGGGACTAGACGGCAAGACGTTCGGCATTTTTAAATTCCGCACGATGACCACCGATGCCGAAGCCGGCGGAGCGCGTTTTGCAGTGCGCGGCGATCCGCGTGTAACGCTGTTTGGGAAATTCCTGCGCCGCACCAGTCTTGATGAACTACCTCAGCTCTGGAACGTGATTAAAGGTGAGATGTCGTTGGTTGGACCGCGCCCTGAGCGTCCGGTCTTCATTGATGAATTCCGCCAGCACATCCCCAAATACATGCTGCGCCACAAAGTGCAGGCTGGCATGACCGGCTGGGCCCAAGTTAACGGCTGGCGCGGAAACACTTCGATCGAAAAGCGCATCGAGCACGACCTGTATTACATTGAAAACTGGTCGCTGCTGCTGGATTT
>JAGRAN010000227.1 GCA_020434585.1 Bdellovibrionales bacterium
AGCTCACGCAGAGAGTCGGCACTGAGTTCGTGCGCGCTTAGGGCAGTCAGCAGTATGCGACTGTGCCCACCGTCTATTAAGGTCATCGGGAGGAGGCAGTACTTATGAGCAGTCTGGTACGGGACGTGGGAGCGTGCTTCAGCAGAGGAGCAGCGCACCAACTCGCGCCAGCGCTGAGCGTGGTCGACTCGAACTACTGCAGGTAAATTGGTGCTGGACGGAGTGACGTCGTGCATCGGCGAAGTTTATGCTGAATTTCTTGGCCCTAATCGACCCGGCAACAGTAGAAGTTTCGCGCAGTTAAGTACTGAAGAATCCGCTGGAACAAGAGCCCAGGCTTTGCTAACCTGAGGCGCGCTGTGAAGCTAGCGCGGGGAGATACAGCATGACTCAGTTTTTAGTTCTTATCGCTTACATCACTGTCGGTCTGAATCCGCTCAACATGGGCGCATTAACTCCTCAGCACGTATCGGCTGACATCGAGTTCGCTAAGTTAAGCTCAATCGAAGTCGGTTCACTCGTTGTCCATTCAGGTAAAGCTGTCGGCAAGGTTATTAGTGTAAACGATGATACGAAAGGCACCGCTCGCACAGTCAGAATCGCACTCAAGGCTGACCAAAGCGTTCTGCTCAAACGCAGCACGATAGCGTTGGTAACGTCCCCGCTTCCAGCCTACGAGAAACCACGTGAACGCGTCATCGAGCTAATCACATCGACCACGAAAAACTCGCCTGCCCTGGCTGAAGGCGAAAAACTTAACGGATTCGCTTCATTCAAAGAGTTCTGGACAGCCTCCAGCGCAAGCTAAGCAAACCCTTGCACACCTGCGCAGCGCTACACCTGCCCGCAAATCAATCATAACAAGCTTATAGACTCATTATTTAGGGTCCATGAGACGTAAGGCTCTGAATTTGAAGGGTATTTATGGCCAATTTCGAAATGAATAAGCGCGAACAGCTTCAGCTCACTCAATGCAGTGACGAGTCTCAGCTCGAAATCGGCAAGACTTATCCTTTCCTGGGGATTATCACCGAAGTCTTCAGCAGGTCAGGCGGGCAAACCTTTATCAAGATAAATGATAATATTACCGCTAGAGTATATCCAAAATCTCTTGAAGATGATGTGGAAACTCTGCGTGAACATGCGTTCGAAACTGCGATTTTTAACTGCAGAGTAGTGCGCAAAGACCCGAATATCTTGGTAGAATGTGAGTCTATCATCTTTGGCGAACACCCCGCGTACCATGCCTAGGAAGCTGAATTCCTAAGACATGCGGCGGACATAGCCGATGAAACTATTGCGACTTAGAATAATCAGGGCGGACTAAACGGTCCAACCCATGTGCGAATTGCTATAAGTGTAGTGCATCTGCTAATTCGGGTTTATCAATGAAGGGATATAACGGCATGACAGCGGGTGCCCCGGGCCGAGGCGATACAAATCAAGAACGAAAAGCAGAGTGGCAGCGCAACGCGGCTCCGCCATCCCAATGGGGTGAATTCTTCAGTCTAGCCCGCAGCATCGCAATTTTTCTCGGCATCGCTTTCATGCTGCGCGCCAGCGTTGTCGAAGCATTTAAGATTCCGTCTTCTTCAATGGAGCCGACGCTGCAAATCGGCGACCACATTCTCGTCAATAAACTGAGCTACGGCTTCAGGCTTCCGCTGGTGAAAGAATCCCTCAAAGTCTTTCGCGAACCTCACCGCGGCGACGTCGTAGTATTTACTCTGCCGGACGACTCTTCGACTCCGGAAATCGACGAATCTGACACAAATATCATCAAACGCGTCATGGGCCTCCCCGGCGACTTAGTGGAACTGCGCGGAATGAACCTGTATATAAACGGTAAGCTGTTTCAGGATTCACACGCGATTTGGCTTGAAAGCGGCAGGCGCGATTTCGGTCCCGTCGTCGTTCCACAAGGCAAAGTCCTGCTGCTGGGAGACAACCGTGACTATTCCAAAGACTCGCGCTATTGGAACGATCCTTTCCTTGATATCTATCGCATCAAGGGCAAGGCGTTTTTCATATATTGGTCTTGGCATTCCTTCCGGCGAATCTTTAACGTCATCGACTAGCCTGATTTTAAATGAACAATATCTTTAAAACCTACGAGGCGGTTAGCGCTTCCGCTGGATTTGCATTGTGCAGCGAGGCCGCAGTTGTGCGGGTCAGTGGACCAGACAGCCCGCGCTACCTTCAAGGAAGAATCACCCAGGATATAAAGCAGCTTGAAATCGGCACCTCCCCGCGTTCGATGCTGCTCTCACCTCAAGGTAAAATTCAGGGAATTTTTTGGATAGCAAAATTGGAAGATTCTTTTTTGCTTGCCTCGCTGCGCACCTCGCCAGATGTTAACGCTCTGATTAAGGCCCTGCTGCTGTTTAAAGTCGCAGATCAGGTAGAAGCTGCCGCGGTAGAGTATTCAGTCATTGATATTCTTGGCAGGCGAACTGATGAAATTCTTTCGTCACTTAAAACTCCGCACTACAAGTTAAGCGGCTCAAGCTACATCCTTTGTGAAACAAGTTGCCTAAAAGAAATGCAAACCGAACTTCAATCACACGGAGCCATTGCCTGCCCCGGAGAAGTATCCGAGATGTTTCGCATCCAGCGCGGTGAACCGCTTTACGGCGTGGACGTCACCGAGAGGAATGGCGCACCCGATCTCGACGTGTCGCAGATGGTTAGTTTCAACAAAGGCTGTTATACCGGCCAGGAAGTTGTCGAAATGTCGACAGCCCGCGGAAAACCCAACAAGCAGCTCGTAACACTTGAGGGCAATAGCCAAACCCGCCCCGCCGTAGAATCTGACATTGTCCTTGAAAACGACGGCTCTCGAGTCGGCCAAATCACAAGTTGTGCAAGCTATCCGGGAGAACCGAGTCTGCGTTGCTTGGGATACATCAAAGCCTCCGCGCTTTCTGCTGGGTCGTTTAGCGCTGATTCGATTTCTCTCACTATTTCGCCGCGCCAGTGAATTCTCCGATAGCAGTCTACATTCACTATCCGTACTGCGTTAAGAAGTGCCCTTACTGCGATTTCAATTCATATGGCTTAAGCCGCTTCAACTCCGATCCGCATAGCCTAGAACGTGAATACATCACAGCACTGCTAAAAGACCTGCGCACACAAACTCAAGCAGACACTCCCGGCATCAGACAGTGCCGCAGTGTTTTTTTTGGCGGAGGAACACCTTCGCTAATGAGTGGGGCCTCGGTCGAACAGATTCTTAGCGAGCTGTTTGCAGTTTTTCCTGCAGCAGACGATATCGAGGTAACTCTCGAAGCCAACCCCGGCACAATTCAGGAGACACTCGGCGCAGACAAACTGCGAGCGTTTTTAGCCGCTGGAGTAAACCGCATAAGCATGGGAGTGCAGAGCTTTCAGGCTGAAAAGCTTAAATTCCTCGGCCGCATTCACTCCTCTTCCGATAGCTTACTCGCGGTTGAAAACATTCGCACCGCTGGCTTCAGCAATTTCAATCTAGACCTGATGTTCGCCTCCGCAAACGAGAAGCTGGAAGACTGGTTGTCGGACTTAGAGACAGCATGCTCACTCGAACCCCGGCATATCTCAATGTACGGATTGACAATTGAACCGGGCACGGACTTTGCCGTTCAGCGTTCAAAAGGCACAGTGTTGAAAGTATCGGAGGAGGACGAATCCTTGATGTATCGCCGGGGCTGCGAGCTGCTCTCGTCTGCAGGCTACGAACGTTATGAGATTTCCAACTTTGCTAAAAGCGGATTTCATTGCAGACACAATCTCAGCTACTGGTCGCGCTGTGAATACCTTGGACTGGGAGCGGGAGCGCATGGTTTTCGCGACGACGAAGATTGGGGAGTCAGGCTCTACAACGCCCCTGCCCCGCACGACTACATCCGCCGCGCAGGACAAAACGGAGACGCCGTAATCCGCCGCGAAAAGCTTTCAAAGGAACAGGCGCAAATAGAGTTCTTCATGCTTAATCTGAGAAAGGCTGAAGGATATCATCCTGATAATTATACAGACCTGTTCAGCGAAAACTTACCCGATTCAACCTCAGCCACGATTGAACAGCTCGTTAGTTCGAACCTACTTCAAATCGACCGCGGACGGGTCCGGCTCACGGATAATGGGTTTCTCTTTGCGGACTCAGTGTTTGAAGAACTCGCCTTAAGCCTCGATTCCCCGCGCTAGGCTGCGGAGGCGGTCTTTTCACGCAGCATTTCAAGCAGAC
Source organism: Bdellovibrionales bacterium (assembly GCA_020434585.1). Classification (GTDB taxonomy): domain Bacteria; phylum Bdellovibrionota_C; class UBA2361; order SZUA-149; family JAGRAN01; genus JAGRAN01. The sequence continues at coordinate 4,223 of JAGRAN010000227.1, forward strand.
CGGTGAATTCCTTCTTACGCACAATTGAAGAAAAGTCTTCGCGGTAGTTGCTGACTAGGCTGATGTTCTCAATTACAACATCGTAAACTTGCCAGCTGCTCTGGTAGTTGCGCATACGGTAGCTAATTGGATAGGTCTGGCCTTCTTTGGTCACTAACGTTTTTACAATTGCCCGCTCGCCTTTCACCTTCTCTCCCGCAAATTCGACTGTGCTCTTGTCAATTTCGCGGATGCGGTTGAGATAGGTGCGGGAAAGCAGTTTTGAGAACAGATCGACAAATTCCTTCTGCTGCTCTTTATTGCCCTTCTTCCAGTTTTTACCGAGGCAGCTGCGCGACATGTCTTCAAAATTAAAAACGGGAAAGATTATCTTCTCGAGCTTGCCGGTCAGAGCATCCTGGTCTTCACCGCTGGAAG
>JAGRAN010000228.1 GCA_020434585.1 Bdellovibrionales bacterium
CATAGACGGAGAATGTAACTACGGCAGTGAACAGCTCCACAACAGCGTGAGCAACGCCCATGGCTACAATTGCTTTGCTACGGTTGATGCAACAGAAGCCAGCGAACAGCTCTACACTTTCTACAGCAGCGCCGGAGCGGAGAACCAGTTCGGCTGCGTCGCAATCAAGAAGAAGAAAAACTGCATTTTAAACACCGAATACTCCGAGTCCGAATACAAAAGGCTCAAACAGAAGCTAATTGCTCACATGAAAGACACCGGAGAGTGGGGCAAATTTTTTCCAGCATCGATGTCGCCGTTCTATTTCCAAGAAACAGCAGGCTACACCTATTTCCCGCTAACCGAAGAGGAGGCAAAACGACGATCGCTAAACTGGCGCAAAGAGAGCCCTTCGGCAGCAGACCTCGCAGGGGTGAATGCAGTTGATGCGGCAGCTTTGGATGCACTGACATTGAGCGAGCGCAAGGGAGCAGCAGTTAAATGCGAAGTATCAGGGAGGCCGTTTAAGCTAACTCTCGCAGAGCTTAAAATGTACGAAAAGCTCGGCGCCCTTGTCCCGACAGATCATCCCGACGAAAGACATAAGAGGCACGTCCATAGCCGCGGAGGCTTTGAACTATTCGAACGCTTCTGCGAACAAACCGGTGAACCGATTCTGACGACTTACTCCCCAGATACGCCATTCGTTATCTGGAGCAACAGCGCCTACGCTGAAGAGTTTGATAGCTAAGAAGCTTACGGACCTAATCGCCGCCCTACGTAATATCCTCTGGATCGGGAGTATTTCCGTCATCGTCTCCGTCGCCTTGGCCGTCAGTTCCGTCGGAGCCGCCTGAGCCGCCAGTAGGGTCGTCGTGTCCCGGAAGGTAGGTGTCGCAAAGACATCGCCAGCCTGACTCGTTGTAGCGGCTGTAGTTTGTGTCCTTGGTTTTGGCGATCGGCGCAGATGCAGGATGCTGCTCGCAGCTTTGTGCTTCACAATAGCTTGGGCACAAAATAGCTCCTTCGATCATCTGTGGAGCCACGGCATAGGTGGCGAGACTCAACAGCGCCATCGCAGATATTCCATCGTCATCGCCCGCAGCTTCGTAAGCGTCTAAGACCTCCAGAAAGGAATAGGGGGAAATGGTTAGCTTTCGCCAGCGATAGTAATCAAATCCCAAGCAGCCCATATCGGGTGGTGCGGTTACCTTAAATTCAACTCCTTCGGCTCGGGTGACTTCAAGTGTTCCAAGGCCAGGAACGTCAATGGTTTCGTGTGAATCTGCTAAACACAAGCTTGGAAATAGAAGTACAAGCACGAAGAATCGATACACGGTTACCCCCCAATTATGATAGCGCCCTCGCTGCCCAAGTAGATGAGGCAGACTGCAATTAACCCTGCTAAAGATATCAGCAAATACCATACCAGCTTTAAGCTGAGATTTAGGGTTGGATGGTTACCGATAATTCCCCCCAAAGCTCTCCAGAATAGTGATGTCTGTTCGTTTTAGTAGAAATCTGGGGAGGCAATTTTTTATAGAAGCTGCTCCCTAACTTCTCTCTTACCTCCTGTTTTAAACCAATAAAAACATCTGCAGGTGCAAAACCTTTGCAGCGGCGCATAGACCACGGCAGAAGTATTTGCTTCCAGGTACTCACCTCGACAGCTTGCGCCGTCCACGGTTCCTGCAAACCGCCCTTCGGACTTCTAGTCTCTTCGTTCCGAAGGTTTGGCCTAGTTTTTCTGCACTGTCTCACGACAGGGCATGCGGGTGTCGGACTAGGCTGCACCCGTCGAGAAGAATTACTCCTTCTCGTTAGCCCACACGAAGGGTGGTCTCGCTGCTGTCATACGAGCTGACAAAAGCGATCGCATATCCTTCGAAGGCTGCCTGTTCAGCGCGTTCCAGAGTTTCCTCCGTCTGCGCTTGCAGGAAGCTGTTAGGCTCGCCGAGGTTCGTTTGACGTCGGCATGCGGCGATGAGCGTCTCCGTCTCAAAGCTCACGCTGAACCAATCCTCTTGATTCTGCGCAAGTCCGAGATGAGCGAGCATCTCCTGCATACTGATGCTGTCAAACGCCACTCCAGCTGCAGCGTTCAGGCAAGCGACAATGTCGTCACCATCTCGCGCAAACCAGATCTGTGCGTGGAAAGCACGCGCGGCCTCGTATCCGTCACCTTCTTTTCCAAGCGCCTCGAACGCTTCAGTGGGGGTGATGCCCTCGTCCTGAAGTGCCCGCTTCGCAAGTTCAAAAAGTCGGATGCAAATGCCGTGCGTGTCCGTCACCTCGGGATAGAGCGCTGCGGCACAGGCTCTGAGGTATACACAGACAAACTGGAGTTCGTACGCGGCCATCGTGCCCACGAAAAACGGCTTCGTTCGTCCTGCGAACGGGCCAAGTTCGTGAAGCAGATGCCTCGAGCACGCTTCCAGTTCGGCGGCTTTGAACCTCGCCAACTCCGTCGTGAAGCTGAAACTTACACCCATAGGTGCGTCCTTTCTTCGTCGATGGTGATGGCGGCTGGTAGGATGTGACCCGTGGTCACTAAAGGCGAATCTCTTAACGGCTATGCCCGAAGAGGTCGCCCAGCGAGTCCTACCTGCTAAATGTAAGAAAATCTATATGGGGGAAACCAAACTGGCCTCTACACTAAACAATCAGCTGAAATGAACGTTGGACTGTATTTATCAGTGGTTTGTGAACAGATCTAGCTCTAGGCTGATACTTGTGCTGTCAGTTACTGACACCAAGAGAAAGGCCGACAGTTATGGCTGTCCCTATATCAACCGCCTGCAAGTTTTGGCTGATAGCCGCGTGAGCGAAGTTCTTCGAGGAGCAGGTCGCGGTTAT
>JAGRAN010000229.1 GCA_020434585.1 Bdellovibrionales bacterium
ATGATGTTGACCACAGACTTAGCGCTAAAAGAGGATCCGATTTATCGTCCGATCTCTGAACGCTTCCATAAGGATCCGGCAGCGCTGGCAGACGCCTTCGCCAGAGCTTGGTACAAGCTCACTCACCGCGATATGGGACCAACCTCCAGGTTCCTGGGCAGTGAAGTTCCTAGCGAAGAGCTGCTGTGGCAGGACCCAATTCCAAAACCCACACACAAGCTAATCGACGACAATGACATCAAAGCGCTTAAGGAAAAGATCCTGGCGACTGGATTGACCGTCCCTCAGCTCGTAATCACCGCTTGGGCATCTGCGTCCTCGTTCCGTGGCACCGACATGCGCGGCGGAGCAAATGGTGCGCGCATCTGCCTCGCTCCACAAAAGGATTGGCAGGTGAATCAGCCGCAGGAACTGCAAAAAGTTCTTAAAGTGCTGGCCGGTGTTCAGGAAGAGTTCAATGCGTCACTGTCAGGCGGGAAGCAGGTTTCCTTTGCGGATGTGATAGTCGCTGGAGGTTGCGCAGCAGTTGAGAAAGCCGCGAAAGATGCCGGCCACAACATAACTGTTCCGTTTGCGCCAGGTCGTGCCGACGCAAGCCAGGCACAAACCGACGTCGACTCCTTTAAATATCTTGAGCCGCACGCGGACGGATTCCGAAACTTTTACGTCGCTAACGGCAGCGGAATGTCGGTCGAAGAGGCTTTAGTTGAAAAGGCTTGCCTCCTGACCTTGTCAGCTCCTGAGATGACGGTATTGGTCGGTGGAATGAGGGCCTTGAATGCTAATGTCGGTCAGTCAGACCTGGGTGTGTTCACAGATCGTCCCGGCAAACTGACCAATGACTTCTTTGTTAATTTGCTCGACTTGAATACTGAGTGGAAGAAGTCAGACATGTGCGAACACTTCTACGAAGGCCGCGACCGAGCATCCGGTCAGGTAAAGTGGAAAGGCACAGCCGCCGACTTGGTCTTTGGATCAAACTCTCAGTTGAGAGCAATCGCTGAAGTGTACGCATGTGACGATGCTCAGACGAAGTTTGTGAGTGACTTCGTCGCCGCTTGGAACAAGGTAATGAATCTGGACCGTTTCGACTTAGCTTAGTATCCAGTATGTCCACCAATAGACTGGAAGCCTTTAGCGACGGCGTGCTCGCAATTATCATTACGATAATGGTGCTTGAGATGAAAGTGCCGCACGGGCACGCCGCGCTATCGGATCTGACTCCGATTCTTCCTGTCTTTCTAAGCTATGTCCTCAGCTTCGCCTATCTAGGCATTTACTGGAACAACCATCACCACATGCTGCATGTCACCAAAAAAGTAAACGGTGCTGTGCTCTGGGCCAACCTCCACTTGCTCTTCTGGCTTTCGCTGATTCCATTTACTACTGGATGGATGGGTGAGAATCATTTCTTACCGACACCTACCGCACTTTACGGAGTTGTGTTGTTTATGTCCGGGGTTGCGTATCTTGTACTTCAGCAGGCAATTGTGCGACTTGAAGGTCAGAACTCGGCCTTAGCTCAAGCAATCGGAAGAGACTACAAAGGTAAATTATCTGCTGTGCTTTACATTGCCGCGGTGCCACTTGCTTATGTAAGCAGCTGGATCGCCTGCGCGATATATGTCCTCGTCGCTTTAATGTGGATCGTACCCGACCGGCGCATTGAGTGCGCACTGGAAGAAGGGCTCACCTGAAGCCCCGTCCCCTTAAAGAGATTTTACTTTTGACGCTTTGGTAAGCCGTTAGAGTTCGTACTCTAGAACCCAGCGCACAGTGAAATCGCTCGGCTCATCGGAGACAGCAAAGAGGCCCGCTAGCTCATATTTCCAGTTGTCGCAAAGCTTGCCGTGAATGGTCGGACCGACAACGTGAGTCTGTTCGTCGAAATCACCCATGTGATCTAAATCTTCAACCTCACTATGCCACTCGATGCCAGGCTCTGCGTACTGGCTTATTCGATACAAAGCGTTCCAACGAACGGCGCCTTCCCAGGGCTCACCACCCTCACCGAAGATTTCACGAGCAATCACAAAGTTCACTGTGCCAATCCAGTCGGAAGTCGACTTCTCGAGGAGAGCCTTTGCTTCCAACTCATGCTCGCCGTCACGAGGTTTGTATTCGTATTCAAGATAGGCACCGCTGTCGAGCCAGTATTCTCCCTGTTCAAAGAGCTGATAGCGCGCTTCCGCGATCAATGCTTCGAAGCGGGTGCTTTCTTCAGGTTCTTTTTCTATCTCCGCATAGGTTTCAGCGGCAAAGCGGTCGGTAAAGCCGTAGCCAATTCCAAAGAGCTGCTTGTAAGCATCGTCCTTGTCGCTCTCGTCGTCAAAGCCGTAGGTCCCACGGGTTTCCAATTCGAGTTCTCCGCCTTCAACGATTGGCGAGTAAATCTTATCAATCGCGAACGCTGGCCGCACTGTGGCAAATAATAAAATTGCGAGCCCAGCCGCAGCAACAGCTCCGCTAAACAGCCGCGAGCGCAGCCAGCCGTCTTTTCGACTAAGCACAAGAGCTGAGCCAACCACTAAAATGGTCGCAATGTAACAGAGCACTTGCATGCCGGAAGGACGTGCAGAATAGCCGAGCATTACGTGTAGACTTTGGCCGACAATTCCACGTTCAGAAAGTATCGCCGAAGTATCCCATAGCGGATAAATTAGCGAGGGAACAACGTCTGCGGCAGACAGAAACTTAACTGCTTGAGAAACCATTCCGGCACAGAGAAAAATTAGCAGCCAAGAGGTTACTGCAAAAATGTGGCGACTCGCGGCGCGAAGCAGTCCGACATACAGCGCCAGTCCGACCAGACCGCCTGCCACCAGGCCAATTAATCCGCCAAGTAGCAGCGTTGCCACGCTTTGCTGCGCAGCCAGCAGTCCGTGTCCAAGCAGAACGATTTCCGACCCGTCTCGCAAAATTGTCAGGGCAACTACTGTAGCCAACACAGAAGAGTGGCGCAGCCCTTGGGTCACATCACTGCCCACTTGCCGCAGATGCGCAGAAAGTTCACGCGCGTGCTTATGCATCCAAACAACAGTGATCCCTATCAGAACTGCTGCAACCAAGAGCACAATAGCGTTAAAAATCTCCTGCCCCATTCCTTCGAATGCCATGGATATCTGCTCCATGAACACAGCAATCAGAGCTGAGCCAAGCAGTCCAGCAGCAATGCCAGCGCAAATCCACCGGCCGCGATTAGCAACTCCGCGAGTTGCAGCGAGAAGAATTCCAAGCACCAGAGAAATTTCCAGCATTTCCCTGAAGACGATTATTGCGGACGAAATCATAGTAAGGCGCCTGTGCTTATGCTTTTAACCGAAACTTAGCGAACGACTATCTTCCCTTGGGCGGAGTCCTCGTTAAATTCTCCAAAGAACTTGTATTCTCCGGGCTCGAGCGGACCGACAAAAACAACTATCTTCGAATTCCCACCCACTACCTTTTCGCGGTTCAGATCGTAACTCTCAAACTCTTCTGGAGTGGCGTCTTTGTTTTCGATAACAAGCTTCACCTTCTCTTTCGCCGGAACTTCTAATTCCGCAGGCGCAAATTTGTGGTCTTGAATCGTAATAACAAATTCTTTGATGTCAGCTTGAGCTGCCGTGGCAAACAGCATCACGCCGAGAGCCAGTCCGATTGCATACTTCATTACAATGCCCTTGATTGATATGCCAAACTTTTGCTGGGCTAGCGACGCGTCCTACCGGCGCCGCATAGCAGGGATAGCCATACCTAAGTATAGTCCGGCTTGCAATGGATGGAAGCCCATTATCTGGAAAAAAGTTGTATGTCGGGCAGGTTCCCGCATTTCGCCACTAACTGCTGCGGTTTATTGGTGAGGGTCGCGTAAGTGCGTGCCCTAGCTAAGTTCGGATACAATTGTCCTCAATTATGCTTTTGAAAATGCAGACAATGTTTTTAATATAATATTGCAAAAGTTTTTAATGGCAGGTGCATAGAATGTTTAAAAAACATCGCTCACCAATTGGTTCGAGACCCGGAACACTTGTCCAGATGGAGGAGGCAGTTGCTCCTCGAATTCATCTCATCG
>JAGRAN010000230.1 GCA_020434585.1 Bdellovibrionales bacterium
GCCGTGTTGGAGAACTGCAGCTCTCCAACACGCGCCGGAACCAAGTTTGTTTACAAGGTCACAGGCGATCGACTGCGGACCACGGCTTCAATTTAGTGAAATATTTTAGGCGCGCTGCATTAGGGTGCAGGCAGTGCCGGCGGCCCGTTCTGAGTTTGCACGGTCCCGCCGCCTTCGGCGTTGAATAATAACTGCTGCCCGCCGACCATGGCCGTGCCAGCATCGACGTAAGTCTGACCGGTGCTTGTAGCCAGAACGGTAGTAGCCATCAGCAGCCCCAACACAAGGAAATTTGCAAGCAGCACATATTCGACCATGGTCGACCCGCGCTCGCCGGAGACTCGTCGGACTCGATTTAAGAACTTCATTTGATTATCCGCCCCCCTGCGGCACCCACTAATCCGGGCGAACCGCAGTACTGCTTCAGACCTAAATCCTGGACTGTAGAAATACAGGCAGTTCGCGACAGATTTCCACTGATAAACCTACTAACTCTAAACATTTAAGCTACCTCCTCCTCAGGCTGCTGCTCGTTCTTTTCCGGTGTCGCCCAAGTGAACGACGTCAGCAGCACCTTAGCTCCCCCTTCACGCTTAGGATCCGGGTTTATATCCTTATCGTACTGCGCCAAGTACTCCCTCAAACGCTTATGGAACTCCACACCTTGGTCATACAGCCACGCTCTGATTTGCGGCACTGCATCGTGAAAAATATTGTCGTACTCGGTTCGGCTGTGGTGATTGCGAACTTCCCGGCCGCTGAATACGTTCTCCTCTACGACCCGATACAGCGTACTTGAATCTCGCGCGAGCAAGGTGTAAGCCGCTGTCGGGTCTAGCTGCACGTCTTCCGCTCCAAGGAGCAGCTTTACTTTTCCCTTGTTTTTATGGACCAATCCGACTCGCTCCAGTTCAGCCATAACGGAACCGGCTCCAACGTCCTGGCTCACTGCTTCTACCAGTGAAGTAAATTCACTGTCATCGTCGCCGCACGACAAAACTCGGGGTTTCCCGGTCTTTGTAGTAAAGCGAGGATCTGCCTGCCATTGGCCGAGAATTTTCTGCGTGAGACTGGGGCGATCGTTCAGCTCCCCTTCGCTTTCTCTCAGCCTGACGACCTCCCTTCGATTGAGCCCAGTCATGACGCTAACCCGCGACACGCTCTGCCTTCCACCCTGTGCCTCAAGCTCGTCGAACGCTACGTCGACCAAATTGGCTTTGACGGCCTCCATAATGTCTTTGATTTTCACACCGCGCCGCACGCAAAAGCTGATCGCCGGCTTAAGTATCATCCGGGTCAGCTGCGCCCTGTTTCCTCGATTTACAAGCTGCTCTGCCATGTCTGTGCAATCCTCACACTTATTATGACCTTCCTGTTAGATATCGTCGCGTTAGACAATTGGCTTTCGCTTACCGTTCAGCGAATTATAGGTTATTTCATATGTTATATTAGCTATTTACACTAGCGCCAGCGCTATCAAATCGAGCGGAGAGGCCCAAATTTTTCTGCTTGCTTAATTGGGTTTTTTTCACAGCTAAAGTCACACTCTCCTTAAAGCCTCTCACAACAGCATTAGAGTTTGGAAAACTGGGCCTTGGCCACCGGGTGGTTAGCCGGGCTAAGGCTGGAAATGATCTTCTACACAATAACTTCGATTAGTTGACTCGGATTGGATGCCGCTCCCTTCGGGCGGTATCCAATCCGGCAGCTTTAAACAGATTTACAATAAGAGAAAGGAGTAAGTCCGATGAAAAGCAAAACGAAAACAACAATTAAATACATTGGAGCGAAGTTATCTAAGCTTCAATCTTCGCTAAACAAACACTCCGATGCAGCGCTCTGGCTGCTCGGCTTTGCCTTGCTCGCAACTGGTCTGTGCGCAGATTCATTCGCACAGCTTGCTACCGCACCAGGAAGCGGAGTCGCCGGCGGTGATGACAGAATTTATGAAGTCGTAAACCGCATCTTCCTGCTGATTGAAGGGAACCTTGGTGCGCTGATCATGATCAGTGCCGGTCTCGGCGCAATCATCGCAGCCGCATTCGGTGCCTACCGAGCCGCTGTAGGTTTGCTAGTAGTCGCAGTAGGCGCATTCATTCTGAGATCACTTGTAGCCATATTCTTTGACTGGCAATAAGCCTCGCTCAGAAAAAGGATTTGAACAAATTTACGGAGTAAGATCGCTGCAGCTATCGACCTACTAGATCCCCGACAACCCACGACCTTTCGACAGATAACCGCAGCGATTTAACCCGGGAGAACTTTGGTTCTCCCGGGTTTTCTTGATTAGGGTCGATAAAAGAGGCGCAGTTTGATTTGTACAATCGTGTGCTGCGAGTCATGGACGCCGT
>JAGRAN010000231.1:0-2187 GCA_020434585.1 Bdellovibrionales bacterium
AGCAGCCAGTCTTTTAACCCTAAACCAAAACCTGAAAAAACCTAAAGTAAAACCGGGTAAAGACGGCTGCAAGCCATTGAGCGCGGGAGCAAAATCCTACGCGTTGCAAACCTGTTTTTTGGGCAACCTGTCACGAAGCTCGAGCAATTTCGCTATTGAAAGCTCGTAAGCCAAACCCAACACTTCCTGAGTAGTAACCGAATCGATGCCTTTTTTGATAAGTGTAATGAAAACTGTTTCAGTAATATCCTGCGCTGCTTCAGGAGATCCCGTTAGGGTTAAACCCGCGGCATATACATCAGCTTCGTAGCGGTCGATGAAACGCATTGTTTTCCAGCTTAGTAGTGGATACGCCTTATCTGCCTTTGCCCCTGTACTCTCCATGACTCTCACGCTCCATTGTGAAATCTGTTAACCCCGAACGTGAGACCATACTGCCAGAGCAGCGCGGGCCGCTTGTCACCCTTTTGTAAAAGGATCGATGAATGATTGTTATATCTCGCCAACTTATGCGTCATCGAACTTAAACTTGAGCGCTGTAGGATTTCATTCACGATGAAGCAGCAAAAAGCTAGATTCCTTTTAAATATACTGCCCTTATCTGCACGAACGTTTCTGGAATCAGCGTCGCTGCGGTATGGATCATATAGAGCAGTTCCAAGTTTCCAATTTAATAAGGAGCATTATGTGCCGTCGAGCTGCCGTTTTATTGCTTATCCTTTGCTTCTTCAGCAGTCCTGCTGCCGCAGATGATTCGGAACTGGTCTCTGACGTTATTGGAGCAAAAGTCAGCGTCCCGGCAGAGGTGCTGATCTCCGAAGCTCGGGCTTACGGCCACATGCGGGATAAAGTTTCGTTGCGTGGAACTGCTCCCGACAGCAAAACGATCTCAGATTTAAGGCGCAAGCTCGAAGAGTTGTCGATTGTAAAGTCCGCCGAGATTCAGTTTGCCAGACGCCAGCATGACAAAACTTTCATGTTTGAAATTCGCGTTGAGAAAGTTGGTGCAAGCAGCGGCCCAAATACGTCGATTACGCGATCTGACGCCAAGAGCAGAATTCATCAGAATGCGCTGCGGAAACTTACAGCGATTGCAGGGCCAAATCTAAACCTGCCGGAAGGACTTGAACTAAGCAGCACCGTCAACATTGGCGGCAAATCTCCTAAGACGTCTGTATACGGTACCGCTCTGAGCAACCAAGACATTGCTAACTTCATGGCTCAACTTCAGGGCACAGAGAAGTTCGACAAAGTCGATCTGTCCTCTTCGCGTCAAACAACACGCGGAGAAAAGCAGGTTAAATCGTTTAGAATTAACTTAGTGCTGGCCCGGCCCGTAGGAGCAACTACCGTTACGCCGAGGCAAGTTGGCGGATCAGGGGCATCCTCCGGCAAGTTCGAGTACTCCGAAAGCCAGAAGAAAGCGCTTGATGATTTGAAAGAGGAAGTAGAAACAAGCGGAAGTAACTTAGCTTACGCTATGTTCGCTCTGCAAAAGCACAAGTATCTGCATGATGCCGGTGTTCAGCCCTCAGACAATCCAAACGACCCCTCACGCTGGTCAGATCCTTATAGCTTGCAGCGCCTCAGCGGTCAGCGTTCAAGCATGTCGCTGAAGGCCGCAGCCCTGCCGAACGCGATGCTCGCGACGGATCGCCAAACCAATAGTGAGATAGAAGTGCTTACGGGAGAGCGCGCAGTAAGAGAAACGCTTCAGCTCCATTCAATTGGCACCGGACCCCGAGAAAATTCACAGGCTCGCACTGAACCGCTCAGCAGCATTGAAAAGCTTAAGATTCCAACTCATCCTTGGAAGAAAATGCTGCAAGATGTTTCGCAAGTCGAAGTTCCGGAAATTTTTAAACTTGTACCACGCGATCATCTCGTCGTTTACTTCGAGGATCCATCAAAGATTTCAGGGATGGAAGACGCGGTTCGCGCTCTTGTCGAAGCAGGTGAAACCGTAACCAGCTTCTCCGAACTGCTCAGTGTGCGAGAAACGGTCGCTAAACGCCTAGGCATAGCCCAATACCAGAAGTTGGAACCGCTTATTGCTGAAATGGCCTTCGTCAGTGAGGATTTAAGTTTCTTTCCGAACACTCACTATGCGGTGATCATGCGGTTTAAGGACGAGCAAATCAACTCCGCTGTGCAAATGTTTATCCCTAAATCGATTATTAGTCGTTC
>JAGRAN010000231.1:2251-5943 GCA_020434585.1 Bdellovibrionales bacterium
CTCAGGCAAGGCACCGTCGATGCGTGGAGCGGATGATTTCAAATTCATGCTCAGCACCTTGGACAAACGGCGCGACGGCTACGCTTACTTCTCCGAAGACTTTTTACTGAATATCGTTTCGCCAGAACATCGAATCAATTCTGCCAGGCGCAATGCGGCCATCGATCGCCTTGAGTCGCTGCAATATGCCTTGCTAGCTTACAAGTCACTCACAGGTCGTTGGCCCGCTTCTTGGAAAGAAATGGTGACGACTGGCTTTATTGAGGACTCGTCCGATTTCAATCAATATCCGTTTGATAAGCAGGGCCTCGTTCGCAGCAGCGTCTGGGGCTCGCTATCGGACATTCGTGCGCTTTCCGAGGTGTCGATCTCCAAAGCCACCAAGGCGGAGAAAGCCGACTATGACATGTTCAAACGCGGCTACCAAAGATTCTGGACCAGATTCTTTGACCCAATTGCGCTGACTTTTTTGTTGGATGAACAGCTTTACGCTCAACTCGTAGTTCGACCGCTAATCAACAACAGCGAGTACCGCAGAATGCTTGATTTCGTGGCGGGAGGAGACGAGGCTCAGCGTTCGTTCCGCGCTCCGCTGCGCATGGTTCCAATTCAAATGTTTCTCAAATTCAACTTCGACAATTTCGTCCTTAACAGCTGGCGCGAATTCAGATTTCAGCCTAATCGAGATCGCCAAACTGAGGAATTGTCGCTCGAAGACCGGAAACAGCTGGTAAACCAGGCAATGCAGGAAGAGCTTCAACTAAATGAGCCGCTAGATTTATTCGATATGGTTGGTGGAGAGCTGGTGATGGGCCTTGGTTCAGACATCCCGCTCGCCTTCGCTAATATTGCAGACGTCGACTTCTTTATGGGTCTTCGACTCAAAGATCCTGCTCGGTTTAAAAAGTTTCTAGAAACTATTTACGCTCACTTCGCAGCGCAGGCGCGAAACCGCGGCCGCGGCGCTCTACCTTTTCTACAGCTCTCTTCAACCGAGCCGATGAAAAACTCCTACAACAACCATGAGTATTTTTTGATCCCAACTGGTTTTGTGAATTTGTATTACCTCTTTCACGGGAAGTACGTTTACTTCACGGTTAGCCAGCTCGCAATCAATCGTCTAATCGATAGTATCGGCAAGCCCGTTCAAGTGGGAGCATACGCTTCCAACGCGATGCAGTACCTTGGCACCAAACATGATCTACTTTTCATCGCTGAACTTGGCCCATTGCGCGCGCTGCGGGAACAGCTGATTGGCGGATCTACCATGCGCCTTCAAATGAACGACGCTGCACGCAGCTTAAGCGGCTACCTGCATGATATTCAGCGAACCGCTGAAATCCTTGGCAGCGAGGACGCAGTGCTAAAGCTCTACCCGAGTATCCCGGAATCTGCGCTTGGTGTTGAAATCAGATTGAACAACAATCGGGTCGTTCTTGGGGGCGGGAAGTTTCATTTGCTAAGTGACATCAGGTTTCCGAAACGCTACGGCTATCAGCGGCACAACCGCAACGACCGACGCATCGATTTCTTCGACTTAGTGACTCCCCAGAACAAAGCCAAAGTCAGTAAGGCCATGGAAAACATCGAAGGATTTGCAACCGGCCTGAGCATTGACGAGGACGGGCTCGACGCACGAGTCGTGATCGACAATCCGCTGATTACGTCAAAGCGAAAACCTCCTGAGCCGCTGCCGCCGGTGGAAGCGGAAAGTTCTGTCGAGGATCGAACGCTGGAGTCCGCTCAGCCAGCTGCTAAGCACAGCGCGAAGAAGAACGCGCGAAAAGGACATGGTGCTGATATCGCGATTGACCGGTTTAGAACGATTGATGCTCTGCGCAGCCAGAGCATACGTTCGATCATTATTAACATCGTGCTCGGGTCCCTGCTTGTTGTAATTATTATGCTGGTAATCCACCGCAGGGCACAAAGCGCTGTTCCCTCGAGCGCCGAGCAGCCGAAGTAGGCTCAAGTTTTTTTACGATTCGATCAGATCCGAACGGCTCATTTAAGATGCCGACCGCTGCGCTCTACGGATTTCTCTTAAGCTCCAACGCTGTTTATAACGATTTCTCTTATAAGCAGATTTAACACCGACACTGACCTTACGGCGCCGACAGAGCGCCCATCACATACGAACCATCACCGGACGGAGGGGACCGCACTACCCTCCGTCTTTTTTTTAGTTGTATTGTCCGCGAACAGCGGCAAGAGCTTCGGGAGTACCTATGCGCCGAAGCGCGTTGGCCGCAGTTAAGTTTACGTAGCGATCTGAATCACGCCGCATACGATCAACTAAAGGCTCAACTGCCCTTGGGTCGCCGATTTTACCGAGCGACTTGGCTGCAGTCCTGCGCACCCAATAATGTGAATCGGATAAACTTCTAATCAACGGACTTACCGCTGAACGAGCTGCCGGGCCCATGTCACCCAAATGAGATGCAGCATGAATTCGAACAACCGTGTCTTCGTTGTCCAAGTTGTAAACGTATTTGCTGATCAGACGGCGTTGCCTTTCGGTGCGAGACAGTTGTCGGGAGCTTCGCGCAGGAGCTTTGGCGGCGGCAATCGGCGGCACCTGACAAACCGACTTCTCCTGCATCCGCGCGTATGGGGGCACCTCGTCCTTTTCAATGAAAGGAACGAACACAAAACAGCCTGAAAAGGCTGCGCACATATATATAAGTAGTAGTATTCGAAGCATGACCTTATTCCGTCGCATGGTAACTATCGTCAATTACTGAGCTTTTCTCAAGGGCAAAATTACCATTTCGCTAGGCAATCTGCGGCTCAGTTTTTTAGGGCCATTCGATTGAGTTAACTTATTAATTTGCTAGACTATTTCCTTGCGCCACGCGACCGCGCGTACGTGATTGCCCGTTCCTTCTTAGCTTTAAACGAGCAGCACTTTTACCGCTCACGACAACTCAGCCGGCCGCAGCCTCTACGTTGAGTTGTCGGGAGCAGGTAGCACACCGTTAACAATAAATCGTCTGAATTTCCGTTTCGTCACTTCAAAGCTGCAGCTCACCACTGCAGCAGATAGGGAGGTGAACTATGAACGATCGCGGGAAAGCGGTCGTAGTGCTCTCTGGAGGCAATGCCCCAGGTGCACTAGAGTTCGTCGTCTGGCTGACCCGACGCTTCAAGCGTCACCGCATTCCGGTCTACGGAACGCGTCACGGGTTCAAGCCACTCATGAATGGCTCGGATGGCAACGGGCTGGTTCGTCTCAACGCTGACCGACTGGCTTCGGCCGGACCGGGAAGCATCCCCCTGATCAGCTTCGGCAGAAGCGGGCCAGGGACGGATGTCGAACAGGCTGCGAGTGTCATTCGTCGCCTGCTCAAGTGGAACGTCAAGTACCTGATCGGGTACGGCGGCGAGGGCACAGCAAACACCATGCTGTCGCTCGAACGCGCCGCACGCAGGATCGAAGCTGAGGGCGGCGGCCGGATTTGCATCGGCATGGGCCCCAAGTCTATCGATCGTGATTTGAGCCTCTCGTCTGACACGATCGGCTTCCAAACGAAGTCGGCGCTGCTGGGCGAAATGCTTCGTCGCATCTCGTACGATGCGTGGATGTCGGACGATCGCTGGTTCGTCGTTGTCGTCCAAGGACGCACAGTTGGGCACCTCGCCTGGCGCGCTGCGATTCAGTCGGACGCTGCAATCTGGTTGATTCCGGAGCA
>JAGRAN010000231.1:6006-6446 GCA_020434585.1 Bdellovibrionales bacterium
CAGGGTCGAGCCAGACCGCACGCCGCACGCATGCATGGGCACATCGTTGTCTCAGAAGGACTTCCGTTGTGCATTCGCGAAGGCACCTGCCCCGACTTCGGGCGCATGAACTTCGATGATCGAGGCAGGCCCAAGCTGGCAGAGTTTCCGCTTCACACCGTACTCTCCGACGCCGTCAACGCTGCGCTCGGTGAACTACGCGTGGCGGAAAGGCTGGGAGGCAACGGCATCTCACTCAAGGGTCAGCAGCTGGGCTACACCGCTCGCGGTGCTGAACCGAACTCGGTCGATCGTGAACTCGCGCGTGAGCTGGCAACAGCACTCGTGCATCAGCTCGTCAAAGAGGAGTTGTCGGGCGTGGTTCCGTTCATCGACGGCGAGTCGATCGGCCACGTCGCACTGGAGCATCTTGTCGGGGAAGATCGCAACACGATCAATCC
>JAGRAN010000232.1 GCA_020434585.1 Bdellovibrionales bacterium
CGGTGAAGGGGATGCCTACACCAAGTTTGCCTGCGTCGAGTTGAGCGGAAGCGGTGCAGGGAAGCAGAAGCAGAATTATCAGCATCCAAAACTTCTTCACGAGATCGTCCTCCCGTAGACTTGCAGGAGCTGCTGCATTGAGTTTGTGAATTTAGGTTCGCGCTGTGCGCCTAGGTAGCGAACTTTGATAAAGCGGTAGTCGCCAGGTGGTAATTCCATCGCAAGTGCTTCACGACCGTCGACAAGGTGATGTTTCCACTGCACTCCTGTGAGCGGATAGAAGTGCCGGTTGTCGGGGCTGATCATTACCTGGACTTCGCCGTCGTTAAGTCTTGCGCCGGAGGTTCGGCTTTCAAGGACTAAAAGCTGTGCTTGCTGATTCAAGGGAACGTAAACACCAATCGAGCGCCCCAGGGCATCAAGCCCGGCTAGGCGGTATTCGTGATCGTCGGTCCAGCCGAACAGTTCAGTGGTTTTTGGGGACTTGTCGTCGACGATGATGGATTTCAGAACAGGGATGCGCTCCATCTCGCTGCGAGCTTTTAGAGTGTCGGCCCAGTAGGGTAGCTGCTCGGAGCGGTAAATGCTGGCTAGCTGTGTGTCTAGAGCTGTCCGAATTTTCTCCGAGCTCATGGCTAGAGAGATGCGCGATATGTTTTTCAGGAAAGCCGCGAGGTCGTAGTCAGAGATTGAGCCTTTGTTGTGGCGATCCATCAGTTCCTGGATGGAGTCATCGAGAGCGGAAATAAATGTGCCACGCCAGGAGAGATAGTCAGAAGGACGTTCTGTCGAAAAATATCCGATCCATTTAAGTATCTCGGGGTAGCGCCGCGGAATTGCCAGCGCGAGATCGTGTTCTGTTGTAACAAGTCCGAAGGTGTAAAGTCGCTGTCCTGAACTAAGCAGCGGGTTCATCTCTTGGTTCTGTCGAAGCAGAGTCAGCGCGTCGTCTTTCTTGCCGATGCTGAGATAAACAATCGATGCTAAGTAGGTGTCCACAACACTGTGGGGAGACAAGTTTACCGCAAAGGCTAAACGCTCAGACGGAGACAAAGAAAACAACTTACCTTCAGTGTCTTTAAACTGTTCGCAGACGCGCTCCGGGTTGGGAACTTGAGCTTGGAGATCGGCTAGGGCGATGTGGAAATCCGGAGAGTGTGGAGTTTGCAGCGTTCCGTTTCTGAAATATTCGAGGGCTTCACAAACGTAAAAGATCTTTTCATCTGGGTCAGAAACAGACGCTGACATCAGCAGAGCAGAGCGGCCTAAGCTGTAGTTTGAGTGGGGATAGAAGCTTGCGAACGGGGCGACCTGGTTCCACTTCTTGTGCAGGTCTCGAACGTCATCTTCGAGCGGCCTGGTGCGAATTATTGATTCGCTTCCAGTGAGAATCTCAGCCTGAGCGCGTGCAGAGGTGGATAAATGTTTTGCTATGAATTCGGAGCTGACTTGAACAATGCCGACCAGGGCAATGGCAAATACTAGAAGTGCTCGAAATTGTAGGATGTTCACCCGGAAACAACTCTATATATATAGCAATACAGAAGACTATTTTCATACACGCAGGACGGGTATTTTGCAAAAGGATACGCGACTAGAAATCTGTTTATTAGCGCAGACTTAAGTCGGAAAAGTAAGTTTTGGATCTAACAGGGTTTTGCGAGTAGGTAAGAGTTCGTGTGATTGTCGTATGGCGGATGCCGGAGTGCCCAAAAGTCGGAAACGCGCTACAGGAGTCGATATGAAAAAGTTACTACTGATTATTTTACTCGTTCTTGCTGCCTGCAATCAGTCCCCGAAAGAGCCGGCCGCCTCTGGATCAAACCGCGCCACTGCCGCATGGGAAATGATTAACGACGGGGCGCTAGTTGTTGATGTTCGTTCCCCGGAAGAATTCAGCGCGGGGCATGTCGATGGCGCGATTAATATTCCGCAGGATCAAATCGCCATGCGCCTTGACGAAATTGCCGACCACAAGAACAAAGATGTGGTTCTCTATTGCAAGAGTGGCAGACGTGCGGGACTCGCCGAAGAAACTTTAAAGACCAACGGCTTCACCCACGTGCTGAACGGCGGCGGTTATTCAGAAATAATTTCTGCCCGTTAGAAGCTGCTTACTTCGCAGACTGACCTATCGCATCCATTTGTGCTTTCTTGACGGCTTGGATTTGCTGCGGGGTTAGTCCTTCCTGCTCTAGACCGATGAACTGCCCTCTTGGAGCTCCGTCTAGATCGGTTTGGTTGTGTTGGTAGATGTGGGTTACTTCGTGAGCGAGCAGTTCGGTAGTTTGTCCAGTCTGCTTTCCATTAGTGCCTAGAGTTTTTGGGCCGACTATTCCATCCGTTTTTAAGTGCTGTCCGCCTTCTGGCTGGTAGTCTTTGTAATTGTATTCTTCGGGATTCGGCCGCATGTGAAGTGGTTCTTCTCCCTCTTCGCCTTGCGCAAAGCTGGTTGCAGGCCAAACTAGAATCAAAATTAGTGCAGCTGGAAATTTCATTGGTGGATCCCCGTAGGTTAATACTCGCATGTTAGCGAGAGACTAACATACCTGGTTTTGAAAGAATATGACGGCTATCCCTTAGTCTGCGCGACGAATTTCCACAGCGGAAATTTTAGCGTTATTTACAACTCCGAGGAATTCCACGTTGAGTGTGCCGTCTGAAACCGGGACAGTGAATTGCTGCAAATAGGCCGAGTCTGCGCCGACTAAACTATGAATGTCTAGGTCGTCGATTATCAGCTGACCTTCAGCAAAGACATCGAAAATTCGCTTGTTGTTTGCAGTAAAGTATATCTCAGCAAAATGCAGCGTTACTTCATAGGTTCCGTTATCAACCGGGAACTCGTATTCGAAGTATGAAGCCCAGCGCTCGGTCTGATAAAGCGAGTCATCAACAGTAAGCTGAATTGGGTCAGATGTGCTGAATACATCTCCGCCGATGTAAGCTTGATCGTCGAGCCAGTCATATCCCGCGGCATCAGTATACGCAGGTCCGCCGGAGTTTACTCGCAGTTCGAAATCGGGCACAGGCGCTTCTCCTGACAGCGGAATTACTTCCACTGCGGAAATGACCGGAGAATTAACTTCTCTAGTAAGTTTAATATTTAGTTCTCCGTCGCTAAGCGTGACTGTCTGCGAGAGAACGAGCGCCGTTCTGCGGTCACCGGCGAGGGCGTAAACATCTACATCATCAAACGCAAGACTTCCTTCCACTTGTATGTCAAAGACACGACTTCCGACCGACGTTTGGCCCGGTTCCATAAAGTGCAGGCGAAGTTCGTAGTCTCCGCTTGTAAGCGGTATGTCGATGCGAATATTGTTACCTGCGCGGTAGGTTTTATAAAGCTCATCGTCTTCAGTTTGCGCAATCGGTACGTTCTTATATTTCGCGCTGCCGCCGCTCGTGTAAACCTCGGAGTCCCAAAGGTCTAGATTAACATCTGTATAATAATCTCCGGCGATGTTGATGCGGGTCGCGGGTGCACCTGAGGTCGAGCT
>JAGRAN010000233.1 GCA_020434585.1 Bdellovibrionales bacterium
AGAACATTGGGACAATGTTCCCGACGAACTGAAGAAAATCCCTCGGTGGATAAACTACAAAGTTAAAGAGAGGCCAAACAACAGGCGGCTTGACAAGATTCCAGTGGAAGAGAACGGGAACTATATCGATGCCTTTGATCCGAAGCATCATTGTTCCTTCGAGGAGGTAACAAGGATTGGGGAGGAACGAAATCTCGGAATTGCCTTTGTGATAACTCCAGAACTGGGAGTTGTTTGCGTGGACCTGGACGAGTGTATCGAGAGTGGAAACCTAAGTGAAAAGGCTAAGAGTCTAATCGAACGGTTTGATTCTGTGACTGAAACTTCCATCTCCGGTGAGGGAATTCATATCTTTGTTAAAGCAAAAGCACCCGATTCGAGAACGAAAATTGACGGGGTTGAATTACTTAGCAATAAGTTCATTGCCATAACGGGCGAACTTCACCCCGGAAGATACACTGTAGAAAACCGCCAAGACGAAATGGATGCCTTCTTCGCGCAGCATCCGATCGCCAGTGCTTCATCTAGTGGTGGCTTATGCGGTCAAGGTGATCCGCAAAAGCTATTGCAACAGTTAATACGAATAATGAATTCCAGTTGCTACAACGTAGATGATTACCAGGATTGGCTCGATTGCGGAATGGTTCTAAAGCACGAATTCCCTGGCAATAACGCAGCTAAAGCTTCCTGGGTCGCGTGGTCTTCGCAGTCCAAAAAATATAAGCCGGGAGAGCCTGAGCGAAAGTGGGAGTCTTTTAGGCGTTCGGCAGGAGAAAATGTCAAAACTGCGGCTTCAATGCTTAAGCGAGCAGAGGAGAACGGCTTTGCTTTCGTGGATTGGCACGAGGAATTCAAAAATATTACTTTCGTCCGGGGCGGTGATTTTCATGCACACGCACTCTGGCAGGAGAACAATTATTCCGGCTCAGTTTCCGACTACCCTAGTTCTTTAGTTGCGGGTGAAGGTTTAGTAAACGTTTCCGACTACCTTAATTCGAATCCGGACGAAGTTGAACCTATCATTGAAGGGTTAGTAGAGCCTGGGGATATTTTAAGTCTGATAGGAAAAGCAAAGGCTCGAAAGACATTTCTATTGCTCCAGGTTTTGCTCTGTCTTGCCGCGGCGAAATCATTTCTCGGTCTGTCAGTCCGAAGAGCCTTCCGCGTGTTACATGTTCAATTAGAAGTAAAGCCGAATCATTTTCATAAACGAGTAAAACTAGTCGCGTCGGCATTGAGTGTTAGGCCTGAGGATATTGAAAACAGGTTTCATGTGCTCAATCTCCGTGGTATTCCGTTCGATTGGGAACAAGTTAGACAAGAGGCTATTGGGTGTGGTGCGGAGGTGATAGCGCTCGACCCTGCCTACAAGATCCTAGAAGGGGAAGAGAACAACGATAAGGCTTGGCGAGACTTCCTGTTAGAAACGGACAGACTCGCACGGACGACGGGTGCCAGTGTATGGATTGTTCACCATGATAAAAAAGGTGGCATTTCTGAGGATAACGTTGATCGTGGCTCGGGACGCAATATCTTAGCTAGGCATTTCGATGCAGCAATATACCTAAGTCCTCAAGCTGGAAACCCAAGCGCTACCATCTTTGATTTTGAGTCTCGGAATTTTAAGGCACCAGATTCCTTTGTAGCCAAGTGGTCGCGTGGCGCATTCTCAAAGATTGACGGGGCAATTCCATCGAAACGAACAAACAATCGGCAACGGTTAAATACAACGGATACACCCTTAGAAGAATTTACTGATCCAGCGCTCGGGATAGTCGCCGACGGTTTATATGCTCCAAAAGAGTTAAAAGATCTTCTTCGCCAAAGGCTCAATTTGAGCCGAGATAGGTCGGACGCGCTTTATAGTACTCTTGTTAGAAGTGAATCATTAACGAAGCTGCCAGGGGCTAGGAGGCTGGGCATTCCCGACGTGGTGGGAAAGCCAGAACAGATTGAACAAGAACGCGAGAGGAGGGAACTTTTAAGGGCCATCGATGCGGACAGTTAATTGTCTTATCTGACCCGACCCGGAAGGACAGGAAAGTTAACTTAGGAAGGATAAGTTTATTTTATCTTTCCGAACACGCCCTTTAGGGCGTGTCGGTTAAAGATAAAATATCAGAAGCGGATATGCAGACCCCTAAGGGGGGGCTTAAAAAATGAAAGCAATCGGTTCTAGACCACCCGCTTAGCCTTCTGTGCGCGAACGGGTTCCCGGTTCAAATAAAAAAGGAGGTATATGTGAGTAAAAAAGTAACCAAAAGCCAAGCACCGGACCACTTGAGCGACGAGATGTGCAGCTTCTTTGACCATGTGATGGTCGAATTTCACCTTGAGGAGCAGCATCAGAAGATCCTTCAAGCGGCCTGCGAGCTTTGGGATCGTGCGTCTGAGGCCCGCCTGCAAGTCGAGGAGTTCGGTCTGACGTACACTGACAGATTCGGCCAGGACAAGGAGCGGCCAGAGGTCAAAATCCAGCGCGACTCCTCGCTAGCGTTTGCAAGACTGCTTAGGGAGCTGAATTTAGAGTCTGATAACGAGTCTGACCCCCGAATACCGAGGATAGGCTGATGGCGAGACGAAAAAGAGCAGCGGCGAGACGGCGCGTCAAAGAAATAGATTTCACCCAGCTACTTTGTCTTGAGTTTTCAGCGCTTCCGACAGACGGCAAGCCTAATGCTCTTGGCGCATACTGGTGGAGTTCCGACTTCAGTTCCTTAGAAGACGCTAAGCGAGCCTGGTTCGACGTTGCCTTAGGGGAATGCGAACCGAGCTGGACCGATGCGAATGATAGCGAGTTCGAGCGTCACAAGTATACAAGACCGGCGGCTTACTATGCTTTCGACCTGGGAATCGAACCTCCAAAGGACCAAAAGAAGTTTCTCATTGAGAACGATCTGCTGAGCGAAGCCGAAAAATTCGCGTTAAGTTGTGAAGATTAGGTCTTGAAGCAGTTTTCTATTTGATCAAAATTGAAATTGCGCTCACAAAATTTGCGAGTGCAGCAAAACTTGTTATTCCGGTGGCTATTGGTCGTTACCTCTAAAGCCGCGTAATAGTCTCACCACTGCCCGAGTCCGTCGATTCGGTTGCCTGTCAGGCCGGACGCAAACGTTTAACCCCCCAATTTCTGGGGATGCGATTAACGTGCGTCCGAAAATCAAGGAAATTACTCCGGACGCACCTTTGAAAATGAAAGGTGAACAAATGGATCAAGAAATAAAAGAACTCCTGGAGCAGCGGCTCCGGCAAGCAGTGAGTTATCTAAAACTGCCTGAAACTAAGTTCGGCGGCGCAGAACTGGCAAGAGCTAAGTACATTGCCGACGACATGGATGAGTTGATGAGCGGTCGCAATACCACGGCATTCATTTACCGAAAAGGCTACGAGGCCAAAGCCGAGCTTCAAGAAGCCATCGGTAGAGATGATGTTACCGACGAGGAGATCGAGCAAAAGAAAGGCGAGATCGAATACCTTATGCGAAAGGCGAAAGTATCCGAATGGATACGTAGCCTTGACTTTGAAGATGATGGCAGTGAGTGCCGTCATGCATATGTTCGGGTGACACCTGAAGAACACTCAGACGTCCCGTCTGGACGTACGCAAAGCGGAAAAAGGAACTTTCGTTCGCTGTTCGGAAGCCCTCAATCGAGATCGGAAATCCGTTCGCTGGATCTGATGATGAACATGATCCATAGCGGGCGCTATGTGCCAGAACTCGAAGAACTACGATCCATGGGAGCCAATACTCTAGTTGGCCAGGACGGCGGTTATCTTGTCCCTGACAACCTGATTATCGAGCTGTTTAACGACGTTCTAGAGAAATCGGTAGTGCTTAGCCGGGCCGAAGTTGTGTCCATGACCGGTGGTAGTCGGCTTGTGTCCGGATACGACGGAAGCGATCGAAGCACGAACCTGTATGGATTCACTTCACAGTGGATCAATGAAGGCGAAAGCCCGACTTTGAGTAAGCCAAAGTTCCATACCTGGATGCTGAAAGCTCGCAAGTTAGCGATTTTCTCCGCAGCTACTAATGAAATGCTTACGGATGCTCTAGGCGGCGGCAATGCAATCGACATGGGTATGAGAAAATCATTGCAGTGGGCGATTGATAAAGCCTTGCTCTTTGATGGTGAAGGAACGTCATCGCCGCAAAGCCTATTTAACAGTAATTCTAAAATCACAGTGTCCAAGGAAGGCTCGCAAGACGACAACACGATTCTGTATCAGAACCTCGTAAACATGGAAGCAAGGTTGCTTCCAGAACTTGATTCTGAAGCCGTCTGGATTGCAAATCAGTCCTGTAAGCCTCAACTGCGGCAACTGTATGTTGAGCTAATAGCTGATGCCGATGCTGAACTGGTTCCAGCGTTGAAGCGTGAGAACGGAAAGTGGATGCTCTTAGACCGTGAACTTATTTTCACTGAGCATTGCCCGGCTCTCGGCTCGCAGGGTGACATCATGCTGGTTCACTTCCCGTCGTTTACCGTGGGCATTCAGAAGGAGATTAGCATAGCTCGCTCCGAGCATTTCTATTTCTCGACTGACGAAACGGCGTTTAGAGCGATAGTGCGACTCGATAGCGGTCCTAAGCTGGCTACCGCGGTAACACCGTCAAACGGTGGCGCTACGTTATCATGGTGCATCGACCTGCAAGCACGAACTTCGTAAAAGTAGGAGGGGCCGGGGAGTGATCCCCGGCTCTACTCATATGGATCAAAGAACAATTATCTGCTGGGCGGTTGCCGATGCTTTACGTGGCTCTGAAATGGCAATCGATTGGGTGTTTTCAGGCGACTTCGAGCGGAAGTGTAAACGGGTGGGAATGTGTGCGAGGACCGCTCGGCTTGTTGTGAACGAAAGAGTCGTTTGTCATGAGGAGGAAGCCCGTGCCGCCTGATAGAGTTGTATATTCAAAGCCGAAAGGGCAAACGGAAATTGTTATTCGTATCCCAGTTGAAGTTGCCCGGCGCTGGGTAGTTGGGGTTGCTGTTTTGGTTGTCGGTTGTCCTTTAGTCTACCGATACGTGTTTTAGCTGGTTCCAGCTACCAGGGAACACGAGGCGCGTAGTCCAGTGCTATGACTTATGTTCACCGCTTTCTATTAGCATCTCAACGTATTGAGGTTTGTCCATATTGCAATCTGCTAATGCTACGAAGTCTTTGTTTTTGCTTAACTTCAATTGTCTTCGCATAAGCGTGAGTAAGGTGTCACTGATGTCGGCGGTCTTCTTGGAGTGGGAGATTTTCGTAAAAATATGAGTCAATTTTCCTTCGTACCAAAAGTGAAAGAAAATATGATGACCCTTTTCCTCTCTTTTGAAGCCCTTTTTAGGGAGATTAGATTCGATATCGCGCCGCGAGACTTTCATATTAAGTAAGGGCGTGAAAATTGTTTTGTAGGAGATCCCGAATTGCTTTAGCTTCGTTAGTTAACTGATCGTCTCCATGAGCGCCATAGAATTCAAAAAGGTAAACGACCTGATCCTGGAAATCTTGAAATGCGCTGGTCACGTCCTCTCCATTTGCAATGATGCCCAAGCCTTCGTGTTCAGCTATGCAGATTCCGCCTTGCTGATCGAGTCGAACACTTACGCCAGCGGGGCAATTTAAAGTAACACCGTCACTTTTAAACTTCCAAAGCGGGACAGTGCCCACCTTGTGTTTACCACTGTCGCTTAATAGCGATCGGCCCGATTCTTCCTGCTCATTCTTAACAAATTCGGGTGCAAATAAGTTCTCAGCGTTCATAGCGAATTACCTCTTAGGTAGTTTCTATAACCTTCTGTAATACTTCTTTCGAAAAAATCCTTTATTCTTTCGTTGCCATTCTTAAGCATTACCCTGATATGTTCTCTTTGAAATTTGTTTACGACGAAATAATCCAAATCTAATGTGAGGCCCTCCCTCCCTTGGGCGTCCTTGCCGGAGGCAAATTGAATACGAAGCCTGGAGTCTCCAAAATCTTTTATCAGCGCTGAATTGATATCTACAATGTCTTCGTCTAACTGCTGGCCAAACGATACTGACAAGTTGAAGAAGTCCTTTAGGGGGATACAGTTGCCGACGCGACTAAACGGAATAAAATTAATATACCTAAATCCAAATCGAAAAAACTCTTGTTCTTTGTAGCACTTGGTAAGCAAATCCTCATGTTTTAAGAACTGTTCGAAAAACGACTCATGATTTTGGTAGTGCTGTTCCGCGTAAGAGAATTTATCTGCCGCTAAAGAAATCGCCTGCCCTGTGTTTTTGTTAACGAAAATAACCGGCTGCTGGTATGGCGAGCTAGATTGATTGGGGAGAGGTAAATCTAGCCGGTCAAAGTAGTGCTTACAGCCTTCGTAGTAACGTTGGTAGTTGGCGAATATGTCGAAGTTATGGGAAAAGCACAGTTCCGCAACGACCTTCACGAGAGGCGAATTCGGGTAAATACCAGAGTCGTCGCTTAAGCTCTCTTCCATAGCCTTCTTTCTACACTAACAAAGCCTTCTTTCTATAATAGACGGCACCAATGTTAAGAAAATGAACC
>JAGRAN010000234.1 GCA_020434585.1 Bdellovibrionales bacterium
ACTTACGGAGAGTTTTTTGGAATTTGGAGGAGATTTGTTTTGCCTATCAGCTTGAGAGGACTCGGCAGGGTTTGGATTGCAGTGCTTTTAGCTGCGTCTATCGCGGGAGTTAACGCCTGTAGGTCGCGCAGCTATACTCGTCCCCCGGGAGTTTTAAATCTGGGCGAGGTCCAAAAGCTGCTTTTTGAAAAGCAACACGTGGCAGACAAAGCGATATTGCTCTACCGGGACGACCGGGGCTGGTCGGCGCTGAGCACAAGAAGTACTTACTCTGGCTGCGACCTCACTTATCAAGATCAGACATTTCTCGACAGTTGCAGCGGTTCTCAGTTTGCGCACAGCGGCAAGGTGCTTCGTGGTCCAGCGGCGCGGCCGTTACCCTGGTTTGAAATGTTTTACAAGGACAACCACCTCTTCGTAGAGACGGGTAAGGTCGTAGATGAGTCATACAGATTTACGACTCCCGAAATCGAGGCAGCTATCAAAGAGCTTAGAAAGAAGATTGCAGAAGATGACTCAACCCGCGGCGTAAAAATTCCTCCGATCTTGCTGGGTGAGGGCGATCAGTCAGGAAGTGAAATTGACCAGTTTGCGGAAGAACTCGACGATCTAAGCGGTTCAGAAGTTACCAAGATGACTGATCAGGTAGTTAAGCCGTATTAGCCGCCTTAGATGTGCTTCTTTTCCAGGTCAGGCGTGTCTACGTCAAAACGTCCGTGCATATGGTCAGCCTTGTCTGGAGCGCAAAGGACATTGTAGTAGCAGAAGACCAATAGGCTTACGACTACGGCAATTGAACCAATCATAAAAATCCAACCAGCTAGGGTCATGATAAAGTCTCCTTAAATCGGCTCGTGCTCTGCGCGCCATCTATTGCCGCCACGGGCGGTTACCACTACGAGTAAAGCAAATGTTGCTCCAATTACTCCGACTGTATAAAGCGCAACCCCGCCCCCGGTAAGAGTTTGAATGTAGTCAGGAAGCTTTTCCCGACACCAGAAAACGAAAATAGTCAGCAAATATATCGGCGAAATGTATTTGATCACGAAAGGAAAGACGCGAGGCAGACGCATCTGTGCTCCCTCGTGCGCTTCTCGTACGCCCTTGTCCGTTCCGAACACCCAAGCGAACAAAATTACCTGCAAGGTGGCCAAAATGAAAATTAAGAATGTGCCGACCCAGAAATCCATTGTGTCGAGCGCAACCAAGCCTTCGCTGTAATACATTACAAATAGCGAACCGAACATAGTGAGCAATCCGAGAAACAAAACAGAAGTCTTTCTGCCGACTCCGAGCGCTTCTTCCAGGAAGGCAATAGCAGGCTGGAGCATCGAAAGCGAACTGGTTATGGCAGCGAGGAACAGCATAAAGAACCATAAGAAGCCAAAAAATTCTCCGCCAGGCATATACATAAAAACAACTGGCAGAGTGTTAAAGCCTAGGCCGAAAGTTCCCCCGATTGCGCCAGAAGCACCAAGAAAAACAAACGCTGCGGGAATTGTAATCAATCCACCGAGACAAACTTCGAAGAATTCGTTAGTCGAAGACGCGGTTAGCCCGGACAGCACAACGTCGTCGTCCTTGCGCAGGTAGCTGGCGTAATTAATTATTATTCCGAAGCCAACGGATAAGCTAAAAAAGATCTGTCCGGTTGCGGCGAGCCAAACGTCAGCATTGGTTAAGGCCGCCATCCAATCATCACTTCCTTTGGGTGGTTTCGGATTCCACATAAACCCCAGCCCGTTTAATACTGTTCGTTCCGGAAATTCTGGGTTTGGAGTGCCGAGGGTCAAAACTCGAACGAGTACAATGATCGCGCAGAGACTCATTACCGGCATGGCGAACTTGCAAAAAGTTTCAATTCCCTTAGCTACGCCGTGGTAAATCAGAAAAAAATTGATCACAAATACCGCTGCCCACCACCATACACTTGCATGGACTCGGCCGTGCGAGGCTAGGCCATTTTCTGCGGCACCCACGGTTGCAGTGAAGAACTTCCCGCTTTCGGTTCCGTAAGCAGAGGGATCTGCACCAAGGCTGATTGAACCGCTTAAATAGCTAAACGCGTATGAAAGACACCAGGACTCGATTACGACGTAGTACATGTAAATGACGATTGGAATCAGCACGCCGATGACTCCGATGTAACGCCATGCGGGACGTCCAGAGACTAAACCGAATACTCCGGGAGCCGAGTGGTAGCCACGACTACCGGCATAGCGACCCATTGTCCATTCCGCCCAGCAAATCGGGATTCCGAGCAGAAGAAACGCGATGAAGTACGGAATCATAAACGCACCACCGCCGTTTTGCGCGACTTGACCAGGAAATCTCAAAAAGTTTCCCAACCCTACCGCTGAGCCGGATACTGCGAGGATCACGCCGATGCGCGATGCCCAATGTTCTGTATTGTTAGCTGCGCTCATATTCGTTTTCGGCTCCCTAGATTCATCCTCTCGTCAGCGTTCAGCGTGGTGTATAGTATCAATAACACCTGAGTCATTTGCTTCAATCAAAACGAGCATATATGCATAAAAGCCCTAAATTTTCTATGCCTTTGAGGGTGTTTTGCTCTCTGATTTTTCTCGGATTAAGCCAAGCTTTGCCGAAATTGGTCTACGCAACTCCCTGCACGGACTGCTTAGACAGCATTCAGCAGGTTTGCCTTTACCAATGTCAGCTAATGCAGGGACGTGAGCGTCAGGCGTGCGAAAATACTTGCGCAACGAAAGCCTGCTCTGGATTTTGCTCTGAGATGGGAGCCTTCGAGCAGGACGATACTTCAGCCAAGGATAAGAAGAAGGCTCGCTGCTACCAATGCTTCGGCGGCAAGGACGTCTCTTGTGAGAGGCGCTGCTCAGGTCTCAAGGGTGACAGAGCTGAGTCGTGCATAAAGAAGTGCATGGTTAAGAAGTGCGGCGAAGACTGTGAGTCGTCATTTCCAGCCTTCCATAAGATTGTCCCAAAAGTGAAAAGCGAAGATTGTCTGAAGTGCGAAGATCGACAGGCAAACAGCTGCAAAAGAATGTGCGGAAGGCAAACCGGAATGGAAGCAGTTGCGTGCGTTCCAGCGTGCCTCAAAGAAAGCTGTAAAGATGACTGCAATGAAGGGACCAAAGCAGCCCCCCCTGCGGCCGGAGAGCGTACTTTTTAGGCGTTCGGCTCTAAGGTCGGCTTAGGCGGCTTCTGCTGCATCCCGCTTTCGCCATGATCGATATGCTCAGGCTCATCAGCTTCTAAATCAAAGCGACCCATGCCTCCGTAGTAACCATTCATGTACGGGTTGGCCCACGGATAGTAGTACGGCATCGGGTGGGCAGCGTAGCCCAAGTGCCTGACGGGAATTCGTTCCATCGATGGAGCAAAAGAATTTGATCGAAGCATTGTTTTAATTTCTGAACTCTTATCCATTTCAACCGAACCGGCGGACAAAACTAAGCTAGTCTTGGGGTCTAACAGGCGCGCGTTGATGTAGACTCGCTCCGGCGAAGAAGCGACATATGTTCCAACGATTATGCCGGCAAGATCTTGGAAGTTTCTCAGTGTCTCGACATCTCGCGAAAGTGCGAATTCGCCCTGGTATGCCATGATTTGCATGACATCAGCTTTGCGGAGTTCGACGACGTTGTATCCACGCATCGCCAATTCAGTCATTAGCTGCTCGCCCAAATAGCGGCCGAAGCTCGATGCGCCGTAGAGATTGTCCAAATCGACGAAAGTCATGACGCCCAGGGTGCCGTTTGAGTGGCCCCTGTAATAAGCATGAATCTGGTCGGCTAAATAGGTCGTCTTAAATCGGCCTACCGAGTGGTTGTGAGAATCAAAGATCGGTGTGGCGGAAAACGCAGGTAGATTATGATATCTCTTGCTGAAGCCGCATCCGACTGGCACCGAAAGGAGGACAGCAATTGTTAGCGAAACAAGTAATCTCTCTAGGCAGTTCAATTTCATCTTTCTCACCACGTCCTTTATCGAGAAGGGGGCTGATTAGTATTCTGCTCCTTTCGGCAGCTTTTGCCGGGTGCAGCACCCATAAATGGGTCACCGGATCTACAGGCTGCAAGATGCGAACCATCGTTAACCAGAACATCGAAAGTTACCTAAGTAACCGATATCACTACAATCAGCCTGTGAGGGTCGCGGTTATTCCATTCGATGTTCCGGAAACTTTTGCCCGGCCCGGCGAGGACATGCACCATTTTGGACGGCGTCTGGCTAAGAATTTCCAAGAAGAGCTGCTCCAGCGTGGCACGTTTTCAATTGTCGAGTTGTTTGACCGTGAGAGTTGGCCCGGAAAGAGGGATGATTTCTTCTCGGGGAACTATCAGTCGATCGATTATGCCCGCAATGCCGGATACGACTTCGTGCTGATTGGGCATATGCAGGACATTCGAAATGACGAACAGCTGGTCGTTTACAGCAAGCTGATCGATGTCTCGAACAGCGTTACTGTTTGGTCCGCAAAGGCAACGGTTACTTCATCCCAGCGTGAGATCAACAAAGGCGTCGACTCTGTTTTTAAAGGAACAGGACGGCCGGAGCTGTTTTACTTCAGCGATCAGGCCGAAGAAGTCGCTCGCTGCACCGTCGAAGAAATGATTATGGCCGATACGGTTCCGGAACCCTAGCCGGCAAGCGCTGCCTGAGTCTGATTCAAGGTAGTCATATCGAAGACTTGATAAGCTTTGACTGTGCGATCGATGCGCTTTTGCAGTTTCGACAAAACAGCTCCGGAGCCAAATTCGATAATCGTATCAACCTCAAGGTCTTGCGTTAAGTTCTGCATAGATTCGGTCCAGCGCACAGATGAGCATACTTGCTGCTTCAGGAGTTCGCGGGCCTGTTCACCGCGTTCGATCCTTTGCGCAGTTACGTTCGCGTAGACTGGAAATTTAGGGTTTTTAAATTCCGTGCGGCCAAGGTCGAGAGCCAAACGATCGGCAGCTGGTTTCATTAGCGAGCAGTGGAAGGGAGCACTTACGTTAAGCGGAATGGTTTTAATGCCTTTTTCCGCCATAATTTCGCTACAGTCAGCAAGCCCCAGCTTGTCTCCTGCTACTACTGTTTGGCCTGGGCAGTTGTAATTTGCGACTTCGCAAACACCTTGCCTGACCTGAGAAATCAACTCCTCGATTTCAGCTTCGTTGGGCCCGATAATCGCAAGCATCGAGCCGGCGCCTTGCGGAACAGCTTCTTGCATATAAGTGCCGCGCTTATGCACCAGCGTCACAGCATCTTCAAAGGATAAAGACCCGGCGGCTACCAGTGCAGTGTATTCGCCTAAGCTATGGCCCATAGCGCATTGGACAGGGATGTCAGCAGCAGCGAAGGCAGCTATTCCGCAAACTAGCAGTGCAGGCTGCGTGTGCTTCGTTAAAGTCAGTTCTTCGATTGGCCCTTCGAACATTATTCGAGTCAGTGAATAGCCGAGCGCTTGGTCTGCGCGCTCGAAAAGGTCGCGCGCATTATCGAATCCCTCAAATAGCTCCAGTCCCATACCTACGGATTGAGAGCCTTGGCCTGGAAAAACAGCTGCGGTTTTCATGTATGGCATCCCATTTTTGGTTCTAATTCGCGGACCAAAATCTGCCGCGTAGGGGCCGAAGCATGCCCGAATCTGAAAGCGCGCGGCAAGTATACATTCAAGTTTTTAGTTGGGATTGTCGGCACACTAAAAAAAGTTACGTAAATATAGATACTTATCAAGTGAATACGGAATCAGAAACACTGCGATTTAATTCGATAAACACGCAACTAGTTACTTAAGAACTGGGTAGTTTTAACCGATAATCATACGTGGGTGCACGGGCAAGCAGGGCTAGGCTGCGTCGTGCGCTAGGTGCAGGTTTCTTTGATAGTCCTCCCACAGGGCAGGTTGTAAAAGCGTTGTGATACACGGGGAAGACAAGTTGCAGTACGAGAAAGGTTTTTCCTCGGGAGCTGATTCCCAGCAATCCCTACGTAGCGGCCGAGTGCTGCTCGTTGATGATAATGTCGAACTCTTAGGAGTCGTAGCTGACGTTCTTAAAA
Organism: Bdellovibrionales bacterium; assembly: GCA_020434585.1. Lineage (GTDB taxonomy): Bacteria > Bdellovibrionota_C > UBA2361 > SZUA-149 > JAGRAN01 > JAGRAN01. The sequence goes on from JAGRAN010000234.1 coordinate 6,031, forward strand.
TGAACGGGCTCGATTGTATTATGGCTTCAAGCGCGGCTGACGCACTTGAAACTATGAGCATAGAGCGGCCCGACGTCATAGTGTGTGACGTTATGATGCCGGACATGAATGGACACGAATTTCACCAGGCGGTATCCGAGAATCCCGACTGGTGCATGATACCGTTCGTTTTTCTGACCGCATTGTCCGGCGCGGAGGAAGTTCGTCTAGGTAAGGAAATGGGCTGCGATGATTATCTCGCCAAGCCTTTTGATCCGGACGACCTTGTCGCAGTCGTTCGCGGCAAATTAAAGCGTTCGAAAATTCGGAGCGACTCGGCCGAAGTTCGCTTTGATACTTACAGACGTCGAATTATTAACACGCTCTCTCATGAGTTTCGCACTCCACTAGTTGCAATCAACACGGGAACGGAACTGCTGCTCGATCAGCATTCACAGCTTGAGACCGACCGCGTTCAGTATTTACTGGAATCGATTCAGCGCGGCGGACAGCGGCTGCAGCGCTTGGTCGAAGATTTTATGGTAATTCAGCAGATCGAATCTGGAGTCGCTGCAGCTAATGCGGAGCGTTACCGCAGTCGGCAGGATTTGGCTGAAATTGTCCAGCATGCAGTTGAGCAGTTCCAGGAATGCGAGCTGAATTCGTCGTTCAAGCTTGAGCTGATTGTCGAAGACGATTGCAACACTTGCGTTGATGTTTACGAAGTGCAGGTGCTTGATATAGTTTCCCGGCTTCTAAGCAATGCCGCGAAATTTGGCAGTCAGGAAGGGGTTGCCAATGTTCGTGTCTACTGCAAAGGCGAGATGGTCTGCGTTTCAATCCGGGACTATGGTCCCGGCATGAGCCGAGATCAGTTCTTTTCAGCGCGAGAAACATTCGCTCAAATTGACCGAGAACGAATGGAACAGCAAGGTTGCGGCCTTGGCTTGACCGTAATGCATTACTTTGCCGAGCTGAACAACGCTGAAGTAGTATGCGAGTCCCCTGAAGAGGGCGGATTGGGTGTGGAAGTTCGCTTTCCGAGAAGTAAGTAGCCTTACCAAATTATCCCGTTATCATCTCCAAAGTGCACACTGCTCCGCCTACAAGTATTGGCGAAAATTGAAATAATAAGTAGTCTTAATGCAGTGCCGCTAATACATTCTTGGAATGTAAAATGAAAGACTGTCGGATGCTGCTAAATTGCGACCTTGGCGAGTTCGAAGGAGAAATCACCGACTCTGCCGATCTGGAGATTATTCCGCTGATCGATATGGCGAATGTCGCCTGCGGCTTTCACGCAGG
>JAGRAN010000235.1 GCA_020434585.1 Bdellovibrionales bacterium
GAGATGACGGAAGAAACTCTGAATTGAGACTTTATCTAATGATTAAAGCCTGTTATCAAGGAGCGGCATTTGGCGGTGATACGCTTTGAAAAGCTACCAAAACACTGTAGCTTATGCAATGAGGGAGAAGCCGGTTTAAGCCATGACCCAATTAGACTACCGCAAGATGAATACAGGCGAGACCCTGACGCCGAATCTTAGTTTTGGCCCTGTTGAAAGCCATTTGCCTACACGCCAATCGAAAGATTGGCGGCTGCATTTTGCCAAACAGCTTCAGGGTCACGGCCTCGAAGTAGGGCCGATGGATCGCCCTTTGCCTCGTCATCCCGGATCTAGCGTCGACTATTTAGACCGTTGGAGCGTTGAACAGCATAAACGCTCTGGAGCTGTGCAAAGCAAGCGGCTTTTAGTGCAGCCTCACAAAATAGATGATGTCGAGGAGCTACTAAGCGTTAGAGACGGAAGTTATGATTTCGCGGCTGCGGCATGCGTTCTCGAGCAGGTTCGCAGTCCAATTCGTGCCATTGCGAGTTTGCTTAGAGTGGTGAAGCCAGGCGGAAGCGTCTACTTAGTTTTTAGCGATGGAAGTCTCATTACGGGGTGTCGCCGGAAAATCTGTACTCTCGAACACGCAGTCCTAGATTTTAACGAACCTTCCGTTGTTCGAGATTTTGAACATTTTCTTGACTATGTCGTGAAGGAGCGAGGATTGCGAGGCGTAGGCGCACTTGAGGCTGCTGACGAAATTGCCGCGGAAAATCCGCCTGTTGAGCTGCATCGTTTCGCACCTGATCTGACACTAGAAATTCTGCGCTGGACTGCGAAAAACGCCGCTCCTTTGGAGATAGTCAGTGGTCCGCATCAAGCGCCGGCAGAAAATGAGTTTCATTTTATGCTGCGTAAACCAAATTAGGCTACTGCCGAAAATCGTTTACCTGTTCGTCCTGCTCAGATTCCAGCCAAGCTTTGCTGCCCTCGCGGTAAGAAATTACGCGTTGCTTGTCTTCAAATGTGAAATGAATTCTAGCTGGCAGGCAGCGCACTCCGAGTGAAAGTGCGAGCAGTGGTCTCGGGTCCTCTTTCTTGGTCCTGGCACCGTAACTGGTCCCTGCTGAATACGGAACAGCGCGGTAGCCCCAGCGTTCTGCAGCTACCACGTGGTCGCGGTTTTTTGGATTGTAAAAAACATAATCAAAATATTCAGTTCCTCGCGTGTAAGAATAAACAGGCAATGCTACCTCGACGTTTTGTTTGCACTCGGGCAGCTCTGGCAGCGTGATAAAACTCTCCAGTTGTTTAGGTAAGTTTTGCACGTGTTCGTTAATTTGCTTCATAACTTCTGCTTCCTCTTCAGGCGTGGCGCCGACAAAGCTCGAGATGCTGACCGCAGCATTGCTGGTCTGAAAGCCTGTACCGCCATATGAGCGCTCCATTCGAACAACGGGAATGTTTTCATCAGTCAGAGAGTAAGAGGTGCGGTCCTGGGCATTTGCGGGAGCTGGGCTGAGAAGCAATAGCAGAGTTAGTACTATCGGAAAGAAGTGATTACGCGAGCAGTTCATTTGTAAATAAAAGCTCCGTATTGTGAAAAGAGAGAAGCGGGGTTTTCCAGAGCTTCGAATACGTGGTCTCCGCGTTCATCCTGGACGACCCAAGTCGGTGATTGGGTGCTACCGAGTCGTTTAGGGACGCTGAACACCGGTCGAACTTTAAATTGCTCTTTGCCGAGCGACTCCTCGAAGGCCGAAACAATTTTATAAAAATCTTGGTTGAGAAACAGGTGCTCGCCGGTCAGCATCGCGCGAATATCCTTATTTTTCACGACTACCAGAACTTCCCCGACTGCGACGTTTTGCCTACGGTGGACTTGCAGCAGCTTTTGCAGCGTTCCAATAAAATGTTCTTTGTTCTA
>JAGRAN010000236.1 GCA_020434585.1 Bdellovibrionales bacterium
AAAGTTGAACACGAGCGCCGGAAGCTCGAGCGCTTGCGATTAGAATCTGGACCGGAGCCCTCGCGCTCACAACGAGCAGAGATTGAGCAGCAAGAAGCATTTATCGCTGAGCTAATCGAGCTCAAAGAAGAGGTTTGTCGGATAGCTCCGTTGTGGCATCCGAACCTGAATGACGGTGTGACCGTTAATTTCGCCCCTCTCTGGCGACTTGTACCTCAAAATAGACCCTGGCAGAGTGAATGCAAGAAAGTTTGGGACAAACTAGTGGTAGGCGAATACGACTGGGCCCATCTTGCTATGTATCTTTGGCCCGAACGTGTAGTTCCTAAATGCGTTACTGACGCTAGTCTAGCAATTGCCCATGGATTAGAGGAAGTCTTTTGGTGGCAAGATGAGCGCGACCGCTTCCAGCAAAGAGACGAGCCCGAAGGTGGCTGGAGTCCTACCATCGAAAAACTTGTCAAAGAACGAACCAGTCCTGCTGTGAGAGCGGCCCTGCAGAGTTTGCTTGATGCGCCGGCTATGAATTCAGGAACTACTAGAACTCGAAGACGACAAAGAGCCGCTGCTTGACGGATGAGTATTCTATGAACGCACTTTACGACCATCTATCGAATACGCTTTCCGATAAATTGACTAAGGGGCGTGTGGTTACTTGGTATGATCCACGGAGAGAGTTTTCTGATTTTGTTGCCGAATTGATGGGAGGGGTTGTGCCCTCTGAATGTAGCATCGATTCATTTTCGCTTGGCCAGATCAGGGCGCGACTATGTGTCATGCAGGATTCGTTCTTTGAGGTGAAGTTTGCAGTTGAACCAGAGGTAGATAGAGACCTTCCCGATCCCTTGTTGATCTACGTCCCTGGAAAAGTGCGAAATGACGAAACCGCTGTGCTCATGGAATTGGAGGCCGGAGGTGAACGCTGGGAGCCTCAACTGAAGCGTGAAGGTCGTCGAGTGCTCAAGAAGCGCTTCGGAGATGGTCAGATTGACCAAATGCTCGAATCTCCAAACGTGACGTATAATGATATCGTTGGTTTGTTAGGTGATGAAGGAGTTAGCACACGGTCTGGATCACTGCTAGAGCTTATTTACGAAGGCGCTAGAGGTAGTAATGCCGCTTTGATAGCAGCCTGGCTCGCGTCTGCCGCGCAAGACAACTCGGTGATTGATAAAGGAGCGGATACCGAGCTTCGACAATTGCTCAAGTCACGACTTGGTTTGGAAACGGAGCCCGATGTTCCCCTTGATGACATTCGTCGGAAGACCCTTCGATACGTGCTCTTAGGAGAGTTTAGAAGCGATTTACAAGGTACTCCGCCGGAGTCGCTCAGTCTAGTTGTGCAGCCCACAAATAAACACGTTGAGCTAGTGCTGGAAGTTGCACAGCGTCTTCGTGATCGCTACCAGGAGGATTATGTCCGACTAGCCGACGAAATCGAAAAGGAGTTTCAGCTTGGTTCAGCGGGTATTGCGCCGGATAGGTTGGGCCGTATTGATACGTTTCGTTTCGAGGAGCAATCTCTACTAGAGTTTGTCGGCCATTTGATCGTTGAGGGGCAGTTTAGCAAAGCTCTGGAATTCATTACCGCGCGGCGAAACAGCTTTTGGGCACTGCATCTGATGCAACGCCAAGAGCAATGGCAAGCTTACGGACTTGCGGCTGAACTTGGGATCGCAATTACAGAAATTTCCAAGCAGTTACCGGATTCGAAGAAGGCGGCGATCGAGTGGGTAGAAGGCTACGTCGCGGAAGGTGGTTGGTATAGGGCTGATTTGCGACACCGACGGCTTGAATCTACCCTTTCTGCAATGACTGACCCGATTGCCTCAGAAAAGGTGGTTCACCGAGTTCGCAACGACTACGAGAAGCTAACAGCCAAAATGACCAGCGGCTTTGTTGCGACGCTCAGCCAGTCGAATTGGACCATACCCGGGGTGATGCATCAGAGTGAGATTTATGCCAGTGAGGTGGAGAGCCCCAGCGAAACCGTATGCTTCGTTCTGGTGGATGCACTTAGATACGAGATGGGAGTAGAGCTAAAGGGACTCCTCGAAGGGGCTAATGAGCTTAGCCTTCAGCCAGCGATTGGAGCAATTCCCACTGTTACACCGGTCGGTATGGGTGCTTTGATGCCGGGCGCTGATCAGTCATTCTCGGTTGTTGAGTGTGGAAGAGATATTGGTGTTAAGATTGAGGGTTCGTCTTTGGGAAACCTCAATGACCGCCGCCGAAAGTGGAAGGGAAGAGTCCCGGACATGGTTGACTTAGAACTCGACAAGGTTCTCAGCCACTCTACTTCTCAACTAAAGAAGAAAATAGCGAATGCTCCGTTCTTGCTCGTTCGATCCCTTGAGATCGATGCAATGGGCGAAGGGGGAAATACTTTTTTGGCCCGGCAAGTTATGGACACCGCTATCAATAATGTCGCTCGTGCGGTTAAGCGCCTTGCCGGTCTTGGCATCTCAAAGTTCGTCATTGCAGCGGATCACGGTCATCTGTTTATCCACGAACGTGACGAGTCAGAGCGAATAGAGAAACCCGGGGGAGAGCAGGTCACTTTGCATCGTCGTTGTTGGGTGGGTCGTGGAGGTTCAAATCCACCTTCAACCGTTCGCATATCGGGCAGTGAGCTTGGCTATGATTCGGATTTAGATTTCGTGTTCCCGACGAATAACTCGGTTTTCAAGTCCGGTGGAGATCTCTCCTACTATCATGGTGGCTTGAGTTTGCAGGAGTTGCTGATTCCAGTCATAACCGCTCGCATGAAAGCGGTAGAGCATGGCAAGCCAGAAGTTATAAGTCTTAAGCTTTTACGGGTTCCGGATTGTATCGTTAATAGAATTATTACTTTTGGAATCGGCTGGGAAGCCCAGATTTTCGGTGAAGACGAAATAGTCGTTCGACCAGTGCTATTTAGTAACGGCCAACATGTTGGGCGACTGGGTATGGTTCTAGACGCGGAGCACGACACATTAATGCAAACGGTGAAACTGAGGCCCGGAAGATCGTGTACGGTCGGAATTCAACTACTGAGAGAGGATGTTAAGAGTGTCGAGATAGTGGTTCTGGACCCTAGAAGCGACAGAATTCTCGTTAAGACAGATCAGATTCCAGTAAAGCTGGGAATATAGGTATTTAAGACGATGAATTTAGATGAAGAGCAGAATGCTGTAGACCCTCTGGACTATAAAGTAACACGTACCTTCGATGGTAAGGTGGTGCGCAAAGACCTTGTACGCAAAGTAAAGGTTGGGGCTAACGTTCCCGTTTTCGTACTGGAATTCTTGTTGGGTAAGTATTGTGCGTCCTCGGATGAAATGGCCATTCAAATGGGCCTTAAGGTTGTCAACGATACCCTTGCTGAAAACTACATAAGACCCGACGAATTCATGAAAGCTCAGTCGAAGGTAGAACAGCTGAAGGGAGATTCTCATACATTTATAGACAAAGTGAAGGTGCGCCTAACCGATTCAGAATACTGGGCTGAGCTCGTCAATTTTAACCATAAATATGTTCATATCTCACCACAGTATGTGCGGGACTATGAAAGACTTCTTACTGGAGGTGTATGGGCGCAAGTCGATATGCGCTTTGAGTATGACGAGGAATCGCGCGGTAAAAATCCTTTCTGGATTAAGAAACTGCAGCCGATTCAAATTGCATCGTTTGATCTAGAAGAATATCAACGTAGGAGATCAGAGTTCACTTCTGGCGAATGGATAGACTTTGTGATTCGAACGATGGGATACGAGCCCGCGGTTATGGAGCATCGTCTAAAAATACTTTTTCTCACAAGGCTAATTCCTCTTACCGAACGTAATTTCAATCTTGTCGAACTTGGCCCGCGCGGGACAGGAAAGAGTTACGCTGTTCAGGAACTTTCGCCCTATGGAGCGCTTCTCACTGGACCGACTACAGTGGCCAACATGTTTGGCCATATGACGGGGAAGCAGAAGGGAATGGTCAGCATCTGGGATGTAGTAGCTTTTGACGAAGTAGCTGATCTTCAAAAGATGCCCAAGGAGGTGATTACTACTCTGAAGACTTACTGTGAATCTGGTCAATTTCAGCGGGGCAAGGAGGCTGACACTGGTGACGCCAGTATTGCAATGTTTGGTAACACAAACCAGCCGATCGACGTTATGGTGCAACAAGGGCACCTTTTTGCGCCAATGCCCGATGTTATCCGGGACGATATGGCGTTTATTGATAGATTGCACTTTTATCTACCTGGCTGGGAAGTGCCTAAAATGAGTCCCGAGCTATTCACAAGTGGTTACGGGTTCGTTGTTGACTATTTTGCAGAAGCACTACGGGCTCTTCGAAAGCACAACTTCACCGAAGTTTTGGATAAAGAGTTTTCTCTAGGATCTCATCTTAATACGCGGGACCAAAAGGCCGTGCGGAAAACAGTTTCGGGGCTTATGAAGATTATTTATCCGCATGGCAAAATTAGCAAAGATGAACTTGCGATGCTTGTCGAGTATGCAATTGAAGGACGGCGAAGAGTTAAAGAGCAGCTAAAGAAAATGGGTTCGTTTGAGTACTATCAAACGTCCTTCAGCTATCGTGATAACGAATCTGGAGAGGATAAATTTGTAGGTGTTCCCGAGCAGGGCGGCCGCGATTTAATTGCCGCGGATCCGCTAGCGCCAGGTTCCGTTTATACCGGCACTGTAGGAAGTGACGGCACCGTTGGGCTATACCGTCTGGAAGTTACCGTTACTAGCGGAACCAGGAAATTGAAGACGGCAGGCGGGGTGAAGGGCGTGATGAAAGAGTCTATTTCTAGGGCCTTCAGTTATCTTTCTTCTCAAAAAGTAGTTTTCGGCCTTGGTCGAGAGATCGATAACTCCGATCTTCACGTAGAAGCAATAGACCTGTTGAACAACGGTGTTGAGGCCGAGGTAGGAGTTGCATTCTTCGTAGCTGCATTTTCTGCACTCCGTCAATCACCGACGACACCGGCTACTTTGATCCTTGGTGACATGAGTATCCAGGGTAATATCAAGGAAGTAAGGTCCCTCACTGAGATTTTGCAGTTAGCGAAGGATAACGGAGTAAAGCGCGCACTTGTTCCTATAGAGAACAAACGACAGTTTTTGGAGGTTAGCGGGGACATCATGGAGCATGTCGACCCAGTGTTTTATGGCGATCCCAAAGCCGCGGCGTTCAAAGCGCTGGGTATGAACTGAGATGAAGTTACTTTCGAGCTCGGGTAGCGAATGGTTAGAGCTAAGGATGTCTAAACTGGAGAGCTTTCAATACATTAAAAAATATAAAACCACGGGATTCTGGTGCAATGAGCGATACGCGGCACAATCTTGACCAGTACATGTCTGACCTAAGACAGATCTTAGCGCAAGGGAGAAAGAGAATCGGCATTCTCTTAGGAGCTGGCGCTCCCGTGGGCATCAATGGGAGTGGAATAGATGGTAAGTTCGAACCGCTGATTCCTGCGATTGCTGGTCTAACAGAACAAGTGAAGAACGGTTTATCGTCCGATGAGCGGGATCTATTAATCTCTATACAGAAGAGCATAGGCGAAGACGCGAATGTTGAAGTAATTCTGTCTAAGGCTCGTTCCCTTTCAGCAGCTTTGGATGGTTCATCTAGCAGAATCGACAATTATAGCCGAGAAGATTTCGAAGCATTTGCTATCAGTGTGTGCGAGAAAATCGGGGAGGTGGTTAGTCGGGAGCTTCCGTCGAACGACACTCCGTATAACAAGCTAGCAAGTTGGATCGGGGGAACGAGGAGAGAACACGCCGTTGAAATCTTTACATCAAATTATGATTTGCTGATGGAAGAAGCGTTAGAGTTCGCTAAGATTCCATACTTCGCTGGTTTCAGTGGTTTTAACGAACCGTTTTTTGATGCAGCAACTATATCGAACAATGATGAACTCCCTTCTCGCTGGGCGCGCCTTTGGAAAATACATGGGTCGTTAGGTTGGGGAGTAAATAAGTTAAACGAACTGGTTGCCGGCAAAGGTAGACAAGCTTCAGAGCTCATCTATCCTGATCATTTAAAGTAT
>JAGRAN010000237.1 GCA_020434585.1 Bdellovibrionales bacterium
TCGATTGTAGATGAGAGCAAGCAGCCTATACCGACCGCTTATCTAGATTTATCGCTATGTGAGCGCTCAAGCTATAGATAATTCAGCCGGATACCTAAATCCATACTAGCACAGTGGGTTATTGTGGGCAAATTTCCCACACTTCTGGCGCAGAGCAGCGTAATATCAGGACTGGCAGCAACTTAATGCTTAAAAAAAGCAGACAGCCGCCGGGGATCTGGCAATCGGTCGGTCGAATCGGTCGACTGTCTGCTGTGGGTCGTATGCAGGTGGTAAATTTTATTCAAGAATTATGCTGAGGAGTAAGATGTATGGAGTACACCAGGCCTTGAATCGTTCGATCCAAATCTGTGCACATTCATCGTACTCCCTACTATCTTCACCGTATTGTTTACATTGAGAATGAACGATTGCGTAGTCTACAACGTCTAGGCTGGCACCAAATCTTTGTTGTATAGATAATGCAAATTCACAGAGTAGAATTCGAGATTCAATGTGCAATTCATCGTCCTGCTGGACTTCGGCGGCGCAATTGCTTGAAAAGGATGTGAGTGCCAGAGCTGCGCCTAATAGGCAGTTAAGTATGGTTTTTCGATACAACATTTTGAACCCCTTCTTTTGACACGGGCCGGACCACCTCCGGCGATACCTGTATTATGAACCAAAACCAGTCCGGTGTTAACTCAATGTGGTAAAAAATCCCACAAAAAAATCAAAAAGTCGTGATTTTTCTAATTTAGGCTTGAATCTGATCGAATCTGCGGCAGCGCACTAATGTCCGTAAGTAGCTGCAAACTCAGAGAGTTAGTGAAGATTGCCCAGTCAAAGCGCACGGCCGCGCGTCAGCCGCAATAACAGCTGTGTGGGAAAGAATCCCACAATGTCTTTATTGGAGGGGTTTATGAGTAGGGTTTTCCTAAAAGAGCTACCAGTCTGTTTAGTGATTTGTATGGGGATGCTGTTCGCGCCGGCTTCAGTCAGCGCTGAGGGGCTGGTCTTTGCTGCGGAGTTTAACAGCTCCGCGTTCGCGCTTCCTGATGCAGACCTTGAATTGGCTCTCGGGAATGATTTCAAGGGGGATTATCCCAAGGGCTACCTGAGGCTCGATAGTTTGTTTGATGCAATGTGTCCAGTAAAAGAATGGTCACGAAGCGTCGAGGGCAAGAGCGGCTCAGCTAAGATCAACGGGCAGATAATCAACTATTCGGTCTCGACTGAGACGTACGAGTTTACTTGCGACATTCTGGACGCGGTCGGCATAGAAGATGACGAATGCGGGTGGGAGGTGCGTGGGGAGCTTGAGTACAAAAAGTCTTTCGGCCATCGGGGTAAAAAGCAGTCGCTAAACCTAAGTCTCTCAGTTTATGACTGCAATGGAGCTCATCAGTTTTACTTGAATACGCATTGGAACGCCGTCGGAGGATTCGGTGTGCCGACTTCACCGCATGACCTGAAGCTCGACGGCCTTAGCGAAAGCGGTTTGCCGGAGATTTCAAACGCTTGGAAAGAAGGAAACATAACCGGAGGAGCTTCGTTTAATCTAGAATAAGTTAGTCTAATTTCAGGGCGTGGAAATATATTTACAGTTGACGCGTACGTTG
>JAGRAN010000238.1 GCA_020434585.1 Bdellovibrionales bacterium
TGGTTGGTGGTGGCTGCAGGATAGAACCGGGGTTTGGCGTAGTGTCTCCGCCGCCGCCGACTCCACCAGTTCCGCCTTGCGATGGATCGCCCGAGTTGTTGTTAACCGGGCCAAGCGTATTAGGTGTTCCACCGCCCATATTTGGCGAACCTGGATTGGGAGGTGTGTCATTGAGTGCGGCTGCTGTTCCACCCTCGCCGGCCGGGGAGTCAAAGGAGCCTGCTCCTGTTCCGCCGGGGCCAGAACCGCCTGCACCACTTGCACCAAATCCTTCACCAGATAGCGATGCAGTTGAGCTGCCGCTGCCTGAGCCTGAGTTGCCCGCACCGATTGCGATACCGATTCCGCCTGCAACTGCTCCCGCTCCGGCAATATACATCACTCGAGCGTCTTCACGCTTCTGCGCTTCGGAATCAGAGCTGGTTTGCTGAGAGCCGTTAAGATTAATTTTAACGTCGGAAACTTTAAGCATGCTGTCTTTTACCGACAGGTTGAAAGTTCCGTTTGGCACGTTTTTGAAAATTGCGATTCCAGCTTGGTCTGTCATTGATGTTTGAACCAGCTGGCCGTTTGTTCCATTAACTAGAGAAACAGGAATGCCCGCCAGGGTTGATCCGACTTTGGTGACTTCTACAGTGACAGTTGCTGAACCGCCTTCCTGTAAAATCACGGCTGAGCGAGTCTTGCCGTCTAAGTCGAGAATCTTCAGTTCGTCAGCCGAGGCAACCGAACTGGAGAGAAAAAATAAAGCGCCCGCACCGACCGCCGCCAACTTTGGAACGCTGGCTCTAAGCCGGCTGCTGAAGCCACGCTTATCTCGAAAGGTCATCATTCCCTGCTCCTTTTCCTGATGTCAAAATTAGAATTAAAAGACTCTACAGCTGCTTACGGCCCCGTGCTGTGCAGTTTAAAACAGTATCTCATGCCATATTCAAACTCAAACGAATTTGTGCGCACAGTGCATTAGAATCTTGTTGGCAACATAGCGATGCAGATGCTCTGCAAACAAAATTAAAACTTACAAAAAAAGTCGTCTGGATAAATCCGCGGCTAGCTTCAGGGAAAAGTTTTCCACTAAAACGCTAGAAAAGTGGACGCAGGGAAATACCCAAGGGTTTCCCTGTGAATTGTAGGCCGCTGTGCGGAGTTAAATTTAATTAACTTGCAGCAGTGAATCTTTGAAAAACGAGGGAGAGAGTTACCAAGCACCGTCCCCGGACACGACAACTTTAACTGTGCGTGCGAGGATGGCCGCGTCCATTGCAACTGAGCGATCCCGAACATACATGATGTCGAGAGCCAGCTTGCGGCGGTAGTCTTCGTAGTTGGAGGCGTAGCCGGAGTAAGTTTGGGCAAGCCCAGTGATTCCAGCTTTTACTTCCAGACGTCTTGAGAATCTCGGCAGAACTTTTACAAGTTCAGTTGCTATTTCTGGGCGCTCAGGGCGAGGGCCGATTAGGCTCATTTCACCCCGAAGGACGTTAACGAGCTGCGGTAGTTCGTCGAGTCTGGTCTTGCGCAGAAATGCACCAATCCTTGTGACACGCGGATCACCTTTCTTGGCCCAAACAGCGCCGGTTCCGCGTTCCGCGTCATTACGCATAGTGCGAAACTTGAACATCGTAAATTTCTTGCCGCCTTTTGTGAGGCGAACTTGGCAGTAAATTGCGGGACCAGGTGACGTAAATTTTACTAACGCTGCGATCGCCAACATTAAAGGAAAAAGAAGTAACAGCAGGAACGAAGCTACCAAGAAATCGAAAGCGCCTTTGACGATTTCATACGCGGGAAGACGCTCAACAAATGGTTTGTCGACATGCTCTGATCGGAAAGGCTGCAATGTGGACTGCATGCCTTCTAGTGCAGAAATACTAACAACAATGCTTTTTGAAACTAACATGAACTTAAATGCCGCAGTGTCGAAGCTCCCGATTGGTTCACGTGTCTTGAAGGGAGCCTCTGAATTCCCCGCGATATTACGCGTTTTTTATAAAAACGCAAGACACCCCTGATTAGTTTTTGGTAAAACCACCATAAGATATTAATAATACAGCCAAAATTGCCATTTTCTATTTCTATCTGGGCGGCTAAATAGGCCGTATTCTGAGGGAAGTCTATCTTTTGAGCAATAACAAAAAATATGAAGATTCGGCTATGAGGTCCGACACTTATCATAATTGCCGTCGCTGGAGGAGAGGAAAGAGGCCGCGGTAAATTGTCGGGAAATTGATTAAAGGTCGTTAGTCAGTGTATTCGTATATTTAGCTTGGGTCGTGCAAAGTTGTTTCAGTAATTGAGTCAGTAATATGAGTTCTGCTCCAACACTTCATTCTCGTCTTCGTGTGCTGGTTGCCAAGACGTTTCGTGCCAGTCAGCTTTATTCTTCGATGAGAACAGGCCGCGGTGAATCCAGCGGTAATTTGGGCGAAATTGCCAACGATGTGCGTGCGGGAGTTTGGTATAAGGTGCACGCAGAGCTGCAATCCGGACTCAATGACGCGCTAGAACTAGGATCTGCCGCGCAAACTGCGAATAAAGTTCTTCAGCTAAAACAACATTTCGAAAAAATGGCGATCGACGCGCAGCACATAATCGAGCGCGGATCGGAGCGGCTAGTTCAGAGCGTTCACCGCCAAGAATTTTCAACAACATTTAAAGCCTCGCTTGAGCTAATCAAATGCAAGGCGAAAATGCAGGCGAGTCGAGTAATCGCTGACGAACTCGACAGCATCCTTAACAGCACAAAAATTTCTGCGCAGTTGGAATCTGTGTTCGAACCAGAAACACCGTCCGGCAGCGACTCTGCCTCAAACGTAATTCCACTCAGGCGGCGTGTCAGCCGGTAATATCTCCAATGAATAAAAGTACAGTCCGTGAACTTTTGGCTGACAGTGAAGTCGGCTCTACGGTTGAGCTTGCAGGCTGGGTGCGAACGCGCCGAGACTCCAAAGAGTTTTCTTTCTTGGAGCTGAACGACGGAAGCTGCCTCTCTAATATACAGGTTGTAGCTGATGCCGGAATTTCCTGTTACGCGGAGCATGTACTTAAGGCGTCAACCGGCTCGGCAGTAAAAGTAATCGGCGAACTAATCGAATCGCCGGGGAAAGGCCAGCGCGTTGAAGTTAAGGCTACAGAAGTAACTCTAGTCGGCTCTGCTCCCAGCGACTACCCGCTGCAGAAGAAACGCCATACGAACGAATACCTCCGAACTATTGCTCACCTGCGTCCGCGCACGAATACTTTTGGCGCAGTCTTTCGCGTTCGCCACGCGGTAGCCATGGCTATTCACAAATTTTTCGACGAAAGAAATTTTGTCTATCTTCACTCGCCGATAATTACTACCAGCGACTGTGAAGGAGCCGGCGAAATGTTTCGTGTCTCAACGCTTGATGCCGCAAATCCGCCGCGCGTTGATGGTAAGTCGGACGGCCCAGTTGATTATTCGCAGGACTTTTTTGGTGCTGAAGCCAGCTTAACTGTGTCGGGTCAACTTGAAGCAGAGATCTTCGCCTTGGCTTTAAGCAATGTTTATACATTTGGCCCAACCTTCCGCGCAGAAAATTCAAACACCCCGCGTCATCTGGCTGAGTTCTGGATGATCGAGCCCGAGA
>JAGRAN010000239.1 GCA_020434585.1 Bdellovibrionales bacterium
GACTGGAGTTCAGGTCTCAAGCTTCCTACAATCACGAGACATTAATTTACCCTGGGGATCTCCCGACGACGAACCTGAAAAGCAAACTGTTTGCGGTCTCGGCAACAAAAAGAACGTTCTTGTGAATAAGCTAATAGACTCACGCGGTGTCGGCATCCTTCCCGGGTCAATTGAGTTCGTCCATCATGTCCTTAGTCTCGGCCTGCGAACGGCGGTAGTCTCCTCAAGCAAAAACTGCGAAGCAATTTTGAAAGCAGCCGGTATCTCGGATTTGTTTGAAGTTAGAATTGACGGTGTCGTTGCTGCGCGGCGACAAATTCCGGGCAAACCTCAGCCGGACACTTTTCTGGCAGCTGCAAAAGCGCTTGAGGCAGAGCCCGCACGCTCAATTGTCCTCGAAGATGCAATCTCCGGAGTACAGGCGGGAAAAAGCGGCGGATTCGGCTTGGTGATTGGTATCGAACACGGCGGCCAGGCCGAAGCCTTAAGGCATAACGGTGCCGATGTTGTTGTTGCAGACCTTAGGGAGCTAATTTAGTGATTCGCCACCAGAACGAAACTCCCCCGCCTGAAGATATTTATCCGATCGACGAGTGGAACATTGTCGAGACGCAGTTCAACCCGGAGCTGATGGGGCAGACAGAAACGATTTTCGCAACCGCCAACGGCTATATGGGTTGGCGCGGCAATTTCCCCGAAGGCAAACCCTCAGTCCAAAACGGAACATTCATCAATCGCTTTTACGAATCGTGGCCGATTACTTACGGCGAAGCCGCTTTTGGCTTTGCTAAAACCGGACAAACGATGGTCAACGTAACTGACGGTCGCACAATCAAGCTTTACGTTGACGATGAGCCGTTTGATTTGGCCAGAGCCAATGTTGCAAAGTTTGAGCGACGTTTAGACATGCGCAATGGAACGCTGGAGCGCGATATCCTTTGGGAAACACCGGGTGGCCTACTAGTCGAAATTTCCAGCAAATCAATGATCTCCTTTGTCCATAGGCATCTTGGCGTCATTTATTACAGTGTCAAAGTAATCAACAGCGATGCTCCCCTCGCAATAGCTTCAATTGTGCGGGGAACCCAGGAAAATCCCGTCAGCGAAGGTGACCCACGACAGTCACGCGGATTCATAAAAAAGGTATTGCTGCCGGAACAGGACTACTGCAACGAAAAGCGAGTCATCCTTAACCACATAACTGACGCTAGTAAGATGCGCCTAGCGTGCGGAATCGATCACGAAATAGAAACCGACTGTCCTGTCCAGTATCGCTCGCGATCTGAGCCGGATTATGGAGAGGTTGTTTTCGACGTTCACGCAAAGTTGGGCCGCCCAATCAATCTCATAAAGTACGTCACATACCACACTTCGCGCACGGCTGACGCCCTCGAGCTCAAGGTAAGGTCTGAACGTTCGTTAGACAAAGCTGCTGGAACAGGACTGTATACGCTGCTAGCTGAGCAACGAAATTATTTAGATGATTTTTGGGCGAGGAGTGACGTATCAGTTGAGGGCAACGGTGAATTTCGCATTCGCAGACCGAGGGAAGTTCAGCAGGCACTGCGGTGGAATTTATTTCAAATCATCCAGAGCTCCGCGCGAGTAGATGGGTCAGGCGTCGGTGCCAAAGGATTAACTGGGCAGGGCTACGAAGGGCACTATTTTTGGGATTCAGACATCTACGTGATGCCATTCTTGATTTATACCAATCCGCAAATAGCCAAGAACCTCTTACTCTTCCGATACAGCATGCTCGATAAAGCCAGAGAGCGCGCGGAGCAGGTCAATCAACGCGGCGCGCTTTTTCCCTGGAGAACGATTAATGGCGAAGAAGCTTCGGCGTACTACGCGGCAGGTACGGCACAGTACCACATAAACGCAGACATCATGTACTCGATGAAAAAATACGTCGCCGCAACAGACGATCAGGAATTCCTAAGAACCAAAGGTGCGGAAATGCTGGTCGAAACCGCCCGGCTTTGGTTTGACCTCGGCTTCTATTCTGAACAAAAAAACGGCCATTTCTGCATCAACGGAGTCACCGGCCCAGATGAGTACAACACGGTGGTAAACAACAATTTGTATACCAACATGATGGCTCGAGAAAATTTGCAGTTTGCTGCGCGGACTGTTGCTGACCTAAAAAATGAGGACTCTGAGAATTACGCCAATTTAGTACGGCGAACGAAGCTGCAGGAAAGTGAAATCACAAATTGGCAAGAGGCTGCAGATCAAATGTATCTGCCGTTCGACGAAGAGCGTGGAATCCACCTGCAAGACGACGGATTCCTGCAACGCAAACCCTTTGATTTTGAGAACACTCCAAAGGACAAGTACCCCCTGCTCCTGTACCATCACCCCTTAGTGATCTATCGCAGCATGGTGATCAAACAAGCCGATGTTGTGCTTGCCATGTTTCTACTTGGAAACCGATTTTCGGTTGAGCAAAAACGAAAAAACTTTTACTTCTACGAACCATTAACGACCGGAGATTCTTCTCTATCAGCCTGCATTCAGAGCATCCTCGCCGCCGAAGTAGGCGACCCAGAATTGGCAATTCGCTACGGACTATCGGCACTGCTGATGGACTTGGCGGATATTGGCGGAAACGTCAAAGACGGCTGTCATATTGCTTCGATGGGCGGCTCATGGATGGCCGCCGTCTTTGGGTTCGCCGGATTTAGCGACTACGACGGCATTTATGCTTTTAACCCCAGGCTTCCCAAAGAGGTTAAACATTTAAGCTTCCATTTGATGCTGCATCGCCAGCGTCTGCATATCGACCTGCATACTGACTGTACAATTTACACTCTCGAACGAGATGGAACTGGACTAAAAATCTTCCACAAAGGCTCAGAAGTCGAACTCGAACCGGGAACTGCGTTAAAGCTTGAGTAGCAATGCTAGCTGTCGATGGATATTTTTGCTGCGCCGCTCTTGTGCTGCCGAACAGCACCACGAATCTCGCCAGTATGAGTAATTCGACTAGCGCCGTCTGCGTCAAACTCGGCATCACCACTCACTAAACCACTAGTTTCGACACTGGAAGAGGCTCGCGTTCTTAACTTCAAATTCTTAAACGAACCTTCCGCGTGAAGCTTGGAGGAGCCGCTAAGTTGAGCCGCGATTTCCGCATCGTCAGTTTTCTCGAGCGTCAATCGTCCTACACCTGAAATTTCCGCTTCGACCGGGCCCGTTACATTTCCCAGAGTAAGTCTCGACGTTCCTGATAGTATAATTTTTGCACTCTTCGCACTTTGTATATTCAGCTGAGAGATCCCAGAAAGTTCCACCTCCACGTTGCGCAGTGGAACACCTACACTACCGGAGACAAAAGAGTGGAAACTAACATCTATGCCTTTCGGCAGCTGTACTTCCACTTCCGGCGATTCTTTTACACCTGAGGGAGAAACAACTTCCTTGCCGTTGACGATGACTCGATTGTTGGAGCCAGATGAATTAATTGTTACCGTGCTGTTCCCGTCGGAGTTCACGACTGCAACATCCGGCGTAGAGGACGTCCCTTTAATTCGTATCTGACTGCCATCCCTGGTCAAAGTGATCTTGTCTTGGCTAATCCCGCGAAACCTAAGAACTACCTGGCTCCCTGGCGCTTCAGATAACGTAAGCGTTCCGGGGATTGCCTCAATTGAGACCGTCCTGTCCGAAGTCAGGTCCAACGCCGACGAATGCCATTGCTGCTGCGCCGTATCGACAGTTTGCGAACTGACAGGTGTCACGTAGATCGCAACTATCGCCGCCGCTACGCTAAACAAAGCGGCAGGAGCAAATAGGAAAGAATTAATTCGACAGGAAATTTTCACTTTGGAAGCCCTTGTTATGAACCGCGTCATGGCAAGTGATACCTTTAGCCGATATCTTTTTTAACTACTTATAACACATTAGATTCTATTGAGAAATTTTCCCGATTCTCACAGTTTTTTACCACAACAATTGCAGTCAGCAGATTACAATATCGATGAAAGTAGTTGGTCGGTAATCTGTGAGCGCGTGAATTTCTAATCACGAGTATATATCCCCTTCTCGCATTGGCAGGTACCGCTGTGTTCAATATTGCTAGGTTCTATTTAGATAAAGGACGGTTTTATTATGCGTACCCTAAACCTTAATTTGCTCGCTGCTGTCGGACTCACCGCGCTTCTCGCAGCGACTCCTGCATTCGCTCAGGACAACTCCGTGAATATCAATCAAATGTCTTCCAGCAACGCTGCCGAAGTAGAGCAGGTAGGCGACAGCAACAGCGTTGATATCTATCAGTATGGTGCTGACAACACCGCCAGCGCCTCCCAGGAAGGGTCTGGAAACTCAGCAGCTATTCATCAGGCTGGCTCAAGTGAAACAGGGACTGTTTCTCAACTCGGAGACAGCAACTCTGCCCATTTGGATCAGCTTGGATACCAAAACACGGCGGATGTAGCTCAGGAAGGAGACAACAATAACGCCTATGTTCTGCAGCTTGGGTCTGACAACTCAGCTACAATTGCTCAAACTGGAGACAGCAATACTGCCACTGCCGTTCAAGCTGGTTCTGGAGATTCGCTTGATCTTACTCAAGAAGGCGACGACAACTCCGTGCTGACTGGTCAAGGCGGATCCGGAAACTCCATGCTGCTCACGCAGACAGGAAACTCCAACTCGATGGCACTGTCTCAGTCTGGAGCTGACAACTCAATCACTGCCAACCAAACCGGTGACGACAACTCACTTGAGGCGTCACAGTATGGAAGCGGCCACATGCTCAACGTCAATCAAGCGGGCAGCGGCCATTCGGCAGTTGTAACTCAATCAAACTAAGTTATTTGATTGAGGCGGAAATCCAGCGGCGCAAAGCGCCGCTGGATTTACAATCAAAAGGTTTCTATGGTCGG
>JAGRAN010000240.1 GCA_020434585.1 Bdellovibrionales bacterium
GACATCAAGCGCATTCGTAAGAAGATTAATGTAAGCCAAGGCGTGTTCGCCGTAATCTTGAATGTTAACCCAAGTACTGTTCAGAAGTGGGAACAAGGCTCCACTACCCCGTCCGGCTCGGCCTTGAGGTTGTTAAATTTGCTTGAAGATCGAGGTCGCTCACTGATTGCGGGTCAGGGGTCGGTCAGCGCGTAGAATTGCTTTTAACCAGGGGTCCTTCTTAGCGGTGAACGTCCATTCCTCAATTATTTAAACAATTTACCACCCAAAAATTCTGAAATCTCCCGACTTTATGTAACACAGGCGAAAAACGGCCAATAACTTTTGGGAAAGGATTGGGTTCGGTTGGTTAGTTGATAACTCGACTTACCACATTCAAAGATATTCCTTTAATTTTTCTACGCCTATTTGGGAGGTGCCAAGATGTGTCGTTTTACAGGTCTGCTTACTTTTCTACTTATTGTTCCCAGCATAGCACTCGCTGCCCCCTTGGAGTTCGAAGAGATCTCAACGTTCGATGCACTTGAAGAGCTTATCTTGGGTGGATCTGTTGACGGTGGCGGTACATGGGCTTGCGTTGTGCAGTGTAAATTCACTGACGAGCAGGGCAAAGAAGAAGTCGTACGGCAGACGATTTTTGGTCAACCCTGTCCGAAGGATGCTGATGGAAGCTGTGGTGTTGACAGCTGCATGCGCAAAACAGGCTCTGGACAGTATGAAGAAGGCGAAGTCCAAAGCTGTGCCACGGTGAGCATTACTCAAGCTGGATTCCAGCAGGACTAGGCAGGGAGCTACTCACGGCTTTCAATAAATCGTTTCAGCCAATAAAGTGTCAGGCCCGATCAGAAATGGGCCAGACCCATATCGCGGTTTTTGAGTTGCTCAAATTACCGTTATTTGGGCCTGACCCATTATATTGTTGACACAATATATTGAATTGCGTGCTTACTGCTGAAATGAAGTCCGTGTCCAAAGAAAGCCTGATTGCCCTGCTTGCGTTGGCAGCGATTGTGCTCCACCTGCTGCTGCGATACGCCGCCGGGACGAGCGTCACCGCCTACGACGCGCCGCTGATTGCCGCGTTAATCGCCGGTGGCGGCGTGCTTGTGTTCGGGCTCTTGGGCAACGTGGTGCGCGGCGAGTTCGGCTCAGACCTTCTCGCCGGGATTTCGATAGTAACCGCAGTGCTTCTCGGCGAGTATCTAGCCGGAACGCTCGTGGTGTTAATGCTCTCTGGCGGGACGTCACTTGAACGGTATGCATCGAAGAGCGCGTCGTCGGTACTGCGCGCCCTGGCCAACCGTATGCCTAACGTCGGTCATCGGCGCGAAACAAACGGACAAATTACTGAAGTTGCAATCGCGGATATCAAGATTGGCGACGAGCTGGTGATCTTGCCGCACGAAATTTCACCGGTAGACGGACAGGTAATTGAAGGCCACGGAATAATGGACGAATCGTACCTTACCGGCGAGCCGTTTGAAATCTCAAAAACGCCCGGTTCAGAAGTGTTGTCAGGCGCCATCAACGGCGACACAGCACTCACAATTCGCGCCAGCAAACTAGCCCAAGACTCTCGCTATTCAAAAATTGTCGGCGTAATGCTCGACGCGGAGAAGAATCGCCCTCGAATCCGCAAGCTCGGCGACACACTCGGAGCATGGTACACCCCGCTCGCGGTTAGTGTCGCTATCATTGCGTGGCTCATTAGCGGCAGCGCAACGCGGTTTTTAGCCGTCTTGGTGGTTGCCACCCCCTGCCCCCTGCTGATTGCAATCCCAATTACCATTATCGGCGGCATCTCCCTTGCCGCAAAACGTGGGATAATAATTCGAGATCCGAGAGTGCTTGAGCAGATCGACAACTGCCGCACGATAATTTTCGACAAAACCGGAACGTTAACCTACGGGGAGCCGGAACTAACCAAAGAATTCATTGCAGAAGGCTTTGATTCCTCCGAGGTTTTGACGCTTGTTGCCAGCCTCGAAAACTATTCAAAGCACCCGCTCGCGAGTGCTATTCGCGCCTACGCCGAAAAACGAGGCGTGAAACTCGCGCCCGCTACGGAAATGAACGAACCCCCCGGCAAAGGGCTAGTCGGCACGGTTGCAGGACACGAGATAGTTGTTACGAGCCGAACA
>JAGRAN010000241.1 GCA_020434585.1 Bdellovibrionales bacterium
CCGGCTTCAAATACGATTCTTCGGCGTACCCATCATGGGCGGCTTGGGCGCTGCGACTTTTAGTCCGGCTCAAAGCGTCTGGAACGTCGCCCAATGTCCACTTGCCGAGCCTTGAGTCGCTCTTTGCCAATGCGGAGCCGTACTTAGTTGAAAAGAATCAAGGCAACT
Organism: Bdellovibrionales bacterium; assembly: GCA_020434585.1. Taxonomy (GTDB): domain Bacteria; phylum Bdellovibrionota_C; class UBA2361; order SZUA-149; family JAGRAN01; genus JAGRAN01. Next base: position 169 of record JAGRAN010000241.1, read on the forward strand.
TAGCTGAAATTCCGGTATCCAGCAGCCGCTGGCTGCGGTTACCGTACTACCACACAATGCGCTTTCTGCTTCCGTCTGCCGTGTTTAACGCAGTTGAATCCTCAACCCTGGCCAGATCCGGTGCCATTAATTATATTCTCCACGGAGTAGATTTTATTGAGCTGCACGACCCAAATGTACCGCAGGAGCTGGCCCGTCATCCCGGAATGAGCATCGGCATCGACGACAAACTTGCCGGAATTAATTCAACTCTTAGACGAATATGCGCTGCAAGAAACGCTGTGCCGCTCAAGATAATAGCCCAAGCAGTCATAGATGCCCGAAAGTAGAAAAATCGCCGTCGACGTTCGCATGACGCAGGCTCTGCTCATGCTCTCCATTCTTGGGACAGGTGCGCTACTTAAGGATTTTTCACTCGGCATCTCACAGGTTGCGTCTGCATTCGCCGGCGGGCTGTTTACTCAGTATGCCTGTATGCGTCGGCTAAACCTCAAACATGTTGGTTACAAAAGTGCGGTTATCACCTGTCTCGGAGTTTCGCTTCTGCTGCGAAGCGACTCCTTGTACGCGCACGCGCTGTCTGCTGCTGCGGCTGTACTCTCGAAGTTTGTCTGCAGAATATCCGGCAAGCACATTTTTAATCCAGCTAACCTAGGAGTTTTGCTGGGACTCACTTTGCTGCCTGGCACATGGGTCTCGGCCGGGCAATGGGGAAGTGACACCGCAATTGCGTTTTGGTTGGCGGCTTTTGGATCAGTTTCGCTGCTTAGATTGAGATTTCAACTCATGACCTGGTGCTTTCTGACGTTCTATATAGGAATTTTTTATTGTCATCGCATGCTTTGGATGGGCTACGAAACTGCGATCTTACTGCACCACTTGCAGAGTGGAGCTTTGCTGCTGTTTGCATTCTTTATGATTTCAGATCCTAAAACGGCCCCCAACCATCCAGCTGCTCAAGTACTTCAATCGCTGATCGTTGCGGCCTGTGCATACGTGTGGCAGTTTGAACTCTACTTTACTAACGCCTTGCTTTGGTCGTTGTTGTTAGCCTCGTTCTTAGTCCCATTGTGGGACAGAATTTTTACTGCACCAGCGTTTTCGTGGCGCCGGACCGGGGGAAATACGGATGAAATTGGTTCGAATCCAGCAACTTATTTTGGCGGCAGTCCTCAGCACTCTAGTGCCTAGTTCGGTCTTTGCTTTCTGCGGCTTTTACGTCGCCAAGGCGGACTCCAGTCTTTATAACAAAGCGTCCCAAGTCGTGATGGTCAATCATGACAACAAGACTGTAATTAGCATGATGAACGACTACAGGGGCGACTTGAATGAATTCGCCCTCGTGGTCCCAGTTCCAGTTGTGCTTCAGAAAGGGCAAATCAACGTCGGCGATCGCAGCATTTTCGAGCGCATCGACGCATTTACCGCGCCGCGATTAGTTGAATATTTTGATCCTAATCCCTGCCAGATGTATGCACCGGAAGCTGCCATGGACCTCGCCGGCGCACCGGCTGCCGTTCGTTCCAAAGCTGTCTCGACAGAACGCAGTAGAAGTCTGGGGGTAACCGTAGAGGCAGAGTACACGGTTGGCGAATACGACATCGTTATTCTGAGCGCCAAGGAATCCAACGGACTAGAAACCTGGCTGCACGAAAGCGGCTACAATATTCCGCAGGGTGCGCGCCAGGCACTTAAGCCATACATTAAACAAAATTTAAAGTTTTTCGTGGCTAAGGTTAATCTCGAAGAACAGGCGCGAACTGGCTTAACTTACCTTCGCCCACTTCAATTCGCGTTTGATTCCCGTAGGTTCATGCTGCCCATCCGACTGGGGATGATCAACGCAGACGGACCGCAGGAGATCTTACTTTACGTTCTGACAAAGAACGGCCGCGTCGAGACCACAAATTACCGCACGGTCAAGCTGCCGACAGGAATGGATATTCCTGTCTTCGTCAAAGAAGAGTTCAAGGACTTTTACCTCTCGATGTTTGATCAGCAGGTACGCAAAGAAAATATGCGTACGGTGTTTACAGAGTATTTTTGGAACATGGGGTGGTGTGACCCATGTTCAGCTGATCCGCTTAGCCAGGATGAACTGCGCAAGCTCGGTGTCTTTTGGCTGGACGACCAACCCGATATTATCACTGGCAGTCCACGTCGACGTTTTGCGCCACCTCCTCGTCAGAGCGGCCCAGTTCCGGTCATGGTAACTAGATTGCACTTGCGCTACACAGCGGACACATTTCCGGAAGACCTGCTGCTGCAAGAAACCCAGGATCAGGCAAATTATCAGGCGCGCTACGTCCTCCGGCACCCCTGGAAGGGAAGCATTAACGAGTGCAGACAAGCTGAAAACTATTTTGATGAGCTCGCAAAACGGCAAGAGAGAGAGGCCGAAACTCTAGCTTCCCTGACTGGCTGGGATATTTCCGTGATAAGAGACAAACAGCAGAGCAGCTTTCAAATTCCCGTAAAAGACGAAAACGGGGGACAAGGTGACGGCTGGTGGAAAAACCTTTGGTAAATTGTTGAGCGCATTAAGGTAGTATGAAACAACGAGCAAAAAGTCGCTTTCAGGAAATTCAATCTCAGATAATTGATGGACTACGCGAACTAGATCCAGAAGCAAAACTTAAAACCGACGAGTGGAACCGCAGCGGCGGCGGCGGCGGCCGAACCTGCGTGCTGGAAAACGGCGCAATCTTTGAAAAGGGCGGCGTAAATTTCAGTGAAGTGTGGGGGGAGCTTCCGGCAGAAATGGCTCAAAAGCTTGTCGGCAAGGACTGCGATCTTCCATTTTATGCAACTGGGACATCCTTAGTAATTCACCCTTACTCTCCAATGGTCCCAACTGTTCACGCAAATGTTCGTTATTTGGAAGTCGAGGACCGGAAATGGATCGGCGGCGGTGCCGACCTGACTCC
>JAGRAN010000242.1:0-422 GCA_020434585.1 Bdellovibrionales bacterium
TCATGATTACCCTTTAAAAAGCGGGCTTCAGGATGGTTCTGGCGAAACTCTAACAGAACATCAACTACGGCTTTCGAATCCGGGCCGCGGTCGATGTAGTCGCCGAGAAAAATCACTACATCATCACTGGAAACGCCCTCCTTTTCGGAGAGATGACGCAGCATTATTGCGATCTCGTCAGGGCAGCCGTGGACGTCGCCAATCGCGAATACGCGCTTGCCTGTAGCCTCTGTAACGACGGATGATGCCAACTAAGTTCTCCTCCCGGACAATTCTGCAATCTGATTACTAAAGACAAATGACAAGCGCTTTGCAACAGATTTAAGCGAAAATTCTGGGGCCTTGGGGGTGCAATGCTGCCAGGATGTTATCTCCGCGTCAGGTAGGCCGCAGCAGGTAAATCTAGTAAAAATATCAAGATT
>JAGRAN010000242.1:616-5015 GCA_020434585.1 Bdellovibrionales bacterium
CACAAAGGAACGCACACCGAGCGCACGGCGCTTCAAGTTAATCACCGGGTAAATTACTAGCTGACCGGGGCCGTGATACATCGCATCGCCGCCTCGCTGAGTCTTTACTGTTGGCAGCCCGGTGCGGCGCTCAAGCTCCCTGCCCTGCTCGCTGCCCAGGCGGTTGCCGAGAGTGATGACGGGTTCGTGCTCGCAAAAGAGGATGCACTGCGGAGCATCAGGATTGTGCAGCAGGTCGCTTACAAGGAGGCGCTGCAAATCTCGCACAACAGCGTAGTCGGACAAACCGAGCCAAGTGCAGTGCAGCTCGTTAGCATGCCAAATGTCAGCGGATTCGCTTGCCGATTCTTCCCCAGCGTACATCTAGTCCTCCTTCGCCGTGCCACGACCAGTAAATCATAAACGCCTTGCCCTCAATCGCACTCAGCGGAACGGGGCCGAAATAGCGGCTGTCCTTGCTGTTCACGCGGTTGTCGCCAAGCATGTAATACTGGTCTTTCTCAAGGGTGATCGGACCCCAGTTTCCACGATGCTCGGCTACTGACAGCGGATTATCGGTGCTGATAATGTGGTCAAACTCGTTTAGCTTCACACCGTCGACGTAGACTTTGAAATCGCGAATCAGGATTGTCTCTCCCGGCAGACCGACGATGCGCTTAATAAAGTAGTCCGGGCGATAGTCGCCAATCGTAATATCGGCATCGGGCGGCGCGACGTTCTTAAACACTACGACGTCAAAGCGCTGCGGTGGAACCATCTGGAACACGCGGCGGCGCAGATACGGAATCTTGTAGCCGTAGTGAAAGCGCGAGACGATTATATGGTCACCGACTTTTAGCGTGGGCAGCATCGATTCGGACGGGATCCGGTAAGACTGGAAGATAAACATCCGAATCAGCATCGCAAGAATGACGGTCAATATCGCGACGCTAATCCAACCGCTCAGCCCTAATACAGGTTCGTGGCGGTGGTGGTAATGTTCGGCTTCGGGGGCGGAGGCTGGATCTATTTCGTGCTCGGGCAGCGGAGCCGAGAGGGCTACATCAAGATCCTTGTCCTGCTTTTCTTCCAACTTCCTACTGATCAATCTTAAGTGCAGCCAGGAAGGCATCCTGAGAGATGCGCACCGAGCCGACCTGCTTCATTCTTTTCTTACCAGCTTTTTGCTTTTCGAGCAGTTTTCGCTTCCGAGTGATGTCACCGCCGTAGCATTTAGCTGTGACGTTCTTTCTGAGGGCTTTGACCGTGGTTCTGGCGATGACGCGGTTGCCGATGGCGGCCTGAATAGCGATATCAAACATTTGGCGGTCCATCAGCTCCTTCATCTTCTGCGCTAGGGCCAAGCCTTTAGTGCGGGCTTGTTCGCGGTGCAGGATCATCGAAAGGGCGTCGACGTTTTCGCCGTTGATTTTGAGGTCGAGCTTAATCAAGTCGCTCTTTTCGTAGCCAGATGGTTCGTAGTCGAAGGACGCATAGCCGCGGCTAACGCTTTTTAAGCGGTCGTAAAAATCGAGCACCACTTCGTTTAGCGGCAAATAGTAAGTAACCTTCGCCTGACTGCCGGCGTGAAACTCAAGCGACTTCTGCCGTCCGCGCTTTTCTTCACACAAAGTCAGCACGCCGCCGAGAAATTCCTGCGTGACGTGAATTGTGCCGAGGATCATCGGCTCCATTACCGCTTCAATTTCTCCGGGGTCGGGAAAAGCCGCCGGGTTGTCGACGTAGAGTGTTTCGCCGCTTTTGACTTTGATTTGATACTCCACAGTCGGCGCGGTGGTGATAATGCTTAGGTCGAACTCGCGCTCGAGACGCTCCTGGACAATCTCCATATGAAGCAGGCCGAGATAGCCGCAGCGAAATCCAAATCCCAGCGCCTGAGAAGTTTCCGGCTGGAACGTGAGTGAAGCGTCGTTAAGCTTCAGTTTATCGAGGGCATCGCGCAGGTCCTGGTAGTCCGCGGAGTCTTCGGGATAAAGGCCGCTAAAGACCATCGGCTTAACTTCTGCAAAACCCGGAAGCGGATCGACCTTACCCTTTCGCGCTTCGGTCACCGTGTCGCCGATTTTTGCGTCAGCGATGTCTTTGATGCTCGCTGCAATGTAGCCAACTTCTCCGGGTCCGAGCTGCTTTACTTTGACCTTAGCCGGTTTGAATTTACCAAGCTCTGTGACCTCATACTCGGCGCCTGTCTGAAGGAATTTTATACGGCTGCCCTGCTTAAGCATTCCGTCGACGACGCGCACCTGGATAATTACTCCCTGATATGAGTCAAACCAGGAATCAAACAGCAATGCTTTTAACTGGGAATCTGGGTCACCCTTTGGCGCTGGAATACGCTCGACTACTGCTTCAAGCAGCTCATCGACGCCAAGGCCGGTTTTTGCGCTGACGTTAATTGCATTCGACGTATCGAGGCCGATGATTTCTTCGATTTGCTGTTTTACAAGGGCTGGGTCCGACTGCGGCAAATCGAGCTTGTTGAGTACGACGATGATTTCAAGGTCGGCGGCGAGTGCTGAGTAAACATTAGATAGAGTCTGGGCCTGCACGCCCTGCGCAGCGTCGACTACGAGGAGCGCTCCTTCGCAGGCACTAAGGCTTCGCGAAACTTCGTACGAGAAGTCTACGTGTCCCGGAGTATCAATCAGGTTTAGCTGATAGACCTGGCCGTCTTTCGCCGTGTAGTCGAGCGAGACCGAACGGGACTTAATTGTGATTCCCCGCTCACGCTCCAGTTCCATATCGTCGAGCATTTGATCGGTCTTATCGCGATCACTTACGGCGTTGGTCTTATCGAGAATGCGATCAGCCAGCGTCGATTTGCCGTGGTCGATATGGGCAATAATTGAAAAGTTTCGAATATTTTTGGTCACCGCAGCAACACTGAATTAAGAGTCGGAAAAATAGCTCCGTAATGTTTTTTCGAGTCCTGACTCTAAATTCACTTTCGGACGCCAACCCAGCTCCGAAGTTAGCTTGGAGTGATCGATTACGCTGCGGCGCTGTTCGCCCTGGCGCTCGGGAGCGTGCTCGACGACGATACCGTCATCAGCCTTATCCATTGCTTTCCAGGCAGTGCGCATTCCGGCAACGACATCCATTACGCTGGTTTCAACACCTGTTCCTACATTGAAGACTCTAAAGCCCGGTTTGTCGGCGCTGTCGGCCGCGGAAAGAACGGCGTTTACTACGTCGCCGACAAACACGAAGTCACGAGTCTGCATTCCGTCGCCGAAGACTGTCAGCGCTTCACCGGCAATCAGGCGCTCGGAGAAAATTGCAACTACGCCGGCTTCGCCCTTGGGGTTTTGGCGGGGGCCGTAGACGTTTGAGAATCGCAGCGAGGTTGTGCTGCGGCCAAAAACTCTGCCGTAGTATTCGAGGTAGAGCTCAGCCGCGCGCTTGCTGATGCCGTAGGGGCTTTCGGCGTGCACGGGGTGATCTTCCGGTGCGGGAAAGACGTCCTGTTCGCCGTAAATAGCTCCGCCGGTTGATGAGAACACAAAGCGCGGGCAGTCGGCGACTCGGGCAGCCTCAAGCATGTTCACTGTGCCGCAGACGTTTTTATCAGCGTCAAAAACTGGGTCCTCGACGCTCTTTCGAACGTTGATTTGCGCTGCTAGGTGAAACACTGCGTCAGGCTTAAAATTAACTAAGGCATCGAAGGCGTCTTTCGAGCAGAGGTCACAGCGCACAACGTCTAAGTTTGCGCCGGAAGATTTCGCTCCTGCGATGTTGCCTTCGGAGCCGGTCGAGAAGTCGTCAAGAATCAGCACGCTGTCGCCGCGCGCAGTCAGAGCGTCCACTACGTGTGAGCCGATAAACCCTGCACCGCCGGTAACTACGCACTTCATACTCTACTAGCCTCTCTACTCAAGCTCAGTTTCAATTCGCGGACGAAAATTATCGATCGTTTTCTTTAGCCCTTCTGCCAGCGCGACCTTCGGTTCCCAGCCGAGCTTTTCTTTGGCGAGGCTGATGTCGGGCTTGCGCCGTGTTGGGTCGTCGGCGGGCAGCGGCAAATTGGTTATCGTCGCGGATGATTTTGTTAGCGTCAGAACTTCCTGTGCAAGCTCCTTAACGGTCATCTCTGTCGGATTGCCGAGGTTTACCGGGCCGATAAAGCCGTCGCAGTTCATCATCGCAATCATGCCGTTTACTAAGTCGTCGACGTAGCAAAACGAGCGGGTCTGTGAGCCGTCGCCGTAAAGCGTCAGCGGATTGCCTTTAATGGCCTGGACAATGAAGTTCGAGACGACACGGCCGTCATCGAGCAGCATGCGCGGGCCGTAGGTGTTAAAAATACGGACGATGCGGATGTCGACTTTGTTTTGACGGTGATAATCCATCATCAGCGTTTCGGCGACGCGCTTACCTTCGTCGTAGCAGCTGCGCGGGC
>JAGRAN010000243.1 GCA_020434585.1 Bdellovibrionales bacterium
TGCGAGCACTTCGCTGGCAGCGGTATGCCCTGCTTCTGATAAAAACTAAGCTCCTGCTTAACAATTTTGTAGGCCTTTGAGCATTCGGTGCAGTTCAGGGCGGTCTCGCAAATGTCCGCCGCGGCGTCAGAGATGTGGTCAGGCCCATGAACTGCCGCTCCGGCTTCGCGTTGCTGTGACTCGTTCTTCCACTTGTAGCCAACGGCGAGTGCTTCTTCCTGCGTCAACGGAAAGTATTCTTGTGCGACCGTTTCATTGTAGGCACAGGGAGACATTGTAATCGGGAAGAATTCGCCCCATTCACCGAGCTGCGTCATGTGCTCAATCAGTTGGGGCACGAGGTCTTCATATTCCTGCTGGCTGTACTGTTTGTTTAGAATGCAGTACTTTTTTTGGTTAAGCCCGATGCAGCCGAAGAGATTCTGCGAATTGTTGGTCAAGTCACAGTAAAACACTCCGGAGCAATAGTGGCTGGCCATGTTGCATGCGCTGTAGTGCATTTGCAGCGTGCTAATCAAATTGTATGAAGCCTCTGGCTTATACAATGAATAGTTCAAATCCTGGCAATCCTTCGCATCGAGCACATCATACAGATACTTGCAGTCCTCGCAGTTGACCGCGTTATAAACTGACTGACAGTTCTTTGAGTTCTTGATGTTGTTTCCATCGCAATGCTCGCAGCTCAGGTTGTACATATCACGGTAAACTCCGCGCTCAATCCGTTGCTGCAGCCACTGACTGCTTAGACGCTGCACTGACGAGGCTGAGCCAAGCATGAGCTCTTCGCGTTTTCGCTCGTACTCTTCCTTGCTGTGCGGCTTGTTGTGGATGTAATACTGTTTGTTTCTCAAATTAATGGAAAACAGGCAGTCTTTGCAGCCCTTGCAGTCAAAGCAAAACTCGAGGTTCGAGCAGTTTTCCAGATACATAGAGTAGCGGCAGTCGTAGCAGTTGTAGCTGTTTACGCACTCGTAGCACAGCGTTGAGTCGTAAACGAAAGTGCAGTCAACGCAGTCTTTGCTGAATTTCGTAAACAAATTGTAGAAGCAGTCTTCGTTGCCCTCTCCGGCGATGTCCAAATAGCAGTTCTTATCGTCGCCGCAATAGTTGCAGTAGTAACTGTTTTCACAGTTAACGATGTCTACTCCTAGTCGAGGGACTTTCTGCATTAGCTCGTGCCACTGTTCAAAAAACGAGCGACTCAAGTCTAGATCTTGGCCGTAGTCCATTGGGTCCCATTTATCGCTGTACCAGTTCTTCGGATGATAGACGGGAAATGGTGTATCGGGCGGGTAAATTGCGACCATTCTCTCGCCGCTCAGATCGCACTTGCGCATGTAGAACGACCTGTCGTTGCGCCATGCCATGCGGCGGACATTGCGGCATTCGGAGCAGAGATTAGGAGGTGGGATCGAGCAGGTCTTCGATCCGAAGCGCGGCGATACTTTTTTAAAAAAAGCGATATCTTCCGGCGTAAATTCAAACTGCACTGCGCAGGATGTGCATTTGCGGGACATTTGATAAGCCTCGTTTCAACCACCAGTATCCTAGAATTAATAGTGACATTTCGCAATTTTCTAACTACTTATTATTAATGGCCTCCAAGCTTCCAATCGTACGCCAGTCATCCATTAGCGGTCAGCTCGCTAGCGTTACCCTGCTTCTATGCTGCTTTATGCTTGGCGCAATAATCTTCCCGGACAAGCGCCTCGGCGCAATCGTCGGAGCCTTCGTCTATCTAACCTATTCAAGATCCGCCAAGTATTTCATCGCCCACCATCATCGCCTGGGTATGTCGCTGCTCCAGCGCAAGAATTTCGAAGCAGCAATTAAGGAGTTCGAGTCAAGTTACGAATTTTTTACTGAACGTCCATGGATCGATAAATACCGTTCACTGGTCCTGGTTAGCCCCTCAAGAATTAGCTACCGTGAGATGGCACTGGTGAATATTGCATTTTGCTACGGCCAGCTGCGCCGACAGGATAAAGCAAAGGAATTCTACAAGCGCACATTAGCGGAGTTCCCCGGCTCGCAGATCGCATTAGCAGGACTAACACTACTTAATTTTGACGAAGAGTTTGGAGAATCTTAGTCATGTTTTATGTGTGGGATGTTGAAGGCGTACAAAAACCTTTCGAACCAAAATCAATTAAGCGCAGCTACCGAGTCGAACAAGTTGATGCCGCTAAGGGCGTAGGTGCGGTAGGTGAGCAGCTAACTCGCGAGCAGCGGCTTGCGGCGGCTTACCAGGACTCAGCCCAAGCAGCCCAGCCTCGCAAAAAGGCTTTGGTCGCCGGAGATATCATGTCCTCCAGTGTCTTCACTATTAGCGCGGATGTCTCCCTCGATGAGGCGCAGCATATCTTTAGCGAAAAGCGCTTTAGACACATTCCGGTCGCAGCAACTTCGGGCTCGTTAGTAGGAATTCTCAGTGACCGAATTCTCTTCAAAGAACTATCATCCGGAACAGATCGCAGCACTCCAGTCGGCAACATAATGACGAATTCTGTGATAACAGCGCAGCGCAATACTGAAATCAGGGATATCGCCAAAGTAATGTTTGATGAAAGAATTGGAGCAATGCCCATCGTAAACGATCAAGGCCAACTTGAAGGCATAATTACAAGAAGCGACATTCTGCGCGCTGTCGTAAACCGCGCTCCGCTGGAAATGTGGATTTAGGGTTTCTCCATTATCGCAGTCCAGCTGTATCCGTGGCGGTGGTACAGCTTACAATCGGCGAATCCGCCGGCACGAAGAATCGACTCAAACTCGCTGCGAGACCAGTACTCTGCAATCGAAGGATTTAGCTGATCGTAGATTGTCAGAGTTAATGTGTAGTCGTCGTATTTGCCTAGGACATTTAGCATATAACTTCGCATCGGCAGCGGGACCTTTTTACAGAGGGCGATATACCACTTTAGTGGGTAAGTCAGCGCCTTCGATAAAACGTCTAGCGCTTTGTGCGGGATGCGAGTTGTAAAAAAGCGCAGTATTCCTGAAATAATCAAATAGGTTCGATTGCCCTCTTTGCCGTAAACCCAGATTACCGCCCTACCCCCACTCTTGGTAAGAGAATGAATTTTACGCACGGCGTCCACCGGATGGGGAAGATGGTGCAGAACCCCTAGGCACAGGACATAATCAAATTGCTCCGTCGGCTCGACGTCATAGATACTTTCATTGATGAACTTCACGTTCGGACAGCCGGAAGTATATTCCCGCGCCACCCCTACGGCGTCAGACGGCTCTATCCCGCA
>JAGRAN010000244.1:0-3845 GCA_020434585.1 Bdellovibrionales bacterium
CGTGTCAGAGTCTTTCATAATCCCTAGAAAATTGATAGAAGTTGGGGCCATGGACGTTAATCATCAGAACGAATCTACCCCAAATGTAGAGGCAATCATGGCTCGCATCCGCAAGGATGCCAAGGAGTTCGTTGCCGAGAGCGGACGCAAGCCGATTAAGGTGCAGCCGCGGGCAGCCTCGGAGCACGGCGGAAAGCACTCGCCGGTGCAGTACAGTGAAGAATTAAACTACCTAAATGCTCACTGGAGCGACTGGGCGGAAGCGACCCAAATCACCTCGCACCGCAAGATCGTTGGACCAATCATCGTCAGAATAAAGCGATTCTTCGTCGACCTCGTTTGGAATTATCTCCTGAAAGGTTATTTCGAACGGGAGCGCCAGTTTCAAATGCACCTTGTCAGGTTTCTCAATCAAACGGCCAAATACGTCGACGACCGAGATGCTGAGATTTTCTGGGAACTGGTCAACAAAATAGACAGCGACATTTCGGGCCTAAACGAGCGCGTTGATCGAATTTACGATGAGATTATTGCGACCACGCGCAGCGTCGAGCAAGATCTGACTCAGCGCACCGCAACCGCCGAAGCGACCGCGAAGGCTGGTCATGCGCAGCAGGGGCGGATACAGAATTCGCTCGTGGAGCTCGATGGAATGATTCGCGGACTGGAGCGCATTATCGCGCTCAAACCGCAGCCGCTCAACGGTCAAGCGCGAGTGGTTTCCGACACCGAGCCAAGCTTTGCCGATTTCTCAAAGGGCGACATCGACTATTTGCTGCTTGAGAACCGCTACCGGGGCTCCGAGGAGGAAATTAGCCGTAGATTAGAAGACTACGCTGAGCTGTTTAACGATGCGCGAGCTCCAATTATCGAGCTGGGCTGCGGGCGAGGAGAGTTTCTTGAAATTCTGCGCGAACGCGGCTTGGATGCTTTCGGCGTAGACTTAAGCCAAGCGATGGTTGCCTGCTGTCTTCAAAAGGGCCTTAAAGCAGCGCAGGCTGATTGCATCGCCTATTTGGAACAACTTGCCGACAATTCAATTGGCGGGATATTTGCTGCGCAGTTGATCGAGCACCTTACTCGAGAACAACTAGCGGACCTAATCGAACTCGCAAGGCGCAAAGTGGTGCCTGGCGGTGTAATTGCATTTGAGACGATCAACCCTCAGTCGGTTACTGCGCTTTCGCGAAACTTCTTCAGGGATCCGACTCACGTCTGGCCGCTTCATCCCGATACCATGCGCTTTATGATGGAAATGAAGGGGATACCCACGAGCGAGATCTTGTATCGCTCGCCCTATCCTAGTGAGGCAGTGCTTCAGCCGGTTCAGATTTCAGATTACCTGCCGCCGCGCTGGCGCCAGACCCTTCAAGAGCTTAACGATAACGTCGAACGTCTCAACCAGCTCCTGTTCGGACATCAAGACTACTGCATAGTTGGTCAAGTTGATGGCTAAGCTCGGTCGCGCAAACATTCTGATAGCCGCGGTTCAGGTCCCGTTTACCAGGGGCGGGGCGGAGATTCTTGTAGACTGTCTGAAGCGTGAACTTGAAGCCAGGGATCATAGCGTCGATGTAGTGCAGCTGCCGTTTTCTGCGCAGCCCAAAGAGAAGCTTCTTAAGCATACGGCGATGTGGCGCGCGCTTGATTTGCGGGATTTTAACGGCAAGGCTGTTGATCTCGTTATCCCAACAAAGTTTCCCTCGTACATGGTTGCTCACCCCAACAAGGCACTCTGGTTGGTGCATCAACACCGACAGATTTACGATCTGTATGGGTCCCGTTTTGGCGATTTTAACGCAGATGTCGCCGACGAAACACTGCGGCAGATGTTGGTCGAGGCGGATCAGTGTGCGCTAAAAGAATGTATTTCGCGCTATACCATTTCGCAGAACGTAACCGACAGACTACAGCGCTATTTAGGAATAGACTCTAAGCCGCTGCTTCCTCCACTGCCGCTCGCGGGCCGCTATCGCAGCGGAACTCGGGGCAATTTTATCCTGTCAGTCGGCCGAATTTGCAGCATCAAGCGCGTCGATATGATGGTCAAGGCCATGGCGCATGTTGATGACGCCCTCAAATTGAAGGTTGTCGGTGTGCCCGATGAACCCGCTATCGAAACCTATTTGCAAAGCGAAATAGACAAGCATCACTTATGGGATCGAGTCGAGTTTCTTGGTCGGGTAGGGGACGAGGAGCTACTCGATCTCTTCGCTAACTGCCTGGCTGTTTACTATGCTCCGTATGACGAGGACTATGGTTTCGTCACCCTGGAAGCCTTTGCGAGTGGTAAGCCGGTAGTAACTGCAAGCGACAGCGGCGGAGTGCTGGAGTTTGTTCGCGATGAATATAACGGCCTGATCGTTGAACCCAGTGAGCAGGCTGTCGCTCAGGCGGTCAATCGCCTGCATGCCGACGAAGCTCTTTACGAAAAACTCTGCGCGAATGCTGCCTTAATGGAGCAAACCAACTGGGACGAAGTTATCGATGCTTTGACTCAGTCCCTCCGACCTGCCTCTGCAAAGCAAAAATCTACCCAAGCCGAGTTGTATAGTTAGTCCGATCGCTAATCTTCAATCGACATATTTTTCGTAACACTTCGAGCAAACCACCTTGGGGTGTCTGACCGGATCGAACGCAGTCGTGAAGCTATTGCTGCAGTCTGAGCACTTACGTTGCTTGTCTGCCGGGAGCGCAATTTTTGCAAAACGTCTGCGGGTGCGCTCTTCCGGGCAGAGTCGGGGCAGCGCAAGGCCGAGCTTGCGGTGGAACAGCAGTTCTTGCCTTTCTATCCGGTAGCGCTGTCCGCTTGTTTCACAGACCAGGGGGAGTCCCGCAGAGGCGTCTGGGGTTTCAGCAATGTTGTCTGGCAGTTCGTGCAGCTTGGACTTTTGCGGTTTTGGTTGTGGCTGCCATTTTAAGCCTCGAGCGAGCACTTCATCTTTTGTAAGCGGCATCAAATCACCGGCAAGAGACTCGTTGTAAGAGAAGGGTGACATGGTCATCGGAAAGAATTCGCCCCATTCCCCAGTGTCTTTCATATGTTCGATGATTCTCGCCTTCAGCTCATGATAACCAGCTTCGCTATACTGTTTGTTTAGAATACAGAACTGTTTGCGCTTAAGACCAGAGCTGCCAAAGAGCTGATTGGAGGCAAAGCATTCGTAGGAGTAAGCGATATCCCGGCCGCCGCCCCAAATAAGTTTTGAGAACATAACCCTAAATGTGCCGTGGCCGACAGCTTCGCACTCATACAGTAGTTCGTTTGTTTCGCTAACGCCAAAAAAGCTAACATCCATGCAGCTTCTGGCGTTTGTTAAGTGGTCGCAGTATTTGCAGTCTTCAACATTTGCCACCTGAAAGCAGCTAAGAGCGTTTCTAGAGTTGCGAATATAGTTGCCGCTCGAATTTTCCACGTTGGCCGCTTCCATCTCCGGCCTTGGTTCTGCGGCAAACAGTGCCTCGAAGGCCTCTTTCGCGTGGGACAGCGCAGCGTGCGAGCCGAAGTCCAGTGCGCCACGGTAGCGTTCGTAATCAGCTCTGCTGTGTGGTTCGTTAAAGATCCAATAGCGTTTGTTTCTAAGATTAGTACAGCCGATGCAGTTGGAGCAGCCGATACAGTCCCTCAGAAAATATGAATCGGAGCAGTTCTTGCTGCTCTCACTAAAAGCGCAGCCGTAACAGTCTTCGCAGTCTATGCACTCATAGCAGAGCTCGCAGTTAAATATAGCCATGCAGTCAATGCAGTCGGTGTTCCAGTTGAGCATTCGTGAGTGCATGCATCCCTCGTTGCCGGATGCAGAAAAGATTAAGAAGCAGTCTTTGTTGTTTGCCGTGCAGTTGCA
>JAGRAN010000244.1:3915-5025 GCA_020434585.1 Bdellovibrionales bacterium
TTGCAGGAGTTCTTCGAATTGCTCGAAGAACGTTCGATTAAAATCAAAATCTCGCGCGTATTCGGTGCCGTCCCATTCATCACTCCACCAGTAATCGTTATCAACGACGACAAACGGCGTATCTGGACCATAGAGCGATAGGATACGTTTTCCCGTCGCGTCGCACCCGCGATAGTGAAGGCTGCGTTCGTTGCGAAAAGCAAGCCGCCGCCGCCTGCGCTCTTCTGGGCATAGCGTCGGCTCCGGCACCTCGAGTGCTTGATAAAAAGTTTTATCGGCGTCGCTCGGTTCAAATTGTCGCGTTGACACTGCACATTTTTTCATCACTTAACTCCATGATTGAAAGTCTGCATGCAGTGTTGGGCCCAACACGTTCCCAGGTAATATGCGCAAAACGCATAATTTTGTCATCTTTGTCGACAAAGCAATTAAATTATGAGATAATAAGCTGATATTGTAGATATTATTTGTTGTCGAAATTTACGACAGAACTCTGATGGAAGCCAAGACTCTACAAACCTCACTCGTGGCGCTAGGGCTTAACGAAAACGAAGCCGCAGTTTATATGGCGAGCCTTAGCACTGGGTCGTCAACGGTGATGAACATCGCGAAGGCAGCCGGGGTAAAACGCACGACTGCTTACACTGTAATTGAGTCGCTGATGTCCAAAGGATTGATGCGCATTGATGTAAAGGGATTTAAACGGCGCTTTACCGCAGAAGCTCCTGACAAGTTAAGTTCGATTCTCGCTGAACGTCAGGCATTGTTTTCACGAATTCTTCCCGAGTTAACTGCGCTGCACAAGCTGCAGGGTGAGGAAAGTCTGATTAAGTTCTACCAAGGGAAAGAGGGCACAAAAGAAGTTTATGAGAGCCTGCTGCGCGATGTGCGCCCTGAAGAAGACTACTATGTTGTTTCGGATCAATCTCTTTGGTACGGAATCGATCCGGAATTCTTCGAAGGATTCATGCGCCGTCGTGCAAAGCTGAACATTAATATCTACCTGCTACTGATCGACAATCCCATCGCACGGGAATATCAAAAAAAGCAGCATGTTTACAACGAAGAAATCAGGATCCTTCCCAAAGGGACGGCACTGACTACTAATCT
>JAGRAN010000245.1 GCA_020434585.1 Bdellovibrionales bacterium
GCAAATCCCTTAGCCGCGGCCGCTGACAGCCTTTCGCAAGTCGAGGCGCAGCTTGGGCTACGGGCCTCGGAAGTAGTGGCAGAAGCGAATAACTCGCCAGCGTCCGGCACCCGATTCTCTTCAACTGGCGCCGAATTCCACACAAACCAATTCGCCGAGCATCCATGGAAAGACGGCAATGCAAGCTGGAAAGAAGTATGGCAGCAGCGTGACGATAGCATCGTTAAAAAGGGATTCAATCAGTATCGAGAATCCTGTTTCGATATGCAGCCGCTGGGCTGCTGCTGCTTAAATGGATGCGACGATTGTCCGTGGACGATGGTTGGCTACTGGTGGCCGGAAGTTGTCATTACCATCAACAACTATTGCATCAGCGCCCTAATGGGGCCACAAGGCAGTGTTGTTACCTATTCAAATGGAGAGACTGCCGTAAACCCGCCCGGCTATCAGCAAGCGGGACTTGGTGCTGACGGCGCACCAATGAATTTTCATGGGGGCTGCTTCAACGATCAACAAAGTTGGAGAAGCGCGCTCGACTCTCTCCTCGGTCCAACGGTAGCGGCAAAAATTGTTGCCGGCCTTCCTGGAGTTACGGTTTCAGGAAATGGTACTACGAACATCCCTGCCCAACTGCGCGACGCTCCACACCTGGGAAACAGCGCCGTCACTTCGATTGGTCTCGGCGGCGCGCTCGGCTTAGAAACTACGAATTTAGAAGCTCATCTATATCGCACATGGACAGATGTCCAAGCATCGCGTGGAGAATTTAACCCTGCCTCGGCGCTCTCCAGCTGTTTCACACCCAAATGCACAGGCCCATGGCTCGGAAACAAGATTTGGCCGCGACTTCAAACAGAAAATCCTACGCGGGACATGCTTGCTAGGTGGCGCTTGCCGGAACGCTCGGCAGAACGAGTAAATGGCGGCGGATTTTGCAACTCGCTCTACCAAGATCGCTGGCAGGGCGTTCCGGAGACCGCAAGTTTTTCACTAACCGACGTACCTGACAACTTTAACAAACTCGTCTCGAACACTTGCGCGGGCTACCGAGCAAGCGCAGCGGGTGCCGCTAATTTGGGTTGGGAAAGCCCGATAAGGGAGATGCTTCCTGAAATCGCTGCGGTCTCAACTCCTGCACTGGAGCAAAACTGCCTTCAGTCTGAAGTCGGGCAAGTGTATCCCTTAGTTGGCGAATACCAGTCCGACAATGAAGCAGCCGGCAATATTTCCCTAGCCCTTCGCGCAAACGAGTGGGCCAGTTGGTGCAAATGGCCGGAAAGTGTTCGCTCAAACATCTTCAACTATAAAGGCGCACTCTACAGCGATTTTCACCCATCAAGCGCTGGGAAAAATACGGTTACAACAAACATTAATCGCAGCAGCGGTGCCTATTTTGGACCACGCGACTTCAGCTATATCTCCTGGCCAACCCCTCCAGACAAACTTCAGCGGGTGTTTCCAGTAAAAGATCGAAGCGATTCCTGCTTCTTCGCTGACGATGCAGACAAGCGGAGACGGCCTGACCTTTTCCCCCCGGGACTATACGCGGGAAATACTACTGGCGAGACGCGCTTTGTCATTTGGAACTACCGAACATGCTGTGTTTGCCCTGAGTGCGACGGTGACGAGGCAATGGCCTGTGTGCCAATGACCGAATGAGGTTCGTTATGATGTCTAAAGTAATGCCATACCTTGCTTTAACGTTCTATTGCATCGTGCTGCCATGCAATGCACTTGGACAAGTTAACGAGCAGGATGTTTTTAATCGAGCGCGTTCGGTCATAGACATCGTTCGAACGATGAGACCAGATCAAAACAGCACGACTGCTGATAGTGATGTCTCTCCGAGACAAACCCTCCCTCCACGAACACGATTTTCATTATCACGCCCGGCGCAACCCAGCTCACTTCAACCGCAGGCACTGCCAAAGTGCGTCGGCGCACTGTCTAGGGAACAAAGAAATGCGAAGGTCGCAAAGGTGTTTCATGGCGCCGACTATGTTTTCTACGACCCAGCGGAACGCGCCTCTCGAACACCACGAAACACGAAATTGGTTCCGTATTCGAGCATTGAAGAACAGATTCGCAGAGGAACCCCGGACCTCAGATTGAGCTTAGCCGGGCAAACAGGAGTTCGCTGCTTGCCAACGCGAGTTCAAGTCTTCGAATCAACGAAGGGTACTATTGTGCGGTACCACGAGGGTGGTAGCGCATGGAAACAACAAGCCCTAACGACAAAAAGGAGGAGATTTTAGTTTCACAGCAACAAACCTACAAATACCCTGGAGCAGAACTCGACCAACGACCCACTCGCGGTTTCCAGACCCCAACCGCAATTTCCCGCTTATGCTCCTTGGTTGCCCTCTCGCCCCTTCCCAACGACAGGCGAGGGGGCTTTTTTACGGTGCTGT
>JAGRAN010000246.1 GCA_020434585.1 Bdellovibrionales bacterium
TTCACGAAAGACGTGACTATCTTCCCAAAAGCACCGCCGATGATAATACCTACGGCCATGTCGACGACATTGCCCTTCATTGCAAATTCTTTAAACTCTTTCACCATGCTCATAAAAATTTCCTGAACGGTTCTAGGCTCAAACAGCAGGCATACAAATTAATATAATAGGTAACTCAACCTTACGTATGCTGTTCAGGTAAGTAAAACAAGAGACACAAAAAAATCAGCCCCAGGGTAGGGATCCCTGAGGCTGCTTGGTTTTGGCAAGTGGTTGTTTACTTAAGTTCTTCGGCGTCGATGTCTAGTTCACCAGCTTCGCCAGCTTCGTAGAACAGACTTTCCAGCTCTGAATTGGCTTGGGTTCGCTGAAAGTGCTCAATCAACTGCTTTTCGAGAGTGCTGGGGCTTGAAGTATTTTGTGCAGTTGCATCTGCCGCTTTATCTACACAGGTATATGCACATGTTACCTTACACCAGTAATAGAAGAGCGGCGGCGGGAAAGCTGGGCCTGCTCCGCTGCTCTGTACGGCGCAGCCAAATACCTTTGCATCTTTCGGTGCACAAGCCAGGGTGGCTTTTAAGCGAGCATTTTTCTTGGCTTCTTCGCAAACACTGCTAATTGTCGTTGAAAAGCCGGGAACTGCATGCGACGACGACCATCCGTGCGCATTAGCGGCTTGTGCCTGCGCAGACTCTGGTGCGGCGATGGACGTTGCAGCTGCGAGAGCTACGGCACCCAGTAAAAATTTGAATGAATTCTTGTTCATTTGTTAAACCTCCAATAATTTCCTCGCTGCGTTCCCCAACAGGTACCTCAGCCGCTAAGCTCTGGCCCCGATAGAAGACGACAACCTAACTTTTAATTCCCACTCGTCGGGCTGACACACTCATTGGCCGACACCATTGATTATGCTGGAGAGCAGCCGGAGCGTGTCTTATATGTGCATAAATTATGCACAGAATATATTGCTGGTTGCAAGGCTGTCTTCAGGTGGTAGGATAATAACTAGCGCTAATTACTCAAGTAACGGTAATTATCTGCCGATTCTATAGTTGTCCGAACTCTAAACTTCTCAGGTGTGCAAGAATTATGCGCTATAATTGAGCAATGAGTAAAATTCTTCGAGATGCTGCAGAAGGCGCGCTACGGACCATGTTGAGTCCAATCGTGCGCTTTTGGATTAACCACTTGGGAAGTATTCAGCGCTTCGTGGGGATTCTCAAAGAAATCTTTGTTCAGGTCGCAGTTGAGGAAATAAAAAAGCGCGGTGAGCAGGTTACCATTAGCCGCATCAGCATAATGACGGGTCTGCATCGACTGGACGTGACAAAAATTTACCGCGGTGAAGTTGAGCATGTTCAGTCTGTCCCAGACGTAGTCACCAGAGTCATCGGCCATTGGGAGCAAAGTCGCGCCTACACTAACCCCGACGGTTCACCACGTATTCTTTCGATAAAAGGGCGAAAAAGCGAGTTTGCTAAGCTTGTTGCAACTGTTAGCAAAAGTATCGGTCCACCATCTGTTTTATACGAACTTGAGCGAACAGGTGTAATCGAAATTGACGGCGACAAAGCGAAGCTAGTTTATCCGCTAACTCGTTCAGTGGGTGAGTTTGACCGCTTAATTGAACTGACTTCGAAAAATGTTGGGACGATGTTTAGTTCGATTGATGAAAACATTCGACAGGTAAATAAAGTTCCACATCATTTTATTCGAACGGAATACGACAACGTGCTCGTGGGAGCAGTCCCGGAAATTCGGGCTTGGATTAATCGCGAAGGGAAGAAGTTTCATAAGCGTGTTCGAGAATATCTAGCCAGCCGCGACCAGGATATTAGCCCAGTGATTGGTGAGCGAGGCGGAGCTCGGGTGGTCGTCGCCGGATTTAGCTGGGTCGAGGAACCTGAGAAGGAAGCCCTAACAGTCGAATAGCTCCTTCAAGGGAATCAGCTACTTAGCCTTTAAACAGAAGCAGAGGGCTTCCCCGGACAGATTATGTTTATGTTAAGAAGGTAGGTTTTCGGGGATATATGTCGTTTTGTCAGGCGCGAGTTCGCAGCGAGCGTGGTTCCACCATGCTCCAAGTCGTTATCACACTAAACATCGCAGTCCTGGGCATCCTTGCAATTTCACAATGCCTTACTCCAAGACTTGAGACCTCATTTAGAAACACCTCGGTGGCCCTAAGGGTAGGCTGCAATCACTCACGTCCAGCTGTCTCTGCTGTTTGCGGCGGCGGCAGCATGGAAGGCAACAATCATTGATTTCCGTCCACCAAATAGCTCTTCTAAGAAAATTCGCCACTTAGCGATTAAATAGAAGCAGCGGGCTTCCCCGGACGGATTATATATATGTTGGGACATTAGGTTTTAAGGGGATATATGTCGTTTTGTCGGGCGCGAGGTCGAGGCGAGCGTGGCTCCACCATGCTCCAAGTCGTCATCACATTAAACATCGCAACCATTTGCATCCTCGCAATTTCACAAAGCATAGCACCCAAAGTTACATACTCATTTAAAAGCTCTTCGCTTGTCCTCCG
>JAGRAN010000012.1 GCA_020434585.1 Bdellovibrionales bacterium
CATCCGCATCCAGCAGCTTTGATCGCAAACGCAAGCTAACCAAACAGTCTGCTCGCGCGCCAATTCTCAGCGAGCTGCTTAAAGATGCAGTTGGAGATACACTGAGTGCCTTCGTCGAGAGTCCGGAGATCCAATTTCCCTCCCGACGTGAACATTTTCAGTTACAAGCCGCTGCTCCCCAGCCCGTTGTTGCACCGCCGCGAATCGCTCGCGGACTGCAGCTAAATAATTTGCGCGAAGAGCTCGCCAAATCCTACGGCTTTAATACTGTGCCAGCGTTTACTCGGGAGTCCGCCCTGCGAATCTTTCAGCGCGGCATCGAACGTGGCGCTGGACAGGCCCTTGGCTCAGAAGCGGCCAGCATACTGCAGCCGACCAGAACGTTTGCAAATAAATCGATTCACTGGTGGAATATCGACACCGAAGTGTTCGGGGTTCAAATAGTCGAACAGGAACATCCACATTTGCAAATCGACGCCGTAATTTCTATCAGCGAGCACTCGCTTGCAGCTGAACCGGGCCAGATCCTTTGGCGGGTCAGCTGCCGTGCCGCAGCGCCGCGCCGAGATGAACTCGATGGATACTGGGCGCACACGCTCGAAGATGCGGGCTCAATGCTTGTCAATGCAGCCGTCAAAAATACAAGCTCAACAACGACGAGCTGCCGCCCCCTCGGCAAGAGCGGCGAGGAGGTCTTGTAATGCTTAGCGGTATTCTCGATCGTCTAGCCAAGCGCTTCGTGCTAAACGCTCACTCGAGTGAGGTAGTCGCAAATCTTCGCAGCGCCGCCGAAACTAAACATATTGTATTTGTGTTGAGGCGTCCCTCGTATCTCAAGACCGCCGTCCTTCGCAGAGTCTGTAGGGCCAATAATCTTCCCGATCCAAAGTTCACAATAGAAGATGAACTCCCCGTCAAAAAGGGGAAACAGCGTTCCTCAAGAATGTACCTCAGGTCGAGACGCGGACAGGAAATCACGCTTCAGCAAACTCGTCGTCAGCGCCGAAAGCTCAAAGCGCTGTTCGCCACTGCTAAACGGACAGACGTTCTGTCGAATTCTATTTTCGTACCGGTTTCGCTCTTAGCCGGGCGCGGCCCCAAACCAACCCCAGCCCCGACCAGTTGGAACATCGACTTCCCGTTTCTTCCGCTCGGAGACATGTGGCTGATGATCGTTTACGCAGCTCACCGCGACGCATTAGAAATAAACATTGGCCCGATCCTCGAATTACCGGCAAAAACGTCCGTCCATAACGTCTTTGCGCTTTTTTCGCGGGAGCTCTATTGGAAGGAGAAGCTTTCTCGCGGTGCGCGTACACAGTCGTCTGAAACCATTGAGTCAATCGTGCTTTCAGGAAAAGAGTTTGAAGCGACGTTGGATCGCCTAGCGATCGCCACGTCATCATCTCCAAAGGTAGTCTCCGAACGCGCTCAGCAAATATTAAAAGAGATGGCGGCTACTATTGATCATCGAGTGGTCACTGGCCTGCGCTCGGCGCTGAATTTTATTTTTCGCCGCGTCTTTAATGGGGTCGAGGTTCACGGCCTGGATCAGCTGCGCAGCTATTCGCTCAAACATCCCATCATTCTGCTCCCGTCTCACAAGAGCCACTTCGATTACTTGCTAATGTCGTGGATTCTCTATCATGCCAATATGCCGATTCCTCACGTCGCTGCCGGCAACAACCTGAACTTCTTTCCGGTCGGCCGTATCATCAGGTGCGGCGGCGCGTTCTTTATTCGGCGCAAGATTGAAAATGACTATCTCTACAAGACCGTGCTTGAGCGCTACCTGACTTACTTAATTAAACATGGTCACCTGATTCAGTTTTTCATTGAAGGCGGAAGAAGCCGATCGGGCTACGTTCTAGCACCGCGCCTTGGCCTGCTTAAAACATTGATACGTTCGTTTAAGCGCGGCGATCGTAAGGACATTATGCTCGTGCCAATCGCAATATCTTATGAACAGGTGGTGGAAGCTTCCTCACTTTCTTCTGAGAACCTTGGCAAAAAGAAAAAGAAGGAAAGTGCATTCGAATTGCTGAAAGCGCGGCTTATTTTCAAACGACGCTACGGCGAAGTAGTCGTCAATATTGGGGCGCCAATCTCCTTAAAAGAGTTCGCTGCTCAACCTAGAACAAAATCATCCCGCACCAGAGATTCGTTGGGTCTGCTTGCCGAAGACCTGGGATTCGAGATAGTGCGCTCAATTTCTGAGCAAAGTGCCGTAACCGCGACTGCGACAATTGCTGCTGCGGTTATGTCCTGCAAGGATGCTCAAATACTTGGTGGAGAGCTGCTCGAACGCACTCTTGCAATATTAAGACTTATCGCTGCGGGACGCGGGTGCACCGCCGTAGACCAAAACTCTCTGCCCGAACTGCTCGCTGAGAAGAACAGCAATTGGACATTTTGTAATTTGCCGATCAGCACCTCTCTCGTGCGAGCACTGCAAAATCCAAATCTGATGCTTGGTCTTGAAGCGCTAGTCGAACCCCTGCTCCAGGCCGGCATGCTGACAATTGAGAACGATGAAAATGAGCGTCAGTATCAGATAAATCCAGACAAGCTGATCCAACTCGGGATGTATCGCAACAACATCATGCACTTGCTTGCCCCGCCAACCTTCATGCTGCTGTCTGCCCAGCAAAAGCCAAGCGAGCAAAGCGCTGCCCTGCACTGCCTGCACCAACTCTTCAAGTCCATGCTCCTACTGCCTCACTGGGACCCCTGGCAGCACGAGCTGGATCCGTTAAAGGCTCATTTAACTAAAATAGGCTGGGTCGATCCTAAAACTTCGCACGCGACAGAGGAAGGCGTCAGCGCCTGTGTTCCCGGGGGGGCGCTATTCCTTCACTTCTTCGAAGCAATTGAAGCCGCTATCAGCCTCGCTCAGTCACTTGAGTCCTCTTGGGTCTCCGACAAGGATTTTCGAGACAATCTTCGCAGCAACCTTCTCGCGACAAGAGCAGGCAGCAGCGAAGACGTTTCTGGATCAGATATTGACTTTGCCGTGCGCTACCTGCTCTCTTCCGGAGTCCTTCAGCTTGAGTCAATAACGATTGGCAAACGCGCAGAACGATGCCTGAAGCTGGGTCCCGGTGCGCGCTGGAATGCCGCTGATTTGAAGATCGACTTTTCCGACGAAGTGGCAGAGGAGGTGCGCTTTCTGTGCTGGTGTGCAAGAGAAATTCGCGTTCGGCTAGACAATGGAACTTAAACGAAATCAAATTATCGCAGCCAGCGTTGTTGTAGAAGGCTTGCTGCTGCTTGCCGCGTTCGTCTGGTCTTATCTTAGGAGTATTCCACTTTTCGACAAGCTGACCGCAGCTCATCTGACGCAAGGCGTGGCGTTCGTTGTGCCGCTGCTTTTCGTAAATTACATCTTGTTTGGTCCCGTCAGCGACCACGTACGACTGCTAGCCCCCTGCCGCGATTTTCGTGAGACGGTCGTGCGCCCGCTGGCAAATGCGCTCGATTTACCAACTGCCCTTTTCGTTTCTTGTCTTGCTGGTTTTGGGGAAGAGCTTTTTTTTCGCGGCATGCTGCAAACTGAATTTGGAATCGTTTTCGCTAGCGTATTGTTCGCGGTGCTGCATTTTGGCCCAGCGATTAGAAGCTACTTGTTTATCGCCTTAATCTACCTGCTGTTTGGCTTCTACTTCGGCTTCCTTTTCGTGTACAGCGGAAGCCTTTGGCCGCCTATCCTTACTCATTTGGTGTACGATTTTGTGGTTTTGTTGGTACTGCGAAAAATGTCCCTTCAAAAAAACGACGATCCATCAATGTATTGGACTGAAGCGAGCCAACATGGTGATAACTCTGTTAATGGCTCTAATCCTTCAAGTTAAATAAAGAACCCCTAGCGGCAGCCCTTTTATCTTAACACTGTGTAAACCGTATTACGTGTTTTTAGTTCCGCACGAATGCGCTAAACATAAAGGGTTGATGCCCGTGTTTTACGCTTGGGATGGTTTGTCACTGCGCGAACGTTTGATGAAGAGCTTCAAAACTCCTGCTCCGTTTATTTTTCGCCTGCTATTTGCAGTGATTTGCCTTTCGATAATTTCCTCCCCTGCCATAGCCGAACCTCCCGCACCCCGTCTCAAGCTAAGTAATTTCGATGTGCCTTCCAACGATGGCCAAAAGTTCTTCCTCGGGGGCTCAAGGGGCTTGGACGTTTCTGATGTTCGGCTGGATTCGGCTGATGACATCATCCTCTCTCAAGATCGAAACAATAGACTATTTAAGTATTATCGCGGCCTCGTTTACCTGAAATACTTTAATGATTGGACTGGCATCGGCAACTACGACGAGCTCGAGAATGAACGGCTCGCCGAATCCATGTTCGTCTATCACGGTGTCAAATCTCTGCTGGACTACCTCGAGTTTTCTCCGCTGGCGATGGTTTACGAAGACTTCATGAATGAACTTCGCTATTACAAGAATATGAGCACCGTCACCGTCGATAGAACCAACTCCGGTGACCTAACAATCGACAACGCTGACGATGACAGCGACGGATTGCTGCGCTTTCGCATTGGGGTCAACTCAAGGCACGGTGTCGAACCTCAACTGCGCATCGCCGACGTTCTCCAATTGCGCCATGACTTCTTCGGCGAGCAAACTTTGCTTGAGTTCCGAATCGACTTCTAAGTCAAACCCTAGCTTAATCTCAGGCATTTACTTGCAAAAGCGATGAGCCATCAGTGCAACTGAGCATTGTAAAAGCTGCACCTTGCACCTTGTGTTCAGGAGCGGTAGTAAAATTAGATAGTCGTTTTGTGGGACTGCGTCAGAATCGAGATTCTCCATGAAAAGAATACATAAGGTCGCAATGCTTGTGCTGATAGCCATAGCGTTGATTGCTGCCCCAGCAGGCTGCAGCAAGGAGAAGAAGCGACAAACTGAGGTTAAGACCACTCCTATCGAAGTCGACGTACCTGCAGAGCTTCGTGCCGCCGAGTCTCTGCTTAAGTTCGTTCCTGAAAACGCGTACGGATTTTTTCATTGGAACAGCACTCATCCGGCATACCGTCGGCTTGCGTCATCTCCTTGGGCGGGCGGCGGCGCGTTCTCGCTAGATTCGCTCACCTCGCGCCCCGGAGAAGAGGGAAAGTTCATAGCAATCCTTAAGCGCGCAGGCATTGATCCGACCGAGCGAGAAACATACGAAACCCTTTTATCCGAAGCAGTGGCTTTTGCCTCACCTCCGCCCTCATCTGACGAAAAGCCGGCGCTCGCGCTTATGTTCAGAGCTTCCGACGGCACCTCACTCGAGACGTACGCAGACAACCTGAAAGAACAATTGAAGCGTGCAAAAGTAACCGTGCATGAGCACGAAATCGAAGGTGGTTCAGCCTTCAGTTTCGATCACAATGAACTGGCTCAAGCTGGCCGATCCCGCGCCAAAGATAGCAAACCACGTATGCGCTATGTGGGCTGGAGCGGACCGATCGGTGCGATCGCCACCAAACTCTGGCCGATTCAAGCAGCCTTGTCTCGTCAGGGGACTGGTATTCCCAAGAATGTTGACAGCCCTCAGTTTAAGGAATCGGTCGCGGAATTTCCGCCGGCTAAACATCGTTACGCAATCGGATACATCGACATCGCAGCCTTGCTTGAGGACGTAAAATCTCAGCAAGACGGCGGCGAAGTAATCGAAGACACGCTGAACCTAAAGCTTATTCCGTTTAAGTCCGTCGCATTATCGATGGCAATGGATGACGCTCCGTCGAATATGGCTCGGCTGCTCTACGAAGTAAAAGATCCTCAACACAAGAAATGGTTTAGGGCGCTGCACTCTTCCTCAAACGCCCAGCTGATAAATTCCATCCCTTCTCGTCCCCTGATTTTTCTGAGCGTTGATGGTCAGACGTTGAAGGATTTACGGCATTTGACGCTGGAAGGATCCGGACTTGGTAGTCAGAGCGCCGTCAAAATGCTCAGCTCTCTTGATTCTGTTTCAAGAATTGCCCTGTTTACCCGAATCGCACCGATAGGCCAGTCCATTTTGCCGATACCCGATTTGCTGATGGTGCTTGAATCAAGTAACCCGAGCGAACTTCGCTCAAAGCTTGAGAACCTCCTTGGCTCACTCGCATCGGGCACTGGAGTAAGCACCGGGGGCTGGCAAGAAAAAGAACTGCATGGCGCATCGGTAAAATTTATCCGAAGCCAGCTCGGAGTTGGTGCCTATCTTGCGATTAAAGATAACTCCGTTATCGTATCATCAACTGAGCCGATGATCCGTTCAGTGCTTGAAGGCTTAAGTACTGGCAAGGCAAGTTTGGCGAAATCTGTTTCATCCAGAACCCAGCAAGCTCTAGCCAAGGATGATTCCCTCGGAAGTCTCTACATCGATTTCCAGGAAGTAGGATCGTTCTTGGAAAATATGGGCGGAATGTTGTCGATGTACGCTCCGCAAAATGACGAGGCGAAGAAGTTCCTCTCTCCTGAATCCATCGCCAACGTTAAGAAAATGGGAGCGGTCGTCGGCTCAATCAAAGTCGATGATAACTCAATTTCGATCGTAAATTTCTACGAGGCGGCGAGCAGCGGCAGGAGCTAGGGATCGAATCCACGGCGCACTACAATTAAGGCAGATTAAGACTGTTTTCGCCTGTTCACTCTCGTTATCGACAGATCCGTCCAAATTTAGCCAAGTGCTTGAAAATCAAGCAAAGATTCGCATCAGTATAATGATTACGGGTACTTCCGGAAAAAGAGAAGCGCAGCAGCTAATTTGTCAGATATAGAGGTAATTGATAGAGTTTCGCGATGGAAATCCCTTGCGAATGCCTAAAGGGGGCAACTTGATGCAGCAGAGCTGGAACACCGAATTCGACAAAGGCCGCTTTCAACACGCGGTCGATTATTTGGCCAGCCCGATGAGCGCTCTCCTGCCTGCTCGAAGTGTAATTGAGATTGGTGTGCTGCTGATGCTTTTCCAAGCGATGGATGGCGTGCTTACTACCATCGGAATTAATCGTTTCGGTTTAGCTGCAGAAGGCAACCCTGTGCTGCGCCAGCTTATGGTCGAATTTGGCCATATCCCAACACTGACAATTCTCAAATCAACAGCGATTATTATCGTCCTCGCGCTTACTTTGATTGCTGCGCGACTGCCATGGGTTAAGAATGCGATGAGCGCACTTACCTGCCTCTACTTTTTCACCGCAATCGTCCCTTGGACCTACATCTTGTTTATCAAGCCGTTTTTCCTGATTGGTTAACGCCAGTCCGATTCAGCCTCTAATACAAAACCAAATTTATTCCAGTCCCGGCGAAAACAACGACTACTAGAATTGCAGCTAGCTCCGCAACTTCGATCACCGCGCTAATACAAGCAGCATAGAGCCCGCCCAGCCGCTGTTCGGCGATAAGCCTGAAGACGACTCCGACTACCATCACTGTCACCAGCAGCGCCAAACTCAGCGTCAAATACTTAACCAGCGCTAGTAGAATGAAAATCGACGCACCTCCGACCACCTTAAGCTTAAACGGCTCCAGCTGTGAATCACACGGGGAAATGGGTTTTTCGCCGCTCATGGCAATCAGAGCAGCAACGTAGCGGCCAAAAAGCGGAACGACCAGCACGATTACAGCGACAGAATGCACATCCATCAGCTGCGCCTGCATAAGCGCAATTACTTTTCCGGTGTAGAGCGCAAGTGCCATGCCGACACCGGCTAGCGGCAGTGCACCTCTCTGACGCATAATCTCCAAGCGCTGTTCGTGAGAGCCTGGAAACAGTACGGCTTCGCTGAATCGCGCAAAGTCAGCCAAATGCCTTCCCCCGGAGAGCATTAACCACAGCGTCGGCACGAGCCAAGCAGCTAGAACCGGGAGGGCTACCGCAAGGGACTCCATCACAATCAGCCCAATCAGACCAAACGCGAGACCGACCAACGGAAAGGCAGCCAAAAAAACGGCCTGACTACGCCCATTAAATTCACCAGACCGCTGGCCGCCGCCAGCCACAGTCAATGCAGAAACTGCTTCTGAAATCCCAATCAGCATAAGCCTAAGCACCTAAATCTTCTTTTGCGCTACTAACCTAGCCTGAATTGGCCTAGGGTGAAATAATGCAATCTTAGGTCGAACGGACTCGATACTTTCTTAATAAACTTCTGGGTTTTTTGGTGAAATGATAACTGCGAGTCATCCGAAAATACGATTCCAGCCAAGCCACCGTTTGCCAGAAGCGAATTTGAAATATATTGTTAATACCTACAATTTGTCTCGGTTTCGGTAGAGGAGGAACCATGAGAATTACACAATGGGGTGAATACGGCCTGCTCTGCTCAATGCATATTGCTCAGCGCAGCGACGAAGGCGAATCTACCGTTGGTGCGGCTGAAATCGCTGAAGTACAGGGTATCGCCCTGCAGTATGCTCAACAAATCCTGCAGCGCCTGCGCAAAGGCGATATCATCGACAGCGTTCGCGGTCCGCATGGTGGATACAAATTATCCCGGCCAGCTTCTGAGATTTCACTCGGAGAAATACTACTCGCCGCAGAGGGCAGCACTTTTGAAGTAATATGCGATTCCAAGCCGGTTGACCCTGAAGGACGGTGTCGAACCGATCACGCTTGCGGATTGAGAGACTTGTGGCGGGAGCTCGCTGATCACGTAGACGCTTTTCTCAATGGTCGTTCCCTAGCTGACCTGGTTAAGGATCACCTCCAGAGCACTGCCCTGATTCAACTTAAACATACAGAGCCGAGCTCATTGGAAAGCGGCAGTTCTATCGAGCAGCAGTAACTCTGCGCTTACGGTTGATGACAGGTGATTTAGCATGACAGGTATCCTAGCCTGGCTTTACGAGACGTGGCTGCTATTCGTTGTTAGTGCGCCGTGGCTTTTTTTCGGATTTCTGACTGCAGGGTTTATCAAAACTCTGATCCCGCGTAGCTTCATTGAACGCGCCCTGCAAAAACCCGGAGCCAAGAGCGTTGCTACCGCCTCACTGATTGGAATTCCACTCCCCCTCTGCTCGTGCAGCGTGATTCCCGTCGCAGTATCGCTGCGCCGCGCCGGTGCAAGCCGTGGTTCAACAGCAAGCTTCATGGTCAGCACTCCGGAAATTGGCGTTGACTCGTATCTGTTAAGTTACGTCTTACTGGGGCCCTTCATCGCTGCGGCTCGCGTAATCGCATCTTTCGTGTCGGCCTTTACGGTCGGAATAGCTATCGAAACTTGGGGGGAGCACAGCGAACCAACTGACTCGGCTGAGCCAAAAAACTGCTGCAAAAGCAGCCATCAAAAGTCTTCAGAACCGACTAAGAATCGCTCACTACCTCAGCTTCTGCGGGAGTCTCTCACTTACGGATTTGGCGATATCGTTGACGATCTAAGCAAATTGCTAATTCTGGGATTCCTAATTGCTGGCGCTGCTGCCTATTTACTTCCGCCAGACTTAGTAGCAAGCGCCAATTTGTCAAAAACCACGACAATGTTGATAGCGATATTGATTTCGATGCCGGTCTATATCTGCTCGACCTCAACGACCCCTCTTGCAGCTGCGCTGCTGTTAAAAGGTGTTAGTCCGGGAGCGATAATAGTATTTCTTCTGGCAGGCCCAGCGACGAACATCACAACCATGCTTGCTGTTAAACAAGAACTTGGGATGCGCTCACTCGGTTTGTATCTCGCCGCGATCGCGGTTACGACTCTTGGAGCGGGCTTCTTGCTAGATTCTTTGATACCGAATGCCGACTACACAACACAGCAGTCAGCTCTTTCCCACTCTGCCCATTACGGTGTGGTTCATATCGCTAGTGCGGTATTCCTACTGGCGCTAATTACTTACCGCCTACTTCGCAAACACCTTCCAAAAAGCAATAGCGCCCCCGCCGCTAGCGCGAACTCAGCCGCCTGCCACTGATTCACTCAGACTCAGTCGTAGCGAACGTGCGGGTTTGGCACTACTCGGCACTCAGTCGTTCCGTTGTATTCGACCTTGACTGTGATTGGAGCAAAATCGTCCATCTGGTTCGGATTCTTGTTCAAGAAAAAGTGCGGACGGTTATCGTTAGCCCCATTACAGTGCGATGAAGCCACTGAGGCCACGACATCTCCACTGCTCCCAAGAATAGTCAATGTAAGCTGCTGACTATTGTGCAAACCGCAATATGGATTAGACGGAAGCAGGATAACTGTATTGCCCGTAGAGTCAGATTCTGGTTTCCACACCGCGCCTCCGCCGCCATCGACGAAGTCAGTGTCGGTTCCAGGTGAAGGATTACAGCCTGGCCCACCGGAGCCGCCGCCCGACTGACCTGCAACAACTGACCCGTCCGGTCTTACCAGTGAATGGGTTGAAGCGCCCCAAGCTACGGGAACAGTGGTCCCTGCGTAATTGCGCACGTAGAACGTACTCGTGCTCCCCGGACGATAAACGCCAATTTCGCTGTAATTTACCCCCGAGTATCTGCCGCTAAGTGGTTTGTCTGTCGCCGCGATTCCGAACGGAACGACATCATAGATTCCTTCGGCGTAGCGTCGGTAGAAATACCAGGCACCGCCGACATTGCGCACAACGATAAAGTCCGCCCTGCCGTCTCCGTTGAGATCTACTGGCTCAAGATCGCTGTCACCAAGCAGCCCCCACTGGAAGGAATGATCGACTGCGGAGCCAGAACTAATTTCTCGGTAATACCAGACGATTCCACCAAGTGCCTGCACATCACGTGCAACTATCAGATCGTCGCATCCATTGCCGGTCACATCTGCGGCATAGATGCGATCACCAGCGAGGCCGAACGCATAGTTCGTCACACTCGGACCAGTGGACAGTTCAATAAACCAATATAGCTGACCGTTTGTGTTGCGCACGACCGCTGGATCGGCTTTGCCGTCACAGTCGAAATCACCTGCAATCGGAATATCACCGTTGACCCCATGTTCAATCGAAGATTGGGTCCCATCGGGATTCAACCATTTCCAGCGCAGAGGAGGAGGATTCTGCTGCCCTACAAGTTCGACTCTTACGTAAACCGTTGCCGCCTGCGTTTTGCCATCGCCGTTATAGTCAGCCGGCACCAGGGCATCGCCTTGGTCGTTCACTACATAGGAGCTTTGAGCACCGGTAGAATGCCGAACATTAAAGGTCGTAGTGTTAGCGGAGTCGTTGACTACTGCTGTAACGTAATCGCTTCTTCCGTCTCCGTCGTAATCACCTGGGGCTGGACCCGGTTCCTGCACACGCCCCCCAACCGGAGACGGTAAGTTTGCAGCAGATGAAAACGAGCCGGAAGTCATCGGTATCTGATAAAAAACATCCAGCGACGTGTTGATGAAAATTTCGTTGGTCCAGGGTCGATAAATAACACGATCCGCAGCTGGAGACTGGTCGACATTGCTTAGTATTAATTTGTCGCCGTTTAGACCCCACTGCAGAGGACCAACTGCAGCACCAACCTGACCATTCACATACGAGGAGTTATAGAAAATAGAATTCGTCGAAGGCCTGTAGACTGCCGCTTCCACGCATCCATCTCCATCCCAGTCAGCACTCGCCGGAATATCTCCGATCAATCCAAAGTAGAAGTTATCTATTTGAAGGTCAGACGAGCGACGCAGCCGCCATTCGTTAGT
The DNA here is from genome assembly GCA_020434585.1 of Bdellovibrionales bacterium. Lineage (GTDB taxonomy): Bacteria > Bdellovibrionota_C > UBA2361 > SZUA-149 > JAGRAN01 > JAGRAN01. The sequence continues at coordinate 11,604 of JAGRAN010000012.1, forward strand.
GACGCGGTTGTAGGTCATTGCGTCAGCAGCACCGTCACAATCGTAATCGCCTGGAACTGCAATCGCACCCGGAGAGCCGTGAGTAAATGTTACTGCGTTTTGGCCATCGCAGTCAGCAACGGTCCACTGCGCATCCTTCTTGTCGTACGTGGCGTAGTTGGTGCAGCCTGCACCGTCATAATCTGCTATTACTGGCAAATCGCCCGGATTCCCCACCGTCACCGATTCAGATGCATTACCGTTAAGTACCGTATAGAAGTTAGACGTTGCCCGATCGTAGAGGCTGATATCGCTGGTGTTATTCCCGTCGAAATCCCCGATTAGCCCGACACGGCCCGCGGCGGCTTCAAAGTCAGTAACTGTAAGCGCGCCGGTGGAGCTTGCTCGCCAAAGAGCTTTCGCGCTTGATGAGTTAAATAGAATTAAGTCCTGATAAGGATCTCCGTCCAGAAAAGCCTGAGCCGCCGCCTGCTGGCACGGAAGTATGCATAAAAAGATAAAGATTATGAGTGCTCTGTAACGGTTCAAATCGTCGCCTCCGCTTACATGAAACCGGTTCTATTTTTGATGCGAAAAAGCTGCGTTTGCTTCCGGGGGAAGTTCCCGGGGGGACATCTATGCTAAAGCTTTCACAACGTTAACTTTTTCGCCCGCTTCTGCCCAGTAGAAATCGTATGCTGCCAGCTTAGACAGCGCATATATTCGAATTGAGGAGCAAAAATGATGCCGGAGCACCGCGCATAATGTTTCGGTAAGTTGGAAGCAGGGTACACCCTTGTTTTAACCAGCTCGAGGAACAAATTATGTCACCCGCGGATAAATTTCGTCAGATCCGCATTGAAAAGTCCTGGGGACTTGGAAAATCACAAGATTTTTTAGACTTCGCCTAGCTCGCGCGGCAGACGACGCGATTTGCCACCGCAAAATGGCACGCCCAATGCTCTATACGGCCGTGCGCCTCCAAGCGCCGCTACGAGGACCAGAAACGACCAGAAGCATCAGAGAAGAGGCATTAAACATGTTCCGACAAGTTCATTCACGAAGAAAGCGTGAGAAACAAGTACGTCAGTTTGATCTGCACGGTGAAGTGCAGCTTGGAAATAGGACCAGATTTTCCATCTGCGGCACCGACTTCGACGTCGACAGCAATACTTTTGTCATTGGCGACCTTGAACTCGGCAAAGTTGCGAGCGTGCACGGAGTTATCAGCCCTGGAAGCGGTTGCTACGCTACAAAAATTAAAATCAGCGCTGCTTAAGAATATAATCTGCATCGCCAAGGGGCGAGAGCGGCGGGCTCCGGGACCAATACACCTATAGCACCCGCTTGCTCATATACATTGAGTTACCCGACATCGCCTGCTTCCCTGAGCCTGCCGCTGTCGCCCCTTCGAACTACTCCTTTCCTTCACCCTTTCTCTATTCGTGCACGTCTAACGTGCACGTGCACGTGCACGACACCGCTAAAGCGGCGAAGCTAATTTAGCGGTGAACTCCAGCCTTTGGGGATTTGGACTTAAGCCAAAATATCTGCAACAAAAGCAGGCCCAAACCCCACAACACCAAATACGGCCCAGTGGTACGCGGGGACAGCTATGTCTCCTGCTCACGTTAAAGGCCTGCGATCATTAGCATTCCGAGCGGCTTCAGCGCTCGTTCATATGGGTTTCGACAGACCACACTATGGTTTTTAGAGCCATTGCGGGGTGTGGGGCGGCCAATTTGGCCCTCTTGCACCCTGTGATGGTCGTTCCATTCAGACGCACCAGCGTTTCCCAGACGGTTGGGAGGGTCGCTCACGGAAGAGCGAATCCAGTGTTCCGATAGAAAGGGACTCGAAACATGAGCAAGGAAAGCTCCCCGGAGAACGCGGTTCGTCCGCCGTTCTTCACCCGCGGATTCATTCGCGGATCCATCGTTGCGGCGCTCCTCGGAGTCGTCGCTCTCTCCGTCCTCGTACTCGTCGACTACCGCAAGGAGTCGGCCCGGATCAGCGAGTTCCGGCAACTCACCACTCGCGAGGAGCAGCGTGACTACCTGCTCCGACTCCACGAAGGCCTGTCCTACGTGGCGTATCAAGACTCCCTCGGCAAATGGACCGGTGGAGTTGGTCACCTGCTCGAAGGCAGGTACAGCCGCGACCAGATCGACCAGTGGCGACGGGGTATCCCGGAGCGACAGGTCTGGCAGTGGCTGGAGGAGGACACCACTTCGGCGCAACAGCAGCTCGAGAACGTCTTCGGACGCGAGCAGTGGTTCCGCCAAGCCCCCGACCACGTCTGGGTGGTGCTCAACGACATGACCTTCAACATGGGAATCGGTCAGACCGGCGGATCCAAGGGCCTCCTTGGATTCAACGCGATGGTCCGAAACCTGAGGGACAGTCGTTGGGATGGTGCTTCTGAGGAGATGCTGGACAGCCTTTGGCGCTATCAGACGGGCAAGCGGTCACACCGCCTCGCCTACCTGATGCGTCATGGTGAACTCGGGACCTCATGGATCCCGCAGTTCTACCGCGACTTCGTCATGCTGCGAAAATGGAAGCTCGGCTTCGCCGCCGTCGTCCTGCTCGCAAGCATCATCGCGCTCCGCCTCTGGTGGTGCGGACGAGTCGAGGTGCAGTCCTTCAACGAGCTCTCGCTGAAGAAGCGCGTGCTCTATCTCCTGCAAACTGACGGACGCAGCTCCAACTGCGGCGCGATCAGCAACGCTCTCGATCGAATGGCTGAGGTCTGCGGTCACCAACCGTGGTTCCGCAGCATCTTCGAATCCGAGAGCAACCGGCTGGCAGTCTTCGTTGCTGCCTCGATCGCGATGGGAGGCTGGGAATCGTTCCAAGGCCCGGACAACGTCGAAATCTTCGAGTGTGCGGAAGAGGGTTGCTGGCAGAGTATGCCTTACACCCTCGCCGCCTGCGGTGTGTTCAACGCCCCGCAGATTCACTCGCTGGTTCGCCGCGTCCTGGCCTGAGCAGTTCCCTCCCAACCGTCACTGCAAGAAGGCCAGAGGTCCGACGGATCACCGCGGACCTTCAAGGTTCCGCTGTGGTCTGTCGGCCCTCCTTTTTTCCCAGTATGTTGCCTATCCCCCGCCGCCCACGGTAGATTGACCGTGTATGTATTCGTGCAGCATCACAGGCAGGCAATACGAACTCTCCCCGCTTGAAGCCAGGCTTCGTGAGAAATTTAGCGTCCGTCGTCCCCCCGATCTTTCACCCGCAATGCGCATCCGACACCTCGGTGCATTCTGGCACCACTGGGCGCTCCACAAACGAAAATGTGACGCGACTGGGCGAAGCATCGTGTCTCCGTTCTCAGAGAGCTGTCCATACCCCGTGGTGCACCGAGACTATTGGCTGGAAAACGCAAATCCACCTGCCACGGACTACACGCTTGAACGGGAAATTTTTCCGCAGCTGTGGGAGCTGTTTCAGCGCTCACCCATTCCACATAGTTCACAAGGCGGTAATCAAAACTGCGAATACGCTGACGATTGGTGGTATTCAAAGAACTGCTACCTTTGTCACTCCGGAATTCACAACGAAGACCTTCGCCACTGCTACCGTGCGTACTACTGCAAAGATTCTCAATACAGCGTCTTCTCGTTTTACTGCGAGTTATGTTCGGACACGATTAACTGCTTTCGCTGCTCTAGAGTGCGCTTTGCGGTGAACTGCCGTGACTGCAGCGAATCTGCATTTTTGTACGATTGCCGCGGCTGCTCAGAGTGTATGTTCTGCTCAAACTTGAGAAACAAAAAGTTTTGCTTCAATAACGAACAGCTCACGCAAGAAGAATACCGCCGAAAAACTGCGGACTGGGATTTAAGATCGAGGGAAGCTTTCGAAGAAGCCAAAGAATTTTTCTACAACGAAGTGCTCGCATCGGCCTGGCACCAAGCCCTGCAAAACGAAAACACCGACAACTGCAGCGGCAACTACCTAACAAATTGCAAAAACTGCGAAGACTGTTTTTTTCTGATCGACTGTGAAGATTCGTTCAACTGTCTGCGCGGAGGTCCTAATCACCGCGACTCGATGGACTGCATCGGCTTTGCGCTGGAAACAGAGTTGATTTATCACTCTACAATGATCGTCGACCACTGCTACGACGTTAAGTTCTCATATCATTTAACTCAGTGCCGATTCATGGAATACTGTGCATTTTGCATGCAATGCGAACACTGCTTTGGCTGCTGCGGCCTACTGGGTAAAAAGTACCACATCTTTAATAAGGAGTATTCTGCGCAGGAATATCATGAGCGCGTTGCGGAATTGAAGCGCTGCATGCAGCAAACTGACGAGTACGAAAGATTCTTCCCCGGTTATTTCGCTCAAACGCCTTACGAGGAAACTTGGTCTAACTTCTATTTCCCGTTAAATGCGAAGGAGCTGGCTCAGGCCGGTTTTCGCCCTGCTGAAGAGCGCGCGGAGCGTAAGAAGTCTTACCTTGATGCGGCGCAAGTTCCAGATCACTCCGGGGGAGCATCGACCGCTCTATTAAATGAAATCTACTGGGATACCATCGTTTCTCGGCCGTTTAGAATCGAGGAGCGAGACATTGCATACTCATCAAAACTAGCAAGCCCCCTGCCCGACAAATATTACATGCGCAGGCTGCAGGAGAATTTCCGACTAGTATTCTTCGAAGGTGAGCTGAGATCAGCGCGCTGCGCTGAAACCGGAGCTGAGCTTAAAACCACTCTACCGGAAGAATTCGACTCGGGGCTACTCTGTGAAGCAGCCTACGAGCGAGTGATTTATTAGCCAGTTGAGAGTCTGTTTGAACGTTAAAACTAAACGAGGCCAGTCTCGAGGTGGGGCGCAAGGCGCCGCTTATCTCGAAGCTAGCCTCGTTTTAGCTTAAAAGACCGGTGGCTTAATGAGCCATTCCCGATTCAAAATCGCGGTCCATGACGGTTTTACGGCCGTCACTTTTGGCCTTCTCCATGGCGCTGTCGCACAGCATGCGGATGATCTGTGAGATCGCCGGCGCAACGTTGCCTGAAGTGTTCATGCCCGATTCAGCCTTAATGTAGTTCTTAAGCTTAGAAACTACTACGAGGACTTCTTTGTTTTCCATTTGCCCCTCCAAAATCAAAATAACGCCGGTATTGGAGCTCATTTCAGGCTGGTAGACAAGGTGCTCGAAAAGAGAATCAGTCCTTGTTGTCTTCTCAGGGCCTTACAAAGGGCATTAATTTACTAGGGTAACTTTTAAGGGCCAGCTCGGTTCTACCTACACTAGGAGTCCGAATCCTCGATGCCGGCATCCTCGCGCAGCTGCTCAACACGCCTCTCAATGCTTCTGCGCCTCATTCTAAGCAGGTGCAGGGACCCCGGCTGAACCTCACCGGCTTCCGCAATTCCTGACAGGCGTTTAGCCGTATTAACGTAGGCCAGAACCGTCTCTTCGACGTCCTTGTTGCTAAATGAGACCTCGTTCTTGCTGAACCATCCGCTGCCGTTTACAGCGCTCTTCAGCAGAGATTCTTCCACCTCGAGGCGGCTGACTTCTTTGTAGACCGTATTAATCGATTGGTCCTTCTGCTCGCGGCTTAATCGCTCAGCCGCAGAATCATATCGGCTCAAAATCTTGTTAACTCGCCGTCCGATTCCTCGATTAGTTGCAAAACCGCGGCGCACTGATTTGCTGGAGCCGGCTCCGACAGTAAAAGTGTCCTTGGGAGACGGTGGCGTCGGCAAAACGGCTTGGGACTTGATACCCTGACGTTCAATTTCAGCCATGATTTTTTTTGCTTCGAGGCCGCGTATCACTGTGCCTCCGATGCGGGTCACCGGCAAAACTCCTCGCCCAATGTTCGCAAGATAATCTTCTTCAGCATGACGATCGCGTTCTAAATTGTAGACCCTGACGACAATTCCCTCTTCACGCAAAAACTTCAGCAGTTCGTCGCAGTGCGGACAGTTCGAGGCAACAAACATTTCGACCTTGGCCAACGAGGGCATATGCGAGCTGGGAAAGCTGGAGTTGTAAGCATATGGTGTAGAAGAGCTTCCGTCTGGAGCGAGGCCATACTTTGCGAAGTCGATATTGCTTTCCCGACTCGGATCACTTCCGATCAACATGTCACCGCGCCTGCCGCGCTGGCTCTCAGCTTTCGCCGCATCGCGATCTCGCCGGCGTTCCGCGGTCTCTCCAATCTCAGCTTGTCGGTGAATGATATGAACGGCTCCTTTGGCTGCCGTATATGGATCGATTGCGGCAGCTTCTGCGCAAAGCAGCAGAAACCAAATCGGAAGGACTATCTTTAAAGTATCTCGACTCATCGAAACTAAACGAATAAAACCTGGGTCTATTTTACATCATTTGACTTAGACTCGCTGAATACTTATTCGTTCGAGTCTTTTGTCAGCCGACTTCCGCAATTATAACACCAAACGGCATGCGCCCGGTGACCGTCCACACCGCATGACCGGCACCTGGACTTGCTGGGCATCCGTTCGGCAGCTTTATGCAGCTCCACCGAGACAATCCCGGTTGGGACGGCAATCACACCATAGCCAAGAATCATCACGGCTGCCGCCAGCGTTCGCCCCAGCACTGTCCCTGGCGCGATGTCCCCGTATCCAACTGTCGTTAGGGTTACAATCGCCCAGTACATACTGACTGGGATATTGCTAAATCCGTGCTCCGGGCCTTCGATAATGTGCATCAGGGAACCGATCACCACGACTACGCTTAAGACGGAACCTAGAAACACCGTGATCTTCGGTTTGCTCGCGCGAAGCGCCTCCATCAACACCTCAGCTTCCCCAAGGTAGCGGGTCATCTTCAGCACGCGAAAAACCCGCAGCAGACGAATTACTCGCACCACCGTCAAGTACTGCGAGCCGAGAACAAAAAAGCTAAGATAAGTTGGAATGACAGCAAGTAGGTCGATGATTCCAAAGAAACTGAGCACGTAGCGTCGCGGCGAATCAGAACAGTAGACTCTGCTAACGTATTCAACCGTAAAAACAACGGTAAAAAACCATTCTGTCGCATACAGCAATTTGCCGTATTCCGCTCGAATCTCAGCAACGCTCTCGAGTGCCACGGCTCCGACACTCAGCACAATCGCCCAAAGGAGAAGCACGTCAAACAGCTTACCGCTCGGCGTCTCTGCCTCGAAGATTACTTCGTGCATCAAACGACGCAGGCCGGGAGTTTCCGGCTTGTTGTCAGAATGGGTCATTCGTTGCTGTTTACGCCCAGTCAGTTAAGATTATCGTCGTACTCGGCCTTGGGAACCTCGTCCGGCAAATCTTGTGTCGCGATGACCTTGTTTAGACCGTCAAGCGCGGCAACCTTGTAAGCCTGAGCCAAGCTCGGATAATTGAAAATATTGTTTGCCAGGAATTCTACACCACCGGTGCGCTGAGAGCCCATCACAATCTGACCGATGTGCACCAGCTCGGTCGCTTCATGACCGATGATATGTACGCCAAGGATTTCCAGGGTATTTCGGTGGAAGATAATCTTTAAAAATCCCGTGTCGTCACCGATAATTTTCCCCTTTTCAATCTCACTGAAGCGGGCAACACCGACTTCATACGGCACGTGTTCAGCGCTTAGCTGCTGTTCCGTCTTTCCTACCATGCCAATTTCGGGAACCGTAAAAATACCAAATGGCAGCGGCATATCCGGCGAACTGTCTCGCAGCCCAAAAGCGTGGCAGGACGCTCTTCTCCCCTGCTCCAAAGACGTAGCAGCAAGTGCCGGAAATCCGATGATGTCACCAACTGCATAAATATTTGGACAGGTCGTCTGATAATGCTCGTTTACTTTGATGCGGCCGCGTTCATCGTGTTCAACGCTGACGACATCGAGATTCAAACCTTCGATGTTACATACGCGTCCCGCGGACACCAGCAGCTTCTCGCTAACAATTCTCTTCCCGCTTTCAAGGTAAGTCACCGCGCGCCCGTCTGGACAAGTTCCACAGCTAACCACCTTGTCGTTGGTAATTATCGTCGCTTTCAAATCACGAAGCTTATAAACGAGGTTTTCAACTATTTCTCGGTCCAGGAATCCAAGTATTGAATCCTGCGCTTCGACGATTGTCACCTTAACATCAAGCGCAGCGAACATTGAGCCGTATTCGCTTCCGATCACGCCGCCGCCAACAACTGTCAGCGTTGAAGGCAGCTGACTCATATGCAGGATGTTGTCGCTGTCGAGAATCGTCGTTTCATCGAACTGAAATCCCGGCGGCCTGCGCGGTCTAGTGCCTGTTCCAATAACGACAAACTCTGTACTAAGAGTGCGTTCATGATTCTCATCAGTAACCCTGACGTGGTTCGCATCAACAATCGAGCCGAAGCCCTTTACCAGGTCGACGTGGTTGCGCAGCATCTGAGAACGTATCGTTTGCTCAATATCGTTGACGATCCCGCGGCAGCGGTTAGTCAAGTCGTTCATCTGCACGTTCTGTTTTACGCGGTACGCCTTGCCGTAGTGGAAACGTTCGCGAAACCCACTGAGGTGAAGAATCGCCTCACGAAAAGATTTACTCGGAATCGTTCCGTCGTGGAGACAGACTCCGCCGATAAACGGATTTACATCAACCAGCGCAACCCGCTTGCGAAGCTTAGCCGCCTGAATAGCAGCTTTCTGGCCTCCGGGTCCGCCCCCAATCACAACCATGTCGTAGTCAAATTTCTCAGCCATAGTAGCTCTATCGGCACTTAGCTCTCCGTGCCTGGAGGCTTTTTATCCATCCATCAGCCTGGTCGAATTATCCTAATCCTCTGTTGGCGGGATGTTAGCAGTTTTGATAGTCTATTTGTCGGTTATTCGAGCTTAGCTGCGGCTTGTGGTAAGAACCGCCGCTTCCCGGGACTTGATTCTTGCCGCGCGAGGCGGACATGATTGTTGTTGGAGAGAGCGCGCAATGCAGAAACCATTGCTGAAAACTTCGATGCACCCGTTCCCGTACACGATTGGGGCGCACGAAACCCTACCAAGAGCGACCGCAGTAATGCGAGAGCACAGTATCCGCCACTTGCCGGTAACCGAGGCCGGTGAAATTGTCGGTATCTTGTCTCAGCGCGATATTCGCCTGGCCCAGTCGTTGACCAACCTGATTAAGGAAGACGCAGAGCTGACCGTCGGCGAAGTTTGCACGAGGGACCCTTACGTCGTCGACATCAATATGCCGTTAAATATCGTGCTCTCCGAAATGTCTGCGATGCATATCGGCTCAGTCCTGGTTACGAGAAACGATAAGCTAGTCGGAATCTTTACGACAACTGACGCATGTAGAATCTTCGGCGAACACCTGCGACGCCAATTCGGCGAGACTCCGACAGAACCGGAAATCGCGTGAAGATTGAAACCATAGTATTCGATCTGGGAAAGGTTCTGTTCGACTTCGATTTTGCCTCTGTGTTTGACTATGCGCGCAGTTGCGGCGCTAAGCACGAAAATCTTTCCGACTTTGCAAATGCGATTGACCAGTCGGCGTATGAACGCGGCGCAATTTCTACCAAGCAATTCATTGCAAGAGTTCAGGACCAGTTAAGTCAGCCCCTTGCGCCAGATCAAATCGCTTCACGCTGGCAGAATATCTTCACTCCCTGCGAGGACATGCTGGCGTTGCAGCGCCGACTCCGGAATCGTCATCAAGTACTAATACTCAGCAACACTAATGAGCTTCATTGGGATTTCTTAATTGAGAAGTTCGCGCTTGAGAGCCTAGCCGACGGCACAGTCGCCTCATTCAAAGTCGGCGCCCTCAAACCTGGAGTGGAGATTTACCGTGCAGCTGAGACTACGTTCAAACTCAAACCGGAGTCTACGGTTTTCATCGATGATATTTATTTGAATGTCGGCGGCGCGAAAGCCCTAGGCTGGCACGGCATTCATCACACGAAGTTTTCCGAAACTGTGTCAGAGCTAAGAGCTCTGGGGGTCGACATCGACTAGATGTGGCTGCACTCAGCCGTAAGCTGTCACCATGACTGCCCCGAGCGCGCAGCACAAGCAGTATGCTCCGCGACGCATTCTTCCCTCGCGCAGCTGCAAAAAAACTGTTTCATACGCAAACACAAAAATCACGCAGGTATTTAGCAGAGCGTATGTCACCGCTAAGCTGCCATGAGCCAGAGCGAACAAGACAAAACAAGTCCTCACTGCTCCGAGCAGCGGGGCCCAAAAGAAGCTGCTTTCACCGCTTGATATAATTTGCGGCAATTTCCTCGCTGCCTTGAGATCCATCAACAGAAAGTAGACAGACGGCAGTAAAAACGTCGAGACTGCTATCTCAGCAATCGGCAGCTCGCGAGTAAGAATGCGATCGATGACCAATGCCGAACTAATCAGCAGCACGCTTACCAAAAGGTCACGCACACTTTTGCGAAAACGAAACTGGCGGATGTCTGTCCCCGCCGCAATGCTGAGCAGGATCACCACCATCCCCACAATTCCGAGCACTGAGAGAGATTCGTCAAAAAAGACAATCGCAACCGCAGTAATCAACACCAGGCTCAGTGTCCCGATGATATTTGTCTCTGAGGCTTCCAGGTCACGATATGCTTTGGTGCGGTACAAAGTTCCAAAAGTCCAGCACAGGGAACTGGCGACCAGGAGCCAAAACACATCTGTAGGCATTGAACTGTAGGCAGGAAATCCAAAAACAGAAACGAGCATCAGCGCGCCCGCTATATGATAATATTGCAGGAGTGCTCGAGCCTGCCCACCGCTGCACATAGATTTTCGAAAAATGACCTTTACAGCAGCGCTCACATTCGCTGCAGCTACCGCCGATAGAACCGCACTCAAAATCGACACCTCAGAAATCTGCAGATTCCAGGCAAAAAAATGCCGTTACAGCACAGGTCGTCGCTGCTGCCGAACTCCTAAAGGTAAAAATTATTCGGTGTTGTCGCTAAGCTGACAGCATCTGTCGGGCCTAGTCTTCCGTATCCTGCTCTCGAAAGGCACGCGAGTCCTCGACTGCACGCGCGTAGTCCTCAGGATTATAAAAGGTGGTAACTCGACCCTGCCCTAGCACCGCGGTGTAGTCTCGTCGGTCTTGCTCGCTTTTGCGCTTCCACAGAAACGCAATTAGCAAGTACAGCACAAACAATCCGAGAACGAGTACGACAACACATTTAACAAATATCGATGCCAATGGTAGGAAATCTCCGCGCTCGAATTGCTGACTTAATATACTAGCATGGACGAGCCGTAGAGTCCGCTAAGAACCCGAAGTGATACGGCAATTCCATATAGCGCAAGGACCATACCTTCACCGGACTGTAATCATTCAACTTTCCGGTTCAGAATACCGAAGACTCCCCTGAGGGAGAGATCTACTGGGGAGCCATGCTCAGCTTAACACTAAACTTCTCAATGGTGTTTGAACGTGCGTTAGCGCTGACACTGCTGCTGAGCGCACAAGCGGGCGAACTCGGCTCCGAGCGCTGGTGGGATGGCGGAGCTGAGTCACTTCCCAAAGAACAGACTTACATCTATTTGGTCGGCGCCGTCCTGCTGCTCTTTGCGCTTGCAGTTTTTCTTGGCGCACGACTGATACTTGCAAAAAAGAGTCACAAGAAACACCTGAACAAGGAATTCTCGCAGCTGCGCACAATGCTCTCAGAAAACAAGGAGCGCGTTGACCTAATTGAAACTCATGCGCTTGATTATTTGAATTCAATTTCTGGCCGTGCAACCCGCGCGTTCGGAGTTGCTAAACAAATCGTATTGGCAATTAACCAGGTACTTGAAGAAGGTGAGCAGCTGCTCGAGCGCGGAGATTATGCCGCGTTAATCGAGGCAGAAGAACTGCTCGAAAGCCGCCTGGTATTAAAGAAGGCACACCTTAACGCTGTCCAGGATGGTTATGAACTTCCTGACCTTTACCGTGACCAGTGGGGACCGACTCTCGACAAGTTATTTCAAGAAGTAGGAAAGGAAATCTCCCGCGCATCGAGTGCCGCTCGAGAATTCAACTTCAGCAAGCGCACTAGCAAACGCACCTACGAGGATTTGCGCCGCGCCGGTATTCGCTTCCTCAAGGAAAAAGGCAAACGTCTGACAGCCTCGTTTCGCAGTCCATTTAATCGGGATGCCGGAGAATCACCAAAAGAAGAGCAGCCTTAACGCAGACAGCTATGAGCGCATGCCGCGAATTTCGTGGGCGTTGATTACGCGAATTGCATCGTGAGTGCCAATTTTTCGCAAAGCATACGATGCAGCACTTCTAACTCCATCGTTGTCATCGAGGAGCAAACGACTGAGAGGATACACTGCCGTCTTGGCATCTTCGCCTTTCAGGGCGAGTTCGATCGCGGCGTTGTTCCTGATGTCGGGGTCAGCATCTTTAAGCTGCATGACTAACTCATCAACCGAGGCCCCGGACGAACAGGCCGTTATCAGCACAAAAAGGGCAATTTGCAGGGTGCGTTTCATAAAATTAAGTTCCCGCTTCAGTGATAAGCTATTTTACCACAGCCGCCAAGCTCAATAAAACGCACCCCGCTGCCCAATTCCACCCTAGTAGTGAGGACCGGAGTCGTAGGTTAAACCCTTAGCCCCAGCTTGTGTCTTAATTGCCGAGAAAATGACTTCGTCAAGCACTGGTTTCTCTCCTGCACTCTTCGCGGCCTCTTTCTTCAAGTAATCCTGGCGCGCCTGGGATAGCTTGCGAATTTCGCTCTCGATCTTGTCGCGCTTGTCCTTCTTTTCGGCAATGATCCGCTTCTGCTCATCCGCGCCGACATCACGCAGCTCCTGCGGTAGTTGCGCCTGATCAAGCTTCTCTAGCGAGACTTTACCTGTCGAAACATCTTCAACCAGCTCCTTCGAGCCGAGAAAGTTCGCTTTTCCGGCTGCGCTGACGTTGAGTTCGGAACGTCGAGCCAAGGCGGAAACGGTGGCTTCCTCGGCAATTGCATCACTCATCGCGAACTTGGCTGCTTGAGCAGCTCGCTCGTCGTGATCACCATACGCCACACGAGTTTTGTCGAGCTCCGATGAAAGTTCGGCAAGTTTTGAATCGTAGGGTGTAGCTGCGAGCAGCGCGCCGCCGGACTGCTCAACCTTAGCGAAGACTCCTTCACCAAACTTTGCTATCTCGTTCCAAATCGGAGTTGTTGATTCCATGTTACCGCACTGAATGGTATTGATGATTATTCCTTTATTCAGTGCCAGATTAACTGTCTCTCTGTACGGAACATCGTCCTGATAATCCATGTGCGGCGGCGCATCACCGACCAAGAACACCACTTTGTACGCATCGGGATCCTGACTCCAGTCGAATCGCGTGACTGCTTCGTTCAGCGCTTGATTCACGCTTTCTGGACCATCGCCGCCGCCGCCGGCCTCAAACTTCATTAGGTCGCCGTAAACTGCATCAAGATCTGTTGTCAGCGCCGAACGTGTTGTTACGTAAGCATCACCTCGGTCTCGGTAGCCGACAAGTCCAATACGTATCTCCGGTGCCGGAGTCGTATCAGAAAGGGTCGATGCAATGGACCAGATCTTTTCCTTGGCAGCATTGATTAGACCCGACATGCTCCCAGTCGTGTCGAGCACGAACACCACATCCACCTTGGGTGTTGGAGTGGGCTTGGAGCCCAGTGCTGTTTGGGGAGCCAGAATGGCCAGTCCTGCGCATAGAGCGGTTTTGAAAATCGTTCGCTTAAACATTCGGTTTTCCTCCAGTAGAAAATCTATCTTGCACGTTCATTATAATTGCCGTGCAGTTGGGTGATTAGACACGCGGAGGTAAAAGTAGTTCTGGAGAGTTTACAATTGTTTTACAAATGGCCCGATCGAGATTAATGCTCGTTTTTTAGGTGCTCCAGCTCCAAAATATGCTGCTCAAGCTGACGCCGGGCGGGCATCCAAACCAGGCTGACCCTGCGGTCATTGCCGATTGTCATCTCCCAAATTCCCTGACGTTCCGTTACGCGAGCATAGAGTTCCGTGTAGCGGCGTGACGTTGTCAAATCCATTGGTGCTTCACGCTCAAGCTCCTCAAGTAGTTCAGAGTACTCTGTGCCTGCAGTGACTAGCCGCCTGACGGTTCTAGCAGTCTTTTGCGCTTCTTCAATGCGGCGGTTCAGTTTATGAATTGCGCGCTGCGCATACTCTAGCTGCCTATCGAGCAGCATGTTCACATCAAGTAGAGAGTCCAGCTCCACCTGAAGCGAAAACGGAAAGCGGCTTCCCTCTCGTTTTACGAGTCGAATCAGCTGCGGCTTATAGGTATCGATGAAGTAGAATACAAAGTAAAAATGCTCACGCTGGTTAAAATACGGACGATGAACTATGCGCGACATCATTTCAATTACGCCGGTGCGGGTCAGGCGATAGCGCGGAAAGGATTTCTCGCTAACGGCTCGCGCAAAGCCCTCATCGATTAAATTGTCGAGATACCTGGAAATTTGCGTGTTTTGAACAGGCAAGCTGGGGTTCTCTTCTGCCGATTCGACCCAGTTGGTAAACACTTCGATCATGAAGCGCACGTCGTTTTGGCGGAAGCCTCGCGCCCGGCCATTCACATGCGCACCGAGGACGGCACATGAGACAAACGTTTCGTAGCGATCGAGAAGAGAGTGTCTAGCCATAGAAGTAATTACAGTGTAATCAAAAATATTTGTCATTTCAAACCCAAACTACAGTTTATGTACTTAGCTAATTTACTGAAATTCTTCTAAATCCACTACAATGCCCTAACCTTACTAGTTTTACGCCCTTATTCTAATTACACTGTAACTAAAAACATATCGATTAGAGTAAGACTCCAAGCTAGGCTGAAATTGTGACAGGGAAGTGTCACAGTAAGAGTGCAAAGGCACTGGGTTGAATTATTGGGTTCTGTACGCGCGGTCAGCGTCCCCAACAGGTAATGTGGGCTAAGAATGAAAATGATTATCTCAGACGGTTTTCGCCTTAGGGAGCTGCTCGAACAAGAGCTTCCTGAGCTACTTGAGCATGGGAAAAAAGCATTAAATGAGCTGGCGCTTTGTGATTTCAGCGAAGCACCATTTATTCAATGGGCGCTCGTATCGATGATTCACTTTGTCGAACTAGAGCGCAACGCCCCAGGCAAAGGTGAAGAGTACATACAAATGGCACTTCGCGGCATCTCCTATGCAGGTGAACTTGCGACAGCTTCTATTGGCAGATTTGGTGAATCATTTGGCCGGCGGGCGCTGCTAAATGCAATTGCTCACCTCGAGTGCGGGGTAAATGACTGCCTGACCTACCGCAGGACACAAACTAAGGCGCAGCTGCTGGAGGCCACTGCGCAGCTCAAGTTAGCTCTAGTTGAAAGCATAGTTGCGCACGAGCACCTGCGGGAACGAGCGGCCTAGTTGCCGTCTCGTCGACAGAAGCTCAGTCTACGAAGTCGAGCAGTTTGTGCTGCGGATTTTGTTCGAGTGCGTACTGCTTTTCCCATTCGCGAACGCACAGCATAATCACCCTACCCTCACCGTCTTCGGCAAGCATTGCGCTCGAAGGCGGCTTAAAGGCTTTAGGGTCTCCGACTAGCCAGGCACCATAGCTATACGGGAGAGCGTCCAGCTGGGTTTCAACCCGATATTCTGTCTGCAGTCTAAACTGAAGCACATCGAACTGCAGCCTTCCGACCGCGGCGACAAGCGGCTCGCTGTTCGGCTGTCCGAACTTACGAAGGATCAACATTGCCCCTTCGTTTTTAAGCTGTTCAATGCCTTTATCAAAAGCCTTGCGCTTCATCAGATCCTTGGGCCGGATTTGCGCCACAACTTCCGGCGGAAACTTCGGCATCGGCTTAAACGAAAAACCGCCTTTGGTAGAAATTGTGTCTCCGATAGCAAAGCTTCCAGGATTAACTACTCCAACGATATCACCTGGAAAAGCAGCATCGACTGTCGTGCGCTCGCCGCCGAACATGCTGTGAGACCGCGATAGTCTAACGTCTTTGGCGCTGCGCTTGTGCTTAACTACGAGGTCTCGCTCAAACTTGCCCGAATTGATTCTAAGAAAAGCCATACTGTCTCGGTGTTTCGGATCCATATTGGCTTGGATCTTAAAAACATACGCACTGAAATCCTCACTCACCGGCTCAACGATTGACTCCTCCCCACTGTCAAGAGTTACCGGCCGGGCTGACGGAAACGGTGCCAACGAGGAAAAACGATCGAAAAACGGTTCCACCCCGAAGTTTGTGAGAGCAGAACCAAAAAATACCGGAGTTACATCCCCGGCGAGAAAAGCATCTCGCGAAAACGGATTCCCGGCCTCGTTAAGCAGTTCAAGTTCATAGCTCGCTTGTTCGTGCAGTTCTGATGAAACCTTTCCGGAAGCAACAGCGTCTTCCATGCTAAGACGAGAAGATGCTGCCCGCTCGCTTCCACCAATCCCCTGTTTCTCAAACAGAATAACGTCGCCCGCCTCCCTATCGGCGACACCGACGAAAGCCTTTCCCGAACCTATCGGCCAATTAAGCGCCGAGGCCTGAATATCGAGAGCTTCTTCAACGTCCGCCATTAGCTCCAGCGGTTCGCGGCCCGGTAAATCCATTTTATTGATAAAAGTTAGAATTGGGATTCCGCGCATGCGGCAGACTGAAAATAACTTTCTCGTCTGCTCCTCGACTCCGCTTGCCGCGTCAATTACCATTACAGCGCTGTCAGCCGCGGTCAGCGTGCGGTAAGTATCCTCAGAAAAATCTTGGTGACCGGGAGTATCAAGGACGTTTATTACCACGCCCTTGTAGAGAAACTGCATTGCCGAAGCCGTGATCGAAATACCGCGCTCGCGCTCCATTTCCATCCAGTCGGAGCTCACCGCCTTCCGCGCCTTACGACCCTTGACCATCCCCGCGGTCCGAATCATTCCAGCGTAAAGCAGCAGCTTCTCTGTGAGCGTCGTCTTGCCCGCATCTGGGTGACTGATAATCGCAAATGTGCGTCGCAGCTTAGTTTGCGCTGCTATGACTCCAAGTTCACCTGAATCAGCCATAATTAATCCGTAGAATCAGCAAAGCGCTCCTTATAGCTTGGCCGTTCCCTAGTAGGCAAGCGAGTGTCGTTTCGCTCCCTTGCTAAGCAATAAACCACCACGGGAGCACAGGCTATACGAAATATCCAAGCAGCAATCATCTGGGTCTGCTCCAACCGCTGTGCTAATAGAGCGAAATGGCAAGATTTCCAGTATCAAAGCAAAAACAGGCAGCGCTCGACGCGAAAATGAAAGAGCTAGGCATCAAGGAGGATGAGCTAATCGAGAAGTTCATTCGCGGCAGCGGCTCCGGCGGTCAGAAGATCAACAAAACCTCTTCCTGCGTATTCCTCCAGCATCCACCGAGCGGTATTGAAGTAAAATGCCAAAAGGACCGCTCGCGCGCACTTAACCGCTACTTCGCACGCAAATTGCTATGCGAGCGCTTGGATGAAAAGCTTAAAGGAAAGGAGAGCCGCAAGCAGCAGGAAGTCGAGCGCATACGCAGGCAGAAACGAAAACGAAGCAAGCGCGCCAAAGATAAAATGCTAGCTGACAAGAAGCAGCAATCCACCAAGAAGGAAATGCGTAAAACTCCAAGCGGCGATTCGTAGCGCCACACTGACTAACTCAATAGACTAAGTGCTATCGCCGGCTGATTGTTGGCCTGAGCAAGAATTGCCGCAGATGCCTGCTGCAGTAAGTTCAGCCTGATAAGCCTTGCCGACTCGAATGCAACGTCCGCATCTGTGATCTGCGACTCCGCCGATGCCATGTTTTCGGCAGATACTTGAAGCACTCCGACTGATGTTCCAATTCTACTTTGCGAGGCGCCGATGCGCGAGACTATCGTGTTTATCAAATCTAAATTTGACTCAAGACTGCTCAGCGCATCGAGCGCCGAGCTCTGAGTCTGCAGGGAAAAGCTTGATTGCTCGAGCGATTCACCCTCAAAGATAGTGCTGATGTATGTCTGCGTATCCTGAATCCGAATATTCGCGTCAGCTCCTGATGCCGTCACCTGGTCATTGACTCCGTCGTTGTTGAAGTCTCCGCTCTTTGTGGCTGAGTTGTTCGCGGTTACCATGCCGAGCTGAAATGTCAGTCCCGGGTTCATATTGAAGGTACCATCTTCGACGGTTCTGTTTTGAATGTATCCCGTATTAATCGGCGAAGCCCCAGTACTTTGGACCTGAGTGAAAATTCTTAGGTCTAAGTCGCCGTCACCACCAATATCAAATAAATTTGCTTTAATAGAAACGTCTGTAAGGACTCCTGTATAGGTGCTATCAAAGGTTGCAGTGTCATCCAAAGTAAAGGTCGTTCCCCCGTCCTCACCCAGGAAGAAGGCAATCTGTGTCCTGATTGTCCCGATAACTGGCTGCACCGCTTTTAATGCGACGATATCCTTTATGCCGTCATTATTAAGATCTCCGACTAGGAAAGTTGGAGCTTCCACAACGTTTACGTTCGCGCCCCATGAGCGTACATTGTCCGTATAGGTTCCCAGACCTTCGGTCACACTACCAACTGTAGTCTCACCTTCGCGAATCAGCGCGTTTAATACACCATTTCCGCCGAATCCTGCTTGAAGTGCAACCGAGCCTATCGTTCCATTCAGCAGATTCTGTCCGTTAAATTCAGTCGAGCTTAGAATTCGTTCGTATTCTTCGAAGAGTGACTGCGCTTCTAAGTCTAATGCTGACCGCTGACCATCACTGAGCACGCCGTTAGCAGATTGCTCTGCAAGCTCGCGTTGTCTTATCACTATATTCGAAAGCTGCCCCAGGGAGCCTTCAGCGACGTTAAGTAGAGAAAGTCCGTCATTTAAATTGCGAACCCCTTGATAAAAAACACGCTTGTTAACTCCAAGAGAAGAGGCAACTGCAAGTCCGGCTGCGTCATCAGACGCACGATTGATGCGCAGCCCGCTCGAAAGGCGTTCGAACGTCGATCCAAGCTCAGAGCTTGTTCGAGCGAGGTTGCGCTGCACCTGCAGCGAACTCAAATTACTGCCAATACGTATTGCCAAGGCAATCCTTGCCTGTTACTTCCGTTGCTTCCTTGCACGTACCCCTGCATCAAGCGCACCACGGGCGCATGACTACTTGGATATCCCTTTTAATATCGACGACTTAGGGCAATTACTAGAGTTCTAACAATTCTCTAGTCAATTTCATTGGTTACTGACCTGATTTGGCCGCTAAACGAGTTGGATACTACAGGTCTCAGTCTCGGAGTTAAATACGACTCGGGCTTTGCCGCGCTCAAGCTGCTGCATCACACGCGCAACTTTTTCGTCCAAATCGTAGTCGCGATGTCCGTAGTCTGTACCTTCCTGAAGCACAAACGATTCTATTACTCCGCGCAGCGCTTCAGCGCTCAGCGACGCAAATGGAATTTCAACAAAGCTGATTTGACTTGAGTGGTCGGAACTCTTCATTGCGTCGGTGTCAGCTCCTCGGCGCCTTGGCCGAACTGTTCGTATGGATTGAACGAGTGATCGTTGGTTAGGACGTAATCACCACTATCCAGACGATAGGCATGATCGTAAGTATGGTCTAGCTCCACAGTTCCGGTTGATGACATTGGGTCGTCATAGGTTTCTACTCCGCGAATGGCCTCTGAGGTTTCGCGCTGCATTCGGTCACTACTCCTTTGAGAGCTTTCCCAAGACTTTTGACGTATCTCTGACATTTCTTGGTTGTGTTTTGCGATGATTCGGGAGCGATCTCTTGCACCTTTAATGTTAATGCCAGCGATTTTTGCTCGATGCTGGGCCATCTCCTGATTCCATTCTTGCCCGGGTCGAATTGATTTTCGGATTTGCTCTGCAACATTCAAATCAAACTGAGCTTCAGGCAGACGCATCGCATAGCCCGGCAAAATTCCGATTGTGAGGAAGTGCTGCTGGGGCATACCGTAGCCCCCCTGCATCGTCATCCCCGTAAAAAGCACCGATGTGCCAATAATCTCTTTCACGGACTGCCCGTTAACTTGATAAGCAATCACCGCCTGACCGGCACCAAACCACTGGCGAGTCTCTCCGCCAAAGCCGTCACGCCGTGAAGGAACGATTCCTTTAAAGTATTCCTTTACGTCCTGCGTTCGGTCGAAGTAATCGAGCACCTGAGCTCCGGGACGATACCGGCTCACATAAGAAAGCACCGCCTGCTTTGGATCGCTGATCGTAACGTTGGGGCAGTTGCCGTTCTGAATCCCTGAACTGTTTCCCTGCCATGTTTCATCAGGCAGTAATGAAATCATCCCCAGTCCGTCCGGTGAACTTGCTGCCCAGTTGTAGTGCGGATTGTTGCGGCCGCACCCGGAGTTGTTGAGCTCCCAGACGACTCCGCCTTGAGTCTGCCAGCCGGTGGGAATTAACATCGTCGCTGCAACGAGAGGACGGCCAAAACCTTGGGTATCCATAATCTGCGCTGGACGCACGTGCATTCCGTCTTGTGGCGTTGTAGTCGGGCTTTGCATTGAGGCACGCGCAGATTGCGGTGAAAGTGACTGCCGCTGAGCCTGAACTGGCTGGCCTGCCTTTCGCTCGGCTTCCATTTCGCTAAATACGTCGTAGCCTTGTGAGTTTTCGCCTGGGTCTTCGTCGCTACCTTCGTAGCCTGCTTGATCTTCGCGGGCGAGGTGCTGTTCTAAGTCGGTGTCGTTTTCGCTCTGCGTTGCCGCGAGCGCTGCTACTCCGACTAGTGCTCCGATAATTATTGCGCGTTTGGACATACTTATCCGATTTTTTTAGTCACTGTGGTTTATAGCACGATATGTAGTTCGGTTAAATCGCTGTTCGTCCCTCGTAAAACGTGCACGTGCACGTGCACGATTTACGAGCACGGAAAATTCAGCGGAGGGGCGGAATGAGGATATAAAACGGGCGGTCAGCCGGAGATTCTCCTTCGGGCAGAACCTGCGGCTGAAAGCGATGCACCTGCTGCGATTACTCTTCGCAGCGCGGCATCGCCGTCCGTCCGTTATTGTTGACGATCAGGAGTGCTTGAGAGCAGATCCGCTTGCCACGTCGATGATTCGTCCGTCCTTCGGCTGCTGCACGTAGCGCGGCAGCTCATCTCGGGTGCGACCTCTGAGTTCGAGCTCAGTCACACCGATGAAGAACGGACCGCCGCCTCGAACAGCTGTCTCGCAGAGCACCCACTGACGACCCTGGTATTTGAAACCGAGGCCGTTGCGGTAGAGGAACTGCCCTTGAGGCACGGCGACTGCTATGTGCCCGTCGTAGTAGCAGAGGAGATACTCTTCTCCCATTTGCTCCAGACCTGAGGCCATCAGAATCGCCTTGCCTGAGCAGTCCGACTCGCGCGACATCAGGACCTCGTTCGGACGCTTGAGCGTCTCCACATCAGCCCAGGCCTCGAAGTCGCTGTACTCGATCTGCCCGCAGACGAATGCCGACCATGCCTGGATGCGCTGCTCCCGGAAGTTGTCGTCCTTCGGGTTGGCGCGGGCAGTGACAGCATTGACGAACGCAGCCAGCGACGGCTCGTCCGGCTTGGCGACGAACGCTCCGTGGTTGTAGAACGCGCGCCGAGATCCCGGAATCTGCATGCGCAGATGACCGCCGTAGACCGCTCGATTCGAGAGGTAGCTGTCGAGCACACGAGGTGTCAGCTTGTAGCTGCAGCCGTCGTACGCAAACTCGAGCTGCATCTCGGGGTCGACCTTGAAGTTGTCTTCGCTCATCACGAGAACCACCTTCTTCTTCGGGTCGACTCGCAGCACGTATCCTCCCGGAATTTCGATCCGACCGGACTCGTTCTCCAGCATGCCCACCTTGGTGACGTCGGCGCAGAAGCGCTGGAAGCTGCGGCTAACCGCGAACTTATCGTCACTCTTGGGATGGGTGAAGTAGACTTCGCCGCTGTCGACGATGTAGCCCGCGATATCTGCATCACCGAGGATCTGCCGCTTCAGGTCGGGACCGATGATCCCTTCCTGCGCAAGCGCCATCAGCACGGTGTGCGAGATCTCATCCGCCGAGGCGGTAGACGAACCGCCCGGCACGTTGATGCCGAGCTTGCTGAGCAGCTGCGGTCTGAGCAGCAGCACAGCGGCACCGGCGACGCCGATGAGGACGAACAGCACCAGAAGCTTTCGCATTTGCTCACTTCCTGATCGCAGAACGCGATCTCATTCGCGAAGCGCAGCGCGCCTCGCTAAACCTTGAATCGCACGCGCCGAATCCAAAACATCGACACTCCGCAATTCATTGAATGTTCTCCGACTGACCCCAAGGAGATCTAAAGAAAGATCTAAGCTGGCGAGTGTATACCAGATTGGCACAGAACTCTAATCGAGAATGTGGACTATAGGGCGAAATCCACTCCTAACCTCTTGCAAATACAGAACTACTTGAAGGTATCAGCTATCGATAGTAGCCTCGCTGAAGTGGGAGGAAGGTACATGGAAATCTGCGGCTTCGGTTTCAGCGACAAAGGCAATCATCGGGAGAGCAATCAGGACTGCTTCTTAGCGGACAACGAGCTAGGCCTATACGTCGTTTGCGACGGCATGGGTGGTCGGGCTGGTGGTCAAACAGCGTCAAAGCTTGCGGTTGAGGCAGTTCGAGATTTTGTTCAGGCCAAGCGCGAAGAAATCGTGCGCTCCCTCGATCATTCAAACGATCGCATTGGCGCGCAGAACCTAGTGCGCACCGCAGTGAATCACGCGTGTCAGACCGTTTTTGCAGAGGCGGAAAAAAACCCGGAACTAAAGGGCATGGGGACCACTCTCACAATGCTTGTCGTCGGCAGCACAACCGGCGTCTTAGCCCATGTCGGCGACAGTCGAGCTTACGTAATTCGCTCAGGTGTGGTGCATCAATTATCCAAGGACCACACAGTCGTCCAAGAAATGATCGACAAAGGCATTCTTCCGCTAGAAACTGCTGCGGAGAGCCCCTTCTCCCACATTCTTTCTCGCGCTGTCGGAACTCAGCCTCTAACTCAAGTAGATACACTCGCGATTGATATCTTGCAGGACGACGCATTTCTGCTGTGTTCTGACGGACTGACCCAGGTCTTCGATGTCGGAAAAGAACTTGGCGAGTTTATTCAAGACCTGCCGGCAGAGAATCTGCCTCAATCCTTGGTAAACACCGCAAACGAACGAGACACATCCGACAACTCAACAGCACTGCTAGTCTCCACACAAGTTTCAACGGAACATGCAGCCATTGAGGCCGAGCGCAGAAGTGAAGTCCTTTTGCGAATTGAAGCACTGCAGGGAATCTTTCTGTTTCGAGATCTTTCGCTCGAAGAACTATCGCGAGTTGTCAACAGAGCCTACGTCACAACACTTCCCGCCGGAGAAGCGCTGTTTCGTGAGGGCGAACTTGACGATAGTTTGTATATTGTCCTTGAAGGAGAGCTCAACATAAAGCGCGGTAAAAACAAGCTTGCAACCATTCGTCGCGGCAATCACGTCGGAGAAATGGCAATGCTGATGTCGACTCCGCGCTCAGCCACTGTAACAGCTGCAAAGGACTGTCGACTGCTCAATATTGAACGCAAAGATTTTGAAGCCATCATTCAAGCAAACCCCACAACGGGAGTTCGACTGCTCACGGCTATGTCACGTGAATTAAGCTCTCGGCTTGATGCAGCTGTAAGCAAGTTGCTTGAGGACGAATCGCACTCTAGCTACGACTAACTCCGGCCGAATCTGCTCTTGGCCCATGCTACTAGCCGCTGTACCTCTTCATCATCTAGATATGCCGGATACAACGCAAGCACCACCACCGAAAAAACCCAAATAATTGATGTTGCTGCAATTGAAACGTGCAGCGCTCCACCAACAACAAAGCCTAGCAGCCTGGTGCGCTTGCACCACAGCAATAGAGGAAGAGAAAGTTCAGCAGCCAGAGCAAAATAGCTCAGCAGCAACGACACCGTCTGCCACTGTGCATAAATTGGATTCGGAAAGAGTGAAAACATCGACATGTAGAAATAGGCCGCGAATTCACCGCTCTGCCAATAGGTATCACTAAGCTTCAACGCAGCCGTTACGAAATACATCACCGCAATCTGCCACTGCACCAAGTAAAGCCCATAAACTGGAGCGGTCGTCGAGGGCAGTCGCCCTGCCCTTCGCAGCAAACAGGCGTCGACACTCCAAATCTGCCCTAAGGGGGAAAGCAGCAGAACAAGGCCCACTGAGCGCAGCACTGCGTCCCAACCAGTATATGCTGGCGCAATTTGTAGACTAGATGCATGCAGCCAAACGAAGACCGCCAACATTGCGGCTCGCGACAAAAATCCAAATAACAAAGCCGTCATCGCTGCTGCAAAAAACACGAACAGCACACTCACTGCCCAATCAGAGTCAAACACCCGAAAAACTGCGAGCCAGCTCAGTCCGCTTCGTATACCTGCATTATGCGCCATACCCGAGGCCGAATATAAATCCAAGCGATGCGGCCACTGATGGACTAGACTCGCCAAACAGCCGATCGCAAAACCAATTCGCAGCAGCGAATAACGCCTCGAGTCTACCGGACGAAGCCAGAAGCGTTCCAATATTGTCGGTCTGCCCAGATTAGCAGCATCTAAGGTGTTCATAGACTCGCACCAGTTTGTAAGCAGTTTGCACGACGCCTTATTTCTGAAATGTTTTCTGCGATAATCCTGTCCTGTTCTATTTGATCCAAATTTCTAATCTGCTGCACATGCGTTCTCAGCTCGATACTTGCTGCAGGAAACCCTTGAGCGCGAATTTCACGGCAAACCTGTTGCAAGTATCTGGGTAGATGGTACGAATCCAAATCCAGCGCGTAGGTAAAAAACAAAGTGTTGCGAATAAATCCGTCATGCTGACGCAGACCCGGCAGAATGGGACCGAACACTCGTGTGTCACCGTCCTGCGCGTGCGCAACAATATCCAGGTCGAAATAATGATAGTGCGGAATAGTGTAAAACATATTCCAGCTCTGCCATGAGCCAGTGCGATCTAGATAGGAAGCAGCAATTGTTGAGACGAAAGATTCTGGACCGCTGATCGCAGGAAAATGAACGAGCAGCACGATCAGCGCGTGGAAGCTGCACCAGCAGCAAAGCAAAATTCTAAGCCCTTTCCTCACCCAAGCAGTTTCCAAACTCAAAGTCGGCTTCACACTCAAAAATCAGGAACAAATTAAGCGTAGATGAGCGTAAAATGAAAGCCGCGGATAACCCACGATTTGATCAGGAGACGACGCGGAGCAGTCCTCAACCTGGAGGCGGTGCCGGAACGAGTTCCGGACACCGCCTGACGAACATCTGGCGAAGCGCCGCACAGCCTACTTGGGCTTGAGCAGCTCCATCACCGCCGAGGTCATCGAGACCACGCCGGTGCGAATCGTCCGCTCCGGATCGGGGAGGTACTTCGCCGAGTGCAGACCCGGGAGTGCTTCTCCACCTTGAACGAAGCGAGCCCAGTCCACCGGACTCACGGAGCCCAAGCGGTACATGAACACAGGGATCGCCGGGTCGACTTCACCGTAGAAGCCAAAGTCTTCCCCTCCCATCGTCGCCTCACGCCCCACGACATTCTGATTGCCGAGGGCACTTCGCATCGCACCGACGCTGCGTTGAACGAGCGACGGATCGTTGTAGGTCACCGGGGTCTGCTGATCGGCCAAGACTTCGACCTTGGGCAGCTTGTCCTCGGGGACGCCGGCAGCGCGAGCGGTGTGCTCGGCGATGCGCTGGATTGACGTCAGGACACGTGCTCGAACCTCCGGCTTGCGCGTACGCACCGTGAGCTCGAGCCGCACTTCGTCGGGGATGACGTTGCGCTTGGATCCACCCTTGATCACGCCGACCGTGACTACTGCAGCGTCGGTAGGATCCGTCTCGCGGCTGACAATCGTCTGCAGCGCCAGCACGATCTGGGCGGCCGTGACCACCGGATCGATCGTGTTGTGCGGATAGGCACCGTGTCCTCCCACACCGTAGACCACGATGTCGACAGAGTTCACGGCAGCGTTGAACGCACCTTCGATGAAGCCGACCTCGCCCGCAGGAAGACCCGCATCGACGTGCAGTGCCAAACAGTAGTGCGGGCGCGGGAAGCGCTCGTACAAACCGTCGGCCAGCATCGCCTTGGCTCCCGCGGCAATCTCCTCAGCCGGCTGGCCGACGAGAACCACGGTGCCAACCCACTGGTCCTTGAACTTGCTCAGCGCACGTGCGGTGCCGATCAAGTTGGACATGTGGATGTCGTGCCCGCAAGCGTGCATCACTCCGACCTCGGTTCCCGAAGAGCCGGGAACGCGAACAGACGAGGCGTAGTCAGCGCCCGTGTCCTCCGAAATCGGCAGCGCGTCCATGTCGCTGCGAACCAGCACTGTCGGACCGTCCCCGTTCTTGAGGACCGCGACGATGCCGGTTCCACCAACTGCTTCGGTGACCTCGAAGCCCGCGGCGCGCAGTTCGGCTGCGAGTCGCTTCGCGGTGTTCCCTTCCGTGCCCGAAAGCTCCGGATTGGTGTGCAGGTGTTTGTACACCTCGACGATCGACGGCAGCTGCTCCGCGACGTAGTCGCGAAGAGCCGCGTGTTGGGTGTCCTGCGCTCTGGCGTTTCCGCACAGCAACAGGCCGAAGAACACTGCAGTCAATGCCGCAGTTCGAACGATGGCGTTCACAGTCTGACCTCCTTGGGCGATGCCCGGATTGGGTTGTTGTGGCATGCCCACAAGCTGTACGAGAATGCTCTTCCCGCCGGCTGGGACATGTAACCTCAGAAACTGCTCGCGTGCAGTCTCTGCTCGATTGACAGACCGAGAGGAGATGCACGGATCACAACTACTTACCCGAAAATAAGACGAGAATGGCGCTAACTTAGAAAACTAGAGGAATACTGTCAAAAATACTCAATTTTTCGACTAAGTTTAGGGATTTGCGAGGAGCGGCATGAGGCGCCGTTAGGAATAATCCATCGCAAGAGTATACAGCACCCAGATGAAACTGCCCTTAACAAGTAGGACAAATAGACCAGGCAGACTGAAGATGTGGCTCAGCATCGCACGGTAATACTCTCGGCGTGTCTGGCGAAGAATTTCCTCGTAAGTATCCATCAACTCTGGCTCCACTAATTGTTATGGGGAGCCGCAAGTCGATCGTGATGTCGACAAGATAAAAAAAGCCTAGTCCTTTTAAGAGCTTATGCGTGAGAAATTCTCTTAAACTTTAAACGCTTCGGCTGAACCGCTTCAGCCCCCAAACGCTTAACCTTATCTTCCTCGTAATCTTGGAAATTACCTTCGACCATCACAACTGAGCTATCCCCCTCGAAGGCAATCAAATGCGTGCAGACCCGATCTAAAAACCAGCGGTCGTGGCTGATCACTAACACCGTTCCGGCAAAGTTTAAGATGGCATCTTCGAGAGCGCGAATCGTGTTCACGTCTAGATCGTTTGTTGGTTCGTCAAGGAGTAGCACGTTCGCGCCGCCCTTAAGCAGCTTTGCCAAGTGAACGCGGTTACGCTCACCGCCGGAAAGAGCACCGACCTTTTTCTGCTGATCGCTGCCAGCAAAATTAAACCTGGCGCAATATGCACGCGAATTAACTTCATGCCTTCCCAAGCGAATCACCTCGGAACCTTCCGAAATTTCTTCCCACACGGACTTATTCGCATCTAACTCGTCGCGAAGCTGATCGACGTAACCAATCTCGACAGTGTCTCCAACTCGGATATTTCCACTGTCAGGTTTTTCGCGACCGGTGATCATGCGAAACAGTGTCGTTTTCCCTGCTCCGTTACCGCCAATAATGCCCACAATGCTCGCGGGGGGAATCGATAATGTAAGGTTTTCAATTAGCAGCTGCTCGCCATAGCCCTTGGAGATATCTTCCATCTCAACCACCAGGTCACCCAGGCGAGAGCCCGACGGAATAAATATCTCCATATCCTCGACGGACTTATTGTTCTCTTCGTTAAGCAAGTTTTCGTAGCTTTTCAGCCGCGCCTTACTCTTAGCTTGACGGGCACGCGGGCTCATTCTCACCCACTCAAGTTCGCGCTGCAGCGTCTTTTGACGCTTGCTTTCTTTCTGCTCCTCCTGGGCCAGTCGTTTCTCCTTCTGCTCCAGCCACGATGAATAATTTCCCTCCCAAGGAATGCCGTGGCCTCGGTCGAGCTCCAAAATCCAGCCGGCAATATTGTCTAGGAAATAACGATCGTGGGTAATCGCTATAACGGTTCCTTCATACGACTGAAGAAAGCGCTCCAGCCACCAAACCGACTCAGCATCGAGGTGGTTCGTAGGCTCATCAAGCAGAAGGATGTCTGGTTTGCTAAGCAGCAAGCCGCACAGAGCAACTCGCCGCCGCTCACCGCCAGACAAATGCTCAACAGATGCGTCTGAGGGAGGCAAACGCAGCGCATCCATCGCCACCGAAAGCGTGTGCTCGATTTCCCAGCCGCCGGCATGTTCAATTTGCTCTTGGACCTCTGCCTGCTCGTCAATCAACTTCTGCATCTTGTCTGGGTCGAGATCTGGATCAGCAAAAGCGTTGTTAATTTCTTCGAATCGCTTCAGCAGCTCGGGCAGCTCTCCTAAAGCCGCCATAACGTTTTCCTTAACTGTCAGCGAGTTGTCTAGTTGAGGCTCCTGCGGCAGGTATCCAACCGTCATACCCTCAGTGATGCTAAGCTCGCCGTTAAACTCTTTCTCCTCGCCAGCAATTATTTTCAGCAGAGTAGATTTACCAGCTCCGTTAAGACCCAGAACACCAATCTTTGCGCCGTAAAAAAACGACAAGCTGATGTCGCGGATGACGGTCTTCTTTGGCGGGTAGGTTTTGTTTACCCGCATCATGCTAAAGGCGTACTTCTGACTCATACCTGATGGCTCCAGCGCTGGTTAATCGCGAGAAGACTACTAGGGGCGCGGCGAAACAGCAAGAGGATGAATTGAAAAATCGACTGCGTTTCCAGGACCTTAGTTTGAGATGCTGCGCGTCAAACTATTAACTTCAGAACCTAAACTGCCGACCTAAACTTCAAACGGTCGGAACAGAGGTTACATGGCAGATAACGGCAAGCGTGATGACGGGTCACTCGGCGCAGGAGATCGCAATGCCATTGTCTTCGTAACACCCGACGAGCTTGCGCAGCATCAGGCTCCCCAAAACATGCCTCAACCGGCCGCACAAGCAAGTAGTCCGATCTCTCAAGCAGTTAAGCAGCAAACATCGACGTGGAAATACGAAGAGGAGGAAACAGCGAGCACTTCCGTTGATTCGGCAGTCCTTGACGCAGCCGTGCGCACGTCAGCTGTAGCAACCGAACCTGCAGTAAGCGAATCAAGTGACTTGTTCGAAGGCCCGCCGGAGACGACTTGTCCACGCTGCGACACAAAGACAGTTTTAGACGAACAGATCAATTCCTGCGATTTCTGCGGATATTTCATCGGTGAAGTCAGCGACGCGCCTGTTTCCTCCGGCAGCGAAGAGAGCGTGCTAGAGACCGTGAACCGGGTTGGCACTCGCAAACGTGTAGACGGCGGAGCATTAGCCGTTATAAGTATTTTTGGGCTGTTGTTCTGCGGCGCTGTTATCGGAGTTTTCTCTAGCTTTGCGGAGCCATCATCAGACAGCGCCGACCGTCCAGATCGGCTAGACACAATAGTTATTGAGCCAGAACTGCAGCCGCTCCCCGTGAAGCGCAGTCAGCCGCAAATGACCTCAACCGAACGTATTCAGGCATTCATCGAGATGGTCCGCAAGACACAGGGCAAAAAAGACGGCGGCGCAGCTTACGATCACACTGACGCCAATCAAACGCTGGATGCCGAGGACAAGCACCTCCCTGTAGCGCAGAGCAGCGACAGCTTCGCTCTCAGCGACGAAGAGGCAATGTTCCTATTTCCAGAATCATCTGATGAGCTACAGAACGAAACCGAATTAATTAGCAATTTATGGGAATGCACACGCTACGGCGACGACCTGCCGCGCATTACTAACAATCCAAATGCAGGCGTAGATGTAAACTGCGTGCCCTCAACGGGCTCCAGAGGCTCTTACAACAAACTTAGTCCGGGTCAGACAATTACCTGGTAGCGAGAATCCGCCAAAGAAAATTAACTAGACGTGAACGGTAGACTGGGCGCTCGAATTCTTCGGCGATCGCTCGTTGGACCTCGCCCGTGACGTAGTGATGCGGTTCAACGATGATGATTGGCCCAACAGCAGCCATCCGTACCGAAAAGACACCGCCTTTTGAAAACGTGAGCTGGTATTGAAACAGCTCAAATAACCTTTGGAATTCCTTCATGCTTAAGTCGTATCAGCCCCCGAAAATCTAGTAGTTCTGGGTTTTAGATAAATTTGAGCGCTAACCAATTCATTATACAGCCGAACAATTTTATAAACTAGCGAAGATTTAGCTTTTGGGGGCTAATTTTCTTAGCTTAAACCTTAGAACGTCGTCCGAACCTAGCCTGGCGAATTAAGCTAAACCTACGTATTTCCACCAAAAGCAGGCCGCTACCTCCTGAAACCTACTTTTTTAGCGCCAATTTGTTAAGTGTTTAATAACTCTACCCGTTTTTCTATTTAGCATGGCGATTACGATAAATACTAACACTGCTGCTCTGAGTGCTCAGCGCTACTTGGCCGAAACGACCAGTCGGCTCGGACATACATTCGAGCGCTTGAGCTCAGGCTTGCGCATCGTGCGGGCTTCCGACGACGCAGCAGGATTGGCAATCGCCGACTCTTTGCGTGCGGACTCAAAAATCGCCGGTCAGGCAATCCGTAACGCAAGCGACGGAATCTCACTGGTTTCAATTGCAGACGGAGCGCTCAACGAGATTGGCAATATCCTAACCCGCATGGCGGAGCTGGCTGAGCAGGCGGCAAACGGCACTCTCAGCACTTCTCAGCGAAGCGCTCTACAGTCTGAGTTCGTTTCGCTGGGATCAGAAATCGAACGGATTACCGTAACCACTGAATTCAACGATTTATCCTTAATTAACGGCGGCAGCGATATCACGCTGCAAGTTGGCCTAGACAGTTCTTCAAACTCTCAGATTACTATCAATGCGGTTGACTCTTCAGTGTTGGGACTCGGTATCGGCAATGGTACCGGCGCACTAGTTTTTAGCCTAAACGACACGACAGATGTCGGAGCGCAAGCAGCGGCACAAGCGGCACTGGACGCTGTCACTGATGCCGTCAGCACATTAACCGCTGCCCGAGGAGTCGTGGGAGCGGCAGAGAGTCGTTTAAACGTTGCCGTATCGAATCTTCAAATTCAGCGGGAAAACTTCATTAACGCTGAGAGCCAGATCAGAGACGTAGATGTCGCAAGCGAAGCCGCTGAACTTACGCGGCTCACGATTCTTCAACAGGCGGGAGCTGCGGTGCTCGCCCAAGCCAATGAACAGCCCGCGCTGGCGCTGCAGCTTCTTTCGTAGCGGCTGGCAGAAGGCACTTACAAAGCTGAAATTATCGTATAGCCGGCCCATATTAGGTGCAGCTTGACGAAGAGAAGTAGGAATCCGGGAAAACTGTAAAAGTGGCGGGTGCGGGACTTTTGTTCTTTTCTGGCTTCTTCAATGCAAACGTCGAACGAAATCATAAGCTTCAACCTCCTAGCAAACCGGCGGCTATTGCCGCAGCTAATGTGACCTGCTCGAGCGCTGAAGCCAAAGCTTCCGCGATGTCATATCCATCCGTTACTAACTATACTACGCAGAATTTCTTAGTCTACGCAGACCTTGCGAAATCCGCGCTTGCACCTAGAACAATCGTTCAAAGTTCCATATTGGGAAACAGCCGCTTGTAATCATCAAGCGCACGATTCGCTTCTTCAGTATCTAGCTCAGCCAGAAGCTTGGCGGCTTTCTTTCGCTTCTGCCAGTCAGTGCTGTGAAGGTCTTTTTTCAAGCGCTGAACTCGCTGCTCTAGCTCCTTTTGTCCCTGGCGAAGATTTAACTCTTGAATTGCCACTGCAGCGTTGCGCCGCACTTCCGCATTGCTGTCATCAAGCATGGCGAGAACCGAGTCGATGCTGCCGCGCGCGCCGATTTTCCCTAGAGCCCAAACTGCGTAGCGCCGGATATCATCATCATCAGATTTTAGCAGCGGCTGTATCTTGTCCCGGGCCGAACGTGCTTCATTGCCAATCTCAGAAATGGCTATTAAGGCTGCAACTCGGGCGTCACGATCTTCTCTGACTAATGCTTCACTCAAGGTCGGAACAGCCTCCCGCGCTTTCGGTCCGACCTTCCCCAGAGCTGCAATCGATGCCAAATGAATCTGATACAGCTCGTCCATTATGGGCTGCATCTTAAACGCAAGTTCTTCTCGCGCTTCGTCTGACATCTGCTTCGAGACGGATTCTACCTGCGCACGAGCCTCCCACCAATCGCGCACCGCTTGGATCAAGCCCTTTACCGCTGGGGCCGACTTGCGACCTATGTGCTGAAGGCTAATCGCGGCGGCTAATCGAACCGTCCGACTCGGATCGTCGAGAGCATCCTCTAACGCTGGAACGGCCGGGCTTACGTCCGGACCAATCATGCGCAGCGCCCACGCGGAGTTTCTCCTAACTAGCTCCGATCTATCGTTACGCAGAAAGTCCGCCAGCGGCTCAACTAGATTCTCATCCTGCCGGCGCTCCGTCCCCAATCCGGCAATAGCAGACGCTCGCGCGTTCGGATCTTCTGAGAACATCAACTGCTCGAGAGGGGCCTTAGGGCCGCCCGGAGCTGCTCGCATCCAGCGCACCAGGAGCGCAGTAAAAACGATGAGCAGGCAGATCAGCCCTGTAACCTTCAGGTATAAGCCTGGCTCGAAATCACTTTGAGGAGCGGTCTGCCCTGGGTTCATTTGAATAAGTTGCTTTAAGCAGTGTTCTAAGGGCCTGCCAGCACAGTTAAACACAAGTCCTATTTGATCCAACAGCTTATCTTTATCGGCAGCTCCAAACAAGAAGATTAATGTTGTTGGGCCATTAAGTCGATTACCTATCTGTGAGGCCGCTGACACTAATTCAGCTGGGACAGATTCGTACAATGCATCGCAAATTTAACGCTCTAATAATCGATCCAGACTTGGAGAGCCGCGCCAGACTCAAGACCGCCGCTCACCATGAACAGCAGTCCGGGGCCCAAAGCTTCGGAGCTGTTTTCGCTGTGAACTCGCTTCGCGATGGACTGGTGTTCCTGCAAAACGGTCGAAAAGCGGACGTAGTCTTCCTGTCTCACCGCCTAGACCATGAGGAGATGGTTGAATTTATCGACGGCGCAAAGAAGACTACAGTTGGCGAAGACTGCGCTTACATCAGAGTCCTCAAGCCTTCAGACAAAAAAGCGGAAAAGGTCGCTGAGCAGCTGCTTGAAGGCGCAGATGGTATGCTTTACGAACCGTTTTGTGTTGCCGACCTGACGATCATCGTGAAAATCGCTGCTGAAGTTAAACGTCAGAACGCCATTCGCCGTCTAAGCGCTGCGACTGCACTCTTGCTTGGCAACGCGATAGAAGCAATCGACTATCGTGCGGCGGCACTTTCCGTCGGCGCAGAACACATGCCCTACCCCACTGAACTTAAACACGCTTTTCGCATGTTCAAGGACATGCCGAAGGAGGAAGAAGCTGCTTTCTACGACGTGGTCGTCGAGCGTTTCATCTCTATCAAGACGCCGCCCCCGAAACCGAAAATTAACTACGCCGGCGCAAGTAAGCGGGTTAAAACCACCCTCACTGAGAAGCTGAAAGAAGAGCTCGTCGGGGACTAAACAGCCAGCTTTCTGTGCTGTACAGCAGTATAGCGAGCCAAATCGCTGAAAACGTCACAAGGTGGGCCTGCGTGAACGGTTCATTGTAAACAAATACTGCCAAAAGAAACTGAAGCGACGGTGCGATGTACTGAAGGAGCCCAACTGTCGTAAGCGGAAGCATTCTGGCTCCTGCTGCAAACAATAGCAGAGGAGTCGCTGTCGCAGGTCCAGCACCGATCAGCAGCAGCTTTGTAGACCAATCTCCGTTAAGGAAGCTTCCTGAACCGTCAATTTCCAAACCTGCAAGATAAATCAGCGCAGGCAGCAGCAACAGCAGGGTTTCAGCAGTC
This sequence comes from Bdellovibrionales bacterium, assembly GCA_020434585.1. Taxonomy (GTDB): domain Bacteria; phylum Bdellovibrionota_C; class UBA2361; order SZUA-149; family JAGRAN01; genus JAGRAN01. The sequence goes on from JAGRAN010000012.1 coordinate 45,636, forward strand.
AAGCCATCGAGCGATTCGAGCTTTGCGGTTTTGCGAAACAAACCGTAAAAGCCAAAAGAAAACGCCAATACCAGCGCGACCCATGGGAAGCGGCCGTAACTTAACGCAAGGTACAGCACTCCTGCCGCGGCTATAGCAACTGCCGCCAGCTGCACTGGGCGCATTCGTTCGCCAAGAAAGACGCAGCCCAATAACACGCAAACAAGCGGATTGATGAAATAGCCCAAACTAGTTTCTAGAACGAGAGAGGCATTAACGGCCCAGATATACGTAAGCCAATTGCCGCCAACAAGCAGCGCACAAACCAATGCGAGCAACAGAACTCGAGGCTCACTAAGGGCGTTCAGAATCCTACCAAGCGAGCCCTTGCGCAGCACAAGCAGCACGCAGCATACCGCGGACCAGACCATGCGGTGGCCAAGGATCTCGCCCGCTCCTACTCCAGCCAGCGCCTTCCAATAAACGGGCAGCATGCCCCATAGAATGAAGGCCGAAGCCGCAATCCAAATCCCTCGTCCACTCGCCATAAAGCCGCATAAGCACGTTTGCTGCACCGGTCAAACCCGGAATACCAATGATTTTAAAAAACTTTCATGATTTCAGGAAGTTAAGTCTAGCTTAACCTCAAAGAAAAACTGAAGCAGGCCTTCGCATACAACGGATAAGAGAGTGGTAGCGTAAAGGTACGCTCGGGGAGCAGTTAAAACAGAAGGCTGGAAAGGTTATTATTATGTCGCAAGTAGTGGTTTTGGATGGGCAGCGCAGATGGCAGCAGCTGCAAGTGGAAGCAGACAAGCTTACCAATCTTATTCGTGTATCTCGCGATAAGCTGGTTGATCTCGACGGAAAGATAATGAAGAACATGTCGCGCATGACCTCTGCGGAGACAAATGCGCTGATTTCTGCACGCAGAATAGTTCGAGCTCTCGAAACCAGGCTCCAAGAACTCAATGCATTTCTCCTTTATCGGGCAGGAAACACGGTTGAGCAGGCTGAAGAGCTGATGCGAAAGAACCTGGTAATTCCTTCAGACCCGATGACAACTGTGTTAGACGCCACTCCAATTCGACCGCTGCGACCGTCGGATTGGAAAGGAACGCTCGAAGCACTGTTCAGCAGAGTCGAAGCGAAAATCCCTATTCGCCACGCTTTCGGCTAAGAATCACACTGTATACAGTATTTAGGCTTAAATATCGCAGCCTTGTCTTAAGCGGTGGCGCGGCCGTGGTAAAACCTATATAGTCTGCCGGAAAATAACCTCAGAGAGGCGGTTTATGCTCTATCGAAGTTACGGTTCGACCGACTGCGGAAATCGACCCGGAATTAATCAAGACGCATACTATCTGAATGACGACGCGGGTCTATACGTGCTTTGCGACGGTATGGGCGGACACACGGGCGGCAAAATTGCCGCTGAACTTGCTATCGAAGCAATCGTCAGCTTCATCCTTCCCCGAGCCGAGCTAATCGAGGCCATCGCCGAGACTGACGCCGACGGTAAGAAGCTCGAGCTCCTCGTGCGAAACGCCGTTCAAAACGCATGCAGAGAGGTTTATCGCTGCGCTAAGCGTTATCCCGAATGTGATGGCATGGGCACAACATTGACTATGCTCCTGCTTTGCGGAAACAGTGCCGTGCTTGGCCACGTCGGTGATTCTCGCCTTTACGCGCTGCGCGAAACACATCTGAAACAGCTTTCAAAAGATCACACCATTGTCCAAGACCTAATGGATCAAGGGGTGATGGATGAAGCCACACTTAAGGCCACCCCTTTCGCCCACGCATTGATGCGCAGCATTGGCCGGCAGGAATCAGTCGAAGTGGACACAATGTTTTTTCCTCTTCTTTCCGGTGATCGCTTTTTGCTTTGCTCAGATGGATTAAGCGGCGCCCTTAAAGACGAAAACGAACTTCGCAAACACATGGGAGCGAAGGACGGCACTCTGATTGCGCGCAAGCTTGTTAATCTTGCTCGAGAGCGAAAATCAAAAGACAACATCACTGGCGTAGTTGTCGAAGTCAGAGACGACGAGACGGCGCGTAGGCCGCTAGAGCAGCGAGTCGGCAATTTTTAGCGCTATTTAAGCCATATTTCCACAGTTTCTAGGCGGACAATCTTCGTGACAAGGCGCTCCTTCGTGCTATATGAAGGACTATATATTTTATCATCGAAGGCTTTTTGGAAGAGATTATGCGCCTAAATTTTTCTGTCCTTGCCCTGCTGCTTTGTTTCGCTGCTGGCTGCGGATCTGCTAGCCAAGACGACCTAGTTTTTGTTGATGACGGCTCAGCCGCTCAAACACCTTCGGGCACGACTTCGGCAACTTCAGACGATGATATTGTCGTTCCGCCTCTTCCCGAGCCAACTGCTCCGGTCGAATCTTCTGGCTTCGAAGTTGCCGAACAAACGCAAGGAACAACTGCCGGACTTTCTAGCAGCTCAATCAGCTGGTTTCTTTGGAAACCTGTTTCGGACAGTGACGGAAACGTCGTTGTTCTGGTTGATCCCGTCGGCGTAACTGTCGTCGCTACAGGAAGCGCAGGTGCCGAGACACTTCGGGACGTAGGACCCAGCAACGACCGAGGCACAACCGCTCGCGGCAGTGTGCCGGGCTGTCGATTCGGTCGCAATGTGATCGTTGAGTTCTACGATTCTAGGGGAAGGATCGTACCCATCGTAAACGGCAACTACCGGGTTCAAGTACCGGACGGCTGCCAGCGCGCGGAATTTAGGCTGTAACAGTCTCCCGCTTCACTTGTCGAAATAGCAGGTCTAAGGTTTGTCGATTGAGTCTGCGTGTTACAGGCAGGCCGCTGCGGCGTTGAAACGATCCTAGTGCATCCCGGGTCGGTCTATCGAACAAACCGCTTAGCAGGAGCTTAGCTCCAAAGTGATTTAGTCTTTCCTGAATTCGCCGAACGCGCTTTCGCTCGCGGTATTCGGCTACCGCCTGTATATGCTTCATGGCAAAAACCTGGGAATGAATCTTACGTCAATCAGACGTGGGCGGGACGTGAATTATTCAGCGCGACGTCGCGGGCGCGCCGGAAGGCGCACCCGTTTTGATTTAACTTACGGAATTAACAGCCCCAGTTGGCCATTTCCATTTTGACCATAGAACCGTCGTTCCACCGGCTGTAGCTCACGGCGGTGTCGCCGTCACAGTGCCGAGCGGTCGCCCATTCGGTCATGCAGCATAAGCCGCCCCCGGGGCACCACTGGTTTGCAAACGTTTCGCAGAACCCGTCAAAATTCGCATCCAGTCGGGTGTTTTCCGTCACTTTGACGCCGGGCAGGAATTCGTCAACTCGCCAGCCCTGCAAGGTGCCGGTGTTGTCTGTCCACGCCCAGAAGAAATCCATAACACCATGTTTAAAGTTCGTTCTTCCGGCAGCAAGCGAAACTTCCGCGTCGTGGAGCAGAGAGTCCGTGTGCGCATCGTACGCCT